>JAISMU010000033.1 GCA_031276635.1 Deltaproteobacteria bacterium | reverse complement strand
CTGGTTATCTGACAGTTAAACAGACGCGATACGCGGGCACATCCAAGATTTATTGTCTGTCTCCGCCTAATCTGGAAGTGGCCGCTTCTTTGTGCGGGCGAATTTTAACTTTTAAAAAGCTGGTTAATCTCGACCTTAACACCTTAAAATTAAGAGCCGAGCCGGTTGGCGCGGCTTTCCAACAAAATAACGCTCCAGCCCTGGAAGAGGCTTTCCATCAGTTTCTCTCTTTTTTGCCAGTCAAGCTTCATTCGCCCTCTGAGGGTTTTTATCAGACCTGCCTCTTTTTCGCTTTGGTCTTGGCTGGCCAGTCGCCCAAAGTCGAGGAGCCCACTGGCGATGGCTTTATTGACGCTGTCTTGGAGATAGACTCCCAAAAGGCTGGCGAAAAAAATGTTTTTATCATTGAGCTGAAATATGTCCCGTTGACCGATTTGTCAGGTAGTCAGCTTGGTGAGGTTGAGACAAAGTCGAAAAAAATTGATAAAAGTCAGAACGAGGATAAAATTAAGGCCATCTTGGCCAAAAAAGCTAATGAGGCGTTGGCCCAGATTGATGACAAAAAGTATGCCTCTAAGTATCTAGGGTTAGGTCATAAAGTCTTTAAAACAGCGTTAATCGTTAGAGATAGAACTGAGGTTAAAGTGATTATTAAAGAAAGTAGTTCTAAATAGTCTATTTTGCTTATTTAAATTATCTTTATAATAATAATATTTATTAATATAATTTTATTAATTTTTTGAGTTTTGATTTTGCTGGCTAATAATATATTAGCTAATAACATATGAATAGATAATTTTTAAATATTATTCGGTTTAATTTTTGGTAATCTTTGGTCCTAATTTTCAGCCTCAATTGTCCATCTTTAATTTATTTCGGCCCTGTTTTGGCAAAACTCTTTATTGACGCCTTCGCGAAGCCCCTGGTAAAAAAATGTTTATCAAATAAATTTAGTAATTTCAATATGTTATCAGGTTCCTGAAAGAATAACATTTTGGCGATGGCTTCTTTAATCTCCGATTTGGCTCTTCTCTAACAATTAACGATCTATGGGGAGAGATTAGAGTTAATTAAATATTCTCCACCGTCTCAAATTCGTTCCACCTTGGCAACCCCAGCCCCGCGAGCTTCGTGAAGAATGGTTTTTACTCTGGCCAAGCCCTTCTGGGGTCAGGCCAAATGTAAAATCGCCGAGCCTAAAAATTTTGAGGTTGAAATTGGAGACAGGATTAGGTAAAATACTGATTTTGTCTTTCGGGGTGTGGCGCAGCCAGGCTAGCGCAATTGCTTTGGGAGCAATGGGTCGGAGGTTCGAATCCTCTCACCCCGACCAATAAAATCAACAGTTTAGTTGATTTTTGGTAGAGACAAAAAGAAAATTATCTTAAAATGACTAAAAAACGCTAAATTTAGCTAGGATCCTGTCGAATTAGACGATTTTGGCGCGATTTTCCCCCTCCAAGGGCCCCGATTGTTTAAAACCCCTAGGAGACGTTTTAATACTTTTCTAGGGTAATTTTGTTATTTTATCGGATTTAGACTTCCCGCAGCGATTTTAGAACTTTTTTTTGACAAATTTTTGAGTTTGACAAATTTTTGAGGTAGTCCAAAAATTTTACGATAAAGAGTGAATTTTTTCTTTTTAGTTTAGAGGGCCTCCGAGGTCGGGGACGGCAGCCGCTAATTTTAAGAAACAGGTTGGCTTCTCAGAAGCGCGTGGAACAAAAAATTCACTCAGATTAGCCAACTAATCATCTTCGGCTGAACTGCCGAACGCTTATAACTGATTTTATGACCCCCACTAACTGGTTTATTATTACTAACAAGCGTTATATTCGGGACTTACTCATTTAAAAACGCAAAAAATTTTTTTATTTTGTTCAATTTTTTTTTGGCCAACTATAGCAGCCTGTGTTTGAAGAAAACATTGAGGCCTGGGAATTTGGTCTGGTAGTTAATCCGGTTTATCAAGCGTTAAAGAAATATATTTTAAATAATATTTATAATTTTCTTGATGCATGTTAATTATCTGACATTAAATTAATTTTTCTTATTGATTTTTTGTGTATATACTTGCCTGGTGACTAGTCAATTTTATTTATATGAAAGACGGTCCGTGGAGATAGATAATTAACTTTATAATAAAGTTATTCCAAAATAATTGAGTAAAATTTATTTTAAAAATATTATACATAAAGATAAAAAAATATATTTATTATTGTTAAGCTTATTTGAGATAAGTTTTTATAAATATTATTATTATTTATTGATTGATTTAGTGCCTACAGAAACTGAACGTCTTGAGTTATCAAACCGCGTGTTAAAATTATTTTTATAGCGGCGTATTTAGAATTATAGGTCTAATAGTTGTTTATCTATTTTGAAAATATCAAATAAAAAATAATATTAAATTTATAATATTATAAGTTTAATTTTTATCTTATTAACTTGCTAAACACAAGCTATTCTGTCAATTATTTTTGGGGTTAAATCCTATGAAGGTACTTATGAGTTATTTATTGTTTTCTTTACTGGTCTTGGTCAGTTGTTTTTTGGCTCGCCCGGCTCTGGCCCAGGACAAACCCACCTCCCCGCCTAGGCCGTTAGCCGTCTTCAACACCAATCACGGCGTTTTCAAGGTGGAGCTTTTAACGGATCTGGCCCCAGAGACGACGGGCAATTTCATCAAGCTGGTCAAGGAAAAATTCTACGATGGGACCATTTTCCACCGGGTTATTGACTCTTTCATGATCCAAGGTGGCGATCCCAACGGCACCGGGACTGGGGGGCCTGGCTACAAAATTAAAGACGAGTTTGGGCCTGGCCTGACCCATTCCGGCCCAGGCGTTTTGTCCATGGCTAACGCTGGCCCGAACACTGGCGGATCTCAGTTTTTCATAACCCTGGTGGCCACGCCCTGGTTGGACGGTAAACACGCCATTTTCGGGCAGGTGGTCGAGGGGATGGACGTGGTCAAGGCCATTGGCTCCACCAAAACCGGCCCCAATGATCGCCCAGTGGATGAGGTGAAAATTATCGCCTTGACCTTGGAGGATCCGGCCCCTCCGGCGGCTAAAGAGGCTCTAGCGGCTTCAGAGGCTCCCGAGGCTCAGGAGACCACCCCGGCGGCCGAGGTCAAGGGTAAGCCCGCGGTCAAGGGTAAGTCTGGGGCTAAGGGTATGTCTGGGAGCAAGGGTAAGCCTGAGGCTAAAAAATAGGCCTGACAAAATTTATTTGTTAAGAGTTTCAAGGCCAGGGACCCGTTAGGGACCCTGGCCTTTGAACATTTGGGGGATTGTCTTTTGCCGGGGTGGGCGAGGCCAACTCAGGCCGGGGGGTTAAAGGGCCACCTGGTCGGCGGGGGTGAGGGTGGCGTTCATGCTGCCGGTCCGGTAGCCCAAAAGATCCAGGGCCACGTAAGTAAAGCCCAGACCTAGGAAATAATCGTGGGTTTTTCGTCGGCTCGCCCCTTGAGATAAAAGGGCGATGCCCGCCTCATCGGTCTCGATTCTGGCCAGAGTGGCCTTTTCATGGAGGCGGACTCGGACCTGTTTGAGGCCCAGATCCAGAAGAAACTGCTCGGCCTGGTCCAAGAGGCTCAGTCTGGCCGGGGTGATGGCTTCCCCGTACGGGAAGCGGGAGGCCAGACAGGCGAAGGAAGGTTTATCCCAGGTGGGGAGGCCCATCTCCTTGGAGAGGAGCCGGATCTCCGCCTTAGTCAGGCGAGCCTCCCGCAAGGGGCTTAAAACGCCCAGCTCTTTGATGGCCAGCAGACCAGGCCGGTAGTCGCCCTCGTCATCAACGTTGGAGGCCTCCAGGACCTGGGCCAGATTCTGGGCCTGGGCCAGGGCTTTGATTTTGGCGAAGAGCTCGCTTTTGCACAGGTAGCAGCGGTTGGGCGGGTTTTGGCTGAAGGTGGGCAGATCCAGCTCCTCGGAATCCACCAGGTAGTGCCGGATGCCCCGTTCGGCGGCGAAGGCCTGAGCGGCTCGCAATTCCCGGGGCGGAAAGCTCAGCGATCGGCCAGTCACCGCCGCCACCCGCTCACCCAGGACCTCAAAAGCCACCGCCAGCAGAAAAGAGGAGTCCACCCCCCCGGAAAAGGCCACCGCCGCGCTGGGTAGGTTTTTCAGAATTTTCTCTAAAATATGTCTTTTTTCAGCTAAAGAAGTCATTTTAGCACCTTTTTTCAGGATAAATTTTTAGATAATAAACAAATTAAGGGCGGTGGGGCCTTTATTCCTGGGTCCGGGCGATGATCCCCCCGCCCACCACCACCTCGCCTTGGTAAAAGACAGCCGCTTGACCTGGGGAGACCGCTTTTTGAGGGGTTTGAAACAACATTAGGACTCCCTGGGGCCGCGGCACGAGCTGGGCCGGGATCTCCTGGTGCCGATAGCGCAGCTTGACCATAACCTCCAGGGGCCCGGTTAGGCGCTCGAAGGCGATGAGGTTAACGTCCTCGACAAGGGCCCGAGTCTGATAAAGCTCGGCCTCCGGGCCCACCACCACCTCGTTGCGCCGCGGATCCAGTCTCAGAACATACCAAGGCTCGGGGCGAGAGAGCCCCAATCCCTTGCGCTGACCCACCGTGTAGTGGGGAAGGCCCTGGTGCCGGCCCAGGAGGCGCCCCTTCTGGTCCACGAGGTTCCCCGGCGGGGGCGGCGGGCCCAAAGTGGCTAAAAAATCTGTGTAGCGACCGCGCCGGACAAAACAGATGTCCTGGCTATCGGGTTTGTCGGCGGCGGCTAGACCCAGGTTGGCGGCCAGTTCCCGGACCTCGGCCTTGGTCACCTCGCCCAGGGGCAAAAGAGCGCGGGCCAGTTGCTCCTGCCGGAGGGCGTATAGGGCGTAACTCTGGTCCTTGGTCAAATCCCGGGCTTTTTTTAACAGATAGCGCCCCTGGTAAGGCCCTTGGTCGCGCTCAATTCGCGCGTAGTGGCCGGTGGCCATATAATCGTTCCCGAGAGCCTCGGCTCGGTCCCAGAAGAGTCGGAATTTTAGGTAGCGGTTGCAGTCCAGGCAGGGGTTGGGGGTAAGGCCTTGAGCGTAGGCCGCGGCGAAACGTTTGATGACCTCATGAAAGAACAAGAGCTGGAAGTTAAAAACCCAGAAGTTAAAGCCAAGTTTTTCGGCGGCCTGGCGGGCGTCGGCGATGTCCCGCTGGGCGCAGCAGGTCCGGCGACCCGGCTCAGCCGGTTCCTCGTCCGGTAAAAGCCGCATGGTCGCCCCCGTGACCTCATGGCCTCGCTCCTTAAGCAGGTAGGCGGCCGTGGAACTGTCGACCCCGCCGCTCATGGCCAGAAGGACTTTGGCCACGCCTTTAACTCAGCCCTTTGAGCCGATCCTGGCGGCGATAATAAAAGTACAAACCCAGGTCGGTCGTAACCATTATCAGATTGATCAGATAGAAGAAAAACACGTAATTAAGCTTGTCCGCGGCCAATTTGGCTCCCAGGCCGAAAAGGTAGCCAATGATGATGATGATCAGGAACTGGAGGCTCCGCCCCCGGGAGGACTTAATCTTGAGGCTATTGCGGATATTGGCTGGCCAGGCCAGGCCAAAGGCTATCAACATGCCGGATTCCATAATATTAGCCAGGTGACTCATAGCGGCGTTTCCACGGAAATGAGAGGGAAAATAGTCAGTTTTCGGCCAAGCCCGAAGGGGGCTCAGAGACTGGCCAGGAAACCGGACCTCTGGTCAGGCGAAAGTCCTGGGGTTGGGCCAAATTCCAGAGAACCCAACTAACTATAGGTATCGCTGATAAAAGTTACCGCTAAAAAACTCAAACGCGGCAAAATAAAGGTCTTATCCGCGAATTAGGCGGTCAGGTCAAGCGAGGTCAGGTTAAAAGCTACCAGATTAAATGAGGGCGTCGCGGTCCAGGCCGGCGGGGAGCCCGGACCGCCCACCAGCCAGCGGCGTTTCTCAGGCCGGGAAATTTTCCAATTTGCTGGGCCGGTAACCATGTAAAAAGTCCGACCCGGTCATGCGATTGCGTCCCTCGGGTTGACACTGGGCCACATTTAGAATCCCCTGACCGGTCCCGATCAAAAGCCGGCTTCCGGCCAGGCCGAGAATCTGGCCCGGGGCCCCCTCCCCGGGTTGGGCGATGGCCCCGAAAAGCCGGAGGGGTTTGTCTTTAAAGAGAACCTGAGCTCCGGGCCAGGGATCGAGGCCATTAACCCGATTGGCTAGCTCCGAGGCGTTTTTGGTTAGATCCAGGCGCCCATCGGCCTTGGTCAGGCGTCGCCCCACTGTGGCCTGGGCCGGGTTCTGGGGAATGGGGGTTAAAGATTTGCTCTTGACTCCCTCAATGACCGTCATCAGCAGTTTAGCCCCGTCCTGGGCCAGGAGAGCCTCCAGCTCGCCGGCTCCTTGGCCTGGGGTGATGGGTCGCTCGGCCTGGGCCAGAATGGGGCCTTCGTCCATGGCTGGGACCATGGCCATGACTGTGACCCCGGCCTTGGGGTCGCCAGTCAGGAGGGTCCAGTTGACCGGAGCCGGGCCGCGGTGGCGCGGCAGCAGCGAGGGGTGGATGTTGATAGGCGGGCATTGCCCCAGAGCCAGCAGCTCTGGCCCCAAAAGGCCCCGAAAGGCCGAGACCACCAGCAGATCCGGGCGCAGGGCCTCCAGGGCGGCCACGGTTTCCGGGGTGTTGACGCGGGCGGTTTCCATTAGCGGAATCCCGGCCAAACGGGCCTGCTCGGCCACCACCGTGGGCCGCAGGCCTCGCCCGCGACCGGCCGGGGCCGGGGGGGTGGTCACCACCAAAGTCACTTGGTCCGGCCCGCCCATCAAGGCCGCCAAGGCGGGCAGGGCCACTAGGCCGCTCCCGAAGAATACCAATCGCCAGAGTTCTTTCATGAATTTTTGGCCATTTTCTGAGATTTAAACAATTTTTTGCGATAGATGTCTTTTTTCAAGCGACTGATGCGATCCAGAAACAGGACCCCCTCCAGGTGATCGATCTCATGCTGCAAAATCACCGCCTGGCGACCGCTGGCGCTCAGGGTGAATTTCTGGCCCGTGACATCCTGGGCCTCCACCGTGACCTCAGCCGCGCGGATCACGTTTGACTGCAGGTCAATGACCGAGAGGCAGCCCTCTTGGTAGATCTGCTCGCCCTTGGCCTCAATAATCTGAGGGTTGACTAGGGTCAGGACTTTTTGGCCATATTCCTCGCCCAATTGGGTGTCGTCAATGACAATCACCCGCAACAGCTTGTCGACCTGAGGGGCGGCTAAACCCGAGCCCGGGGCGTGGATCATGGTTTCCCGCAGATCCCCGGCCAGAGTGGCCAGGTCCTCGTCAAAGCTTTCCACCGGTAGCGACCGGGACCGCAGGCGAGGGTCAGGATATTTTAAAATAGGCAAAATGGCCATGCGACCTCATAGGGCCCCGCGCTCCCAGAATAATTAAGGCCCCATCTGGGGCTAATGGCTCTGGGCCTTCGGGTTATCCGATCTAGTCTATCTCAAAAAGTTAAGGGAGTCAATAGGTGAATCGGGGTATATTTTAGGCGTAATTTCAAATTAATACTAAAATTAGTAAAATATTATATTAAAAGTAATAAATAATATTAAATATTAAAAATAAAAAATCTATTTAGATCTATTTTTGATTTTTAGAGGCTGGGCCGGCGGAGCCGTTCGGTCAGCCTGGGCCAGGGCTCGGGTGGTTGGATTGCTGGCCGCCACTACATATTGACATTCTCGGCTGTTTCAGGCAAGATTTAAAAAAGTGCTCGCCTTATTTGAGAGTCTCGGCGAGCAGGAGCGACCAGGCAGGATGGAATCTATAATAAGATGACTTGAGCGCGTTTTAGAGAATTTTTTTGACAATAATTAATCGTCATCTCGTCTCGGATAGCCCAGCTTGCGGACCACTTTAAAATCCGCCTGGAACATTGCGCCAAATTTCAGGCGTTGACCTCGCGGCCTGATAATTTCCCAACCATCAGCGTTATTGAGGAAATGATGGTTGACCTAATAACACAGTTTAAAAAAAATGTGTTATCATAGTTTTATGATAAACTTTAAAGATGAAAGATTTTGATACGAAGCTGAATATTTTCAAAAGTGAAATTTTATACTAATAGATTAATATTTTTACCAAATTAAATATAAAAATATTTTATAATTATTTATATTATTTTTATATTAAAAATGTAAAAATTAATTGGTTATAATTAGTAGGAAGGAAGCAATGAGCAATCTAAAGGCCTTAAGTTTGTTCTCTGGGGCCGGTGGGATGGATATAGGCTTAAAAAAATCTGGATTTAATATCCTCGCTGATATTGAAATAGATAAATTCTGCTGTGAGACTTTACGAGCGGCGGTTGAGCGGGAACAAACGGACACTGAAGTCTTTGAAACTGATATTCGGCAAGTAAATCTTCCAGATTTATCCAAAAAATTGAATATTGGCAAAAATAATCTCGATTTATTATTTGGCGGTCCTCCTTGTCAACCTTTCTCTTTGGCCGGGAAGCAGGCGGGGCTAAATGATCTTCGCGGTCCTTTATTGTTCGAAATAATTCGTTTTGCTGAATATTTGAGGCCTAAAGTGATTTTAATAGAGCAAGTTAAAGGCCTTTTATCAGCTAAAAATTCTAATGGTGACCGAGGTGGTGTATTCAATCTATTTATTTCTGAATTAGAGAGGATTGGGTTTGTTCCAAAGTGGAAAGTTTGCTGCGCGGCTGACTATGGCGTTCCCCAACTTCGGGAAAGGTTATTTTTTGTCGCCACTTACGCCCAGAACAATTTTAACTTCCCTGAAAGCACTCACTCTCCAACAAGTAATTTATTTGGTTCGTTACCTTATCTGACTGTCGGTGAAGTCATCTCAGATTTAGACGCGCCTTCTCGCAAAATTCCTGGAACTAATCTTTTTGATCGAAATGATAGCCATATTGACGTTACCCCAGCGCGTGACCGAGAGCGTATTTCTTATGTGCCTGAAGGCTCTTATTTGGCCGCTCAAACTGGAGTCAGCTCTGATATACGTTGTAACCTATCCTCTAAAGACACAACAAAGTATCTTCGACTTAACCGTAACAAACCGTCAAATACATTGAGATGTGGTGAAATATTCTATCATCCAACTGAAAATAGATATCTGACTCCAAGAGAGTATATGCGGCTACATGGATATGATGATAATTATTTGCTCCGCGGACCTATTCGAGCGAGAACTGGGACAGTGAATAATCTTGATCAACACCGTCAAGTCGCCAATTCTGTCCCACCCCCTCTCGCGGAAGCGATTGGTAAACAAATAAAAATATATTTAAATGAGTAAAATTTATGAATTATTTGGGTATCGACTTGATACCTGGAATGATACATCGGAGCACAACCTCGCAAAGGCTTGGTGTCCTTTTATGAACTCTGTATGTGACGGAGGAGGCAATAGATATCTATCTTCAATTGATTTAAGAAATAAACCATTGTTACAAGCTCATATTCCAAATAAATTGACATATAGGTCAAAAAGTGTGTGGTCGCAAGGTCAAGATCCAGCTTTAGTTGGGGGCTTGGTGACTAGATGTAAAAAACATAAATAAATTGTAAATTTAAGTTACAAGACAAATTTGTTTTAAATATACCAATAAAATAAAAGATATTAGGCCAAATTTAAGACAGCTGGCGACCGGCCCGCTTCTTGCGTCTAGCCGGAATTAGGGCTAAAATTCTGACGAAAGGCGGAACGGGATGGAAGTCAGTCAATTTATTGAGGAGGTCGGTGGGCCGGCTCGCCGCCCTTTTTATTTGGCGGTGGGGGCGGATCCCCAAGCCCAAAACAAGGTCATCCAGGCGGCCCGGAGCGTGGTCAACCCGGACTTTTTCGATTTCAATTTTCAGAGTTTTAAGACTGATGACGTGGACTGGGGGCAGATTCTTGAGTCCGCCTCCACGGGGCCCTTTTTTCTGCCGCCCCGGGTGGTGATTATTAAGCGCGAGAAATACTTGCCCGCCGAACTCGATCGGCTGGCCCGTTACCTGGAAAAGCCGCACCCGGATAACATTGTTGTCCTCATCGCCGAAAACCCTGGGGAAAAGCAGAAATTTTTTAAGGATCAGGCCGATCTGGGGTTGGAGGTCAATTGCCGGGCTCCCCAGAAATCCGAGTTGCCGGGCTGGCTTGTCAAACAAGCCACCGCCCTGGGCTGCCAGTTGACCCTGGATGGGGCTCGGTCCATGGTTGAGCGAATCGGGGAGAACCTGTATCTGCTCCTGGGCGAGCTGGAGAAGTTGAGTATTTATCCGGGCCCGGGGACGCCCATCACGGCCCGGGAAATCCGGGCGCTCGTCAGCCTCACCCCCACGGCCGCCATTTATGAGTTAGGCGATCCCCTGGCCAACCAAAATGTCCCCGCGGCCATCCAAGCTCTCTTGGACCTGGAGGAGAACTCCTCGTCCTTTAGCCTTTTGTACACGGTTGGCAACCATTTTTTAAGGCTGGTTAAATTCAAGATCAGCCTGGAGACCGCCAATCCAGAAAGCCTCTCGGGGCCAGCTCCCCTGGGCTATAAACCCTATTATTTCAACAATCTGCGCTCGCAGGTCAGCAAGTGGCCCTGGGCCAGGCTGGCCGAGGCCCTGACGGCCATTCACCAGGCCCACCGAACCATGATTACCGTTTCCACCTCCCAGTCGGCGATTCTGGAGGAGTTAAGTCTGTCCCTGGCCACCTGCCTGACCAAAGCCAGCCAGGGCCCGAGCGCTTAGACTCAGATTCGCTGGAGTCAGTTATGAGTTCCCTGACCGCGCGGTTTTTTTTCTCAGTGGCTCTGGCCCTTTTTCTTTTTGGCTGCGCCCCCCGGGCCAGCGTCCCTCCGCCGGCCCTCGGCCCGGAAGCTGGCCCCCCCGCCTCGGAGCGGGTCATCACCGTGGCGGCGGTGGGCGATATCATGATGGGGACAGAAAACCTCTTGCCCCCGGACGGTGGGGAAGGCTTTTTTCAAGAAGCCATCCCTTATTTGAAGGGACGGGACATTGTCTTCGGGAACCTTGAGGGGCCCTTGACTGACCGCGGAGCCCCCACCAAAGACACTTCCACTGGCCGCTCTTTCTGCTTTCGGACCCCGCCCGCTTACGGTCGGTTTCTGCGGGCGGCTGGCTTTAATATCCTTTCTCTGGCCAACAATCACGTGAATGACTATGGCGAGGCCGGTCGGGCTCAGACCGTGGAGGTTTTGGCGACCATGGGCCTTAAACACGTTGGGGCTCCAGGCCAGTTGACCCCCCTGAGCCTGGGCTCGGGATTTCAGGCCGTCTTCCTGGCCCTGGCCCCCAATCAGGGCTGCCAGAATATCAACGATTTGCCCGGGGCGGTGGCTCTGGTTCAAAAAGCCTTGCGCGATTACCCCGGGGCCCTGGTCATCGTCTCCTTCCACGGCGGGGCCGAGGGAGCCGGAGCTCTGAGTCTTCCTCTGGGGCCGGAGCTTTATCTGGGTGAAAAACGCGGGGATTTAAGGCGCCTGGCCACGACCCTGATTGACGAAGGGGCCAGCCTCATCATTGGGCACGGCCCCCATGTCCCTCGGGCCGTGGAGGTTTATAAGGGGCGCCTGATCCTGTATTCCCTGGGCAATTTCGCCACCGCCGCCGGGATTAATGTCAAGGGGGTGACGGGCCTGGCTCCCTTGGCTCAGGTGGATCTGGCCCCGGATGGCCGCTTAATCAGCTACAAAATCATCAGTTTTCGGCAGGCTCCCAACCAGGGCCCCAAACTCGATCCCACGGAGGAGGCCCGGCGAGTCATGGAAAATTTGAGCGCGGACCTGAGCCGACGCCTCCAGGCTCAGGGCGGAATTTGAGGCTCTAGGCCGCTTCGGGCCAACAGGAATCTGGCATGCTTCTGACCATTGACGTCGGCAACACCAACATAAAATTCGGCCTGTGGGGCCAGGAAAAGCTCTTGGCTATCTGGCGCGTCTCCACCCAGAAAAGCGCCTCTGGGGATGAGCTGGGCCTGGTCCTGGATGGTTTTCTGCGTTTGAGTGAGCGCTCTTTCAAGGACATCACCGGCTGCGTGGTGGCCTCGGTGGTCCCGCCCATGCGGCCGGCCCTGGAGCGCCTGGGGTCGCGGTATCTGGGCCAGGCCCCCATCTTTGTGGAGCCCCAGAGCCAGAAACTTCTGCCTATCCTTTACAATGATCCTCGGGAAGTGGGGGCCGACCGGGTGGTGGTTTCCCTGGCCGCCTTTCGGCGTTTTAAAAAAAGCCTCATCATCGTGGACTTTGGCACGGCCACCACGTTTGATTGCGTCTCCGCCCAGGGCGAGTACCTGGGGGGAGCCATCGCCCCGGGATTTCGGCTCTCGGCCGAGGCTCTGTTTCAGAAGGCCAGTCGCCTACCGAAAATGGAGCAGTTTTTTGAGCCCACCGGGGCCATCTGTCGGGACACCGTCAACAGCCTCAACTCAGGGCTGGTTCTGGGGTACGCCGGTCTGGTCGAGGGTCTGGTGGGCCGGATTCGGGCGGAAATGGCCTCCGAGCCCCTGGTCGCGGCCACTGGGGGCCTGGCCGGGCTCATCGCCGGACAGACCCGGGTCATTGAGAAAGTTCTGCCGGATCTGACGATGGAGGGGTTAAAGATTTTTTATGATGAGACAGTGGAATAGGCTTGGGGGGGCAGGCCAGAGTCGCCCTGGCGGCTAATGGCCTCGGGCGAGGGCTACAGGGGGTTAACCCTCTGACCAGTCGCCACCACGGTCGGAGGCGGGTTCCGGCGGCTCGGGTGTTTTTTTAATTTTTTTTATGAGGGCTGGCCTCTGATTATTCATCGCCCTTTTGAGGAGGATTTTTCTCATGAAAAGCTCGCTTGACCAGGCCGCTTTAGAGCGCCTGTTTCTGACGGCCCGGACTTATAATCGCTTTGACAGCCAGCCGGTCGATGACGCGACCCTCCAGAATTTGCACGATCTGCTCAAGTGGGGTCCCACGGCGGTCAACTGCTTGCCGGGCCGCTTTGTTTTTGTCCGCTCCCCGGCGGCGAAGAAAAGGCTCTTGCCTTGTTTGTCGCCTGGTAACGTGGCCAAGGTGGAAAAGGCCCCGGTAACGGTCATCGTGGCCCATGACAGCCAGTTTTACGAGTTTTTGCCTAACCTGTGGACCGCTTATGACGCCAAGTCGGTCTACGAGGCTGACCCGGCTGGGGCCGCTGAGGCCGCTTTTCGCAATAGCTCCCTGCAAGGGGCTTACCTGATCCTGGCCGCGCGGTCCCTGGGTCTGGACTGCGGGCCCATGAGCGGTTTTGACCAGGCCAAGGTCGATCAGGAGTTTTTTCCCGATGGCCGGTGGAAGTCCAATTTCCTCATCAATCTGGGCTATGGCGAAGAGGGGGGTTACTATCCTCGGGGGCCGCGGCTGGATTTTAAGGACACGTCCCTGATTCTCTGATCGCCGGGAGAGAGGTTGAGCCGCCCCGCTCGCCAACCTGGTGAGCGGGGCGGGTTTTTTTTTGAGCCCGAGGGAGGCCAGCTCTGATGAAAGATAAATGGAGCCTGAGTCAGGCGGAAGTGGAGAAGATCCTGGCCGAGGCCGAGGTGGGGGTTTTAGCCACCCTGAGCCCGGACGGCCCTTACGCGGTTCCAGTCAATTATGTCTACCACCAGGGGCGGATCTATTTTCACGGCGGCTTTCAAGGCCAGAAAATGGAGTTTATCGCCCGGGATCCCCGGGTGAGCTTTGTGGTTTACGAGACCGTGGCTTATCGGCGGGGTCAGACGCCCTGCTCGGTGTCCACCGTTTATCGCAGCGTGGTCATCAGCGGCCAGGCCCGGCTTATTCAAGGTCAGGCCGCCGAGGTGGCTCTGCGGCGACTGGTGGCCAAATTCGCCCCGGCCTTGGCCGATCAGCCAATTCCCCCGGAAAAACTGGCCCGCACCGCGGTCGTGGAGATTGAGGTAACCCGGCTAACCGGCAAATTCCGAGATTAAAGAGCGATTGAAAAATGAGTCAGACGCTGAAATCGACCAATCCCAGGGGGATGCGTCTATAAGTGTTGAAATCAAGCCAGCGTCTGGCCAGCTCAGGCTCGTTTTCCGGGGTCAGCTTTTCAAAGTCCGCCCGGGCCTGGGACCACTCATCGGCTGAGTGGACCAGAAGACCAAAGCCGCGGCCATTGACCAAGGGCAGGCCCTGGTAGGCGTAGTCGGCCAGGGGCAGCATGGCCGCCACTTGACCCGCCCGGATTTGGATGACCATCTGATCCCGGAAGATGATGATGTCAAAGAATTCAGGATACCGGTAGCTATATCCCAAAAGAGGCACGGTGTCGCCTATGGTGTAACTGAGGTCTTTAGGGTTGACCTTGTTGACACTCAGATCGCCCAGACTGTAGTAGTACTCCTCGAACACCTCGCATCTCGCCCTGAGGCTCCCGTGCTCGAAACCGTGTCTGATGTCGGTCAAGGGGTGGACGTGGGTGACAATACCGCCCCCGGAAACGTCAAAGCCGTCAAGCAAAACAAAACGACCAGTGGCCTGATGTTCGGAGAAGAGATCGATGGCCAGGGGATTTTGGAGGCTAATCTCGACCTCGGCCACCTCGTTTTGCTTGACCTGGCCCTTGGCCGGGAGTCGGGCCAGGCGGGAGGAATCGATCAGACTGACTATTTCCGAGATCTCAGCCTCGGTTTCTGAGGTGGCCAGTTTTAAGCGATAGCGGTGGTTCTGGCTCAGAGGCTCACGGCCCAGCCAGAAGATGGAGGCTCTAAACCTGTTGGAGACAGAGGGTGGGTCCACCAAGTGGCTGATGACTTCGCCCCGGCGATTAAAAAACTCGTCAGCTACCATCAGCCCAATAGACTGGCCGCTTTCAGCTGTTTGCCTCTCGTCTCTCTCTAGCCAAGCTGGTAGAGAGATCACCTGAGTCTTCTTGCCGCTCGGGTGGATCCGGACCTCATCACCAACCTTGACTTGACCGCTCTCGATCCGGCCAACTAAAACCCGGCGATCGTCAAACTTGTAGACATCCTGGATTGGAAGCCTCAGGCCCTTTCGCTCCGCCTGGGTTTTTTCCAGTTGGTCGAGGGCCTCGATCAGGGTCGGTCCTTGGTACCAGGGCAGAAGTTCCGAGGCTTTGATTATGTTCTCGCCGTTCAGGGCGGAGAGAGGGATGGCGAGGCTGACCTGAAGCCCCAAGCTTTTAAAATAGCGATCTAACCCGCTGGCTATCTCCTCAAAGACCGCCTGACGAAATCCGACTAGATCCATTTTGTTGACAATGAGGCCTATCCGCTTGAGGCCCAGAAGGGAGAGCATATGCGCGTGACGTCGGGACTGCTCTTCGACCCCTCTTTCGGCGTCAACAACCAAAAAGGCCGCCTCAGCGTCCGAGGCCCCAGAGATCATGTTTTTTAGAAACTCTTTATGACCAGGGGCGTCGATTATGACGTAATCGCGCTTTTCCGTCTTAAACTGAAGCTGGGTGGTGTCTATGGTAATGCCTTGTTTTTGTTCTTCCTCAAAGGCGTCCAGAAGATAGGCAAACTCAAAGTTCTTACCAGTCTCAGCCGTGACTCGTTTTATTTTCTCCACGGTGCCTTGGGGTAGGGCCCCCGTATCATAAAGAAGGCGACCAATAACGGTAGATTTTCCATGATCCACGTGGCCGGTGAAGACGAGTTTGAGTTTTTCCCTGACCCTGTCCATTAAACGCGCCCATCCTTCCGCGGTTGCGGCTTATCCCAAGCCGGCCGCCGCCCCGAGTGAGACATTTTAGCCACTGGCCACCTCTGGCTCAGGTGGTTGGTCAAGACAGGTTTTTGGCTCACCCTGATTCCGCTCATAGATTTCCTAAAAGGTTGGCCTTAAAATAAGTCTGGCGAAGAATTTGGCCCAGGATTAACTGGGCCATTTTTTGTTGAATAGGCCCTTAATTTTGTCAAAAGACGGCTAGACTGGCGGTCGTCAACCTTGACCAGGTGAGGTCCCTGGCGTTTAGACCATTATGATAAACAAATGACAAATCATCGCGGGCGCCAGTCTGAAAAAAAAAGAATAATCTTTCAGTCGCGATTAATTTGTAATTCTTGACCACCTGATCTTTTAAATCAGTTAGTTACATATATCCATCTTTCCTCAGTTTCTGCATGGCGTAGGCGTCTTCCTGATCCTGAGCTCGACCAGCCCGTTCGCCAATTTTGGTCGCCTCAAGCTCAGTGATGATTTCCGAGACTTTATTGGCCTGGCTTTTGACCCGACCGGTGCAGGGGGCGCAACCCAGACTGCGGTAGCGTTCGCCATTTTTGGCGAAATACAGGTCGATAATCGGAATTTCCTCCGCTTCGATGTAGCGCCAGATATCCAGTTCGCTCCACTGGAGGAGGGGATGGACTCTGATGTGGTGCCCCTTGGGAAAGTCAGTCTTGAACTGCCCCCAGAGTTCCGGGGGTTGGTTGGTGTAGTCCCACTGATCTTCTGTGTTTCTCACCGAAAAGATTCTTTCTTTGGAGCGGGAGCCTTCCTCGTCTCGCCTGACCCCAACGATCAGCCCGT
Organism: Deltaproteobacteria bacterium; assembly: GCA_031276635.1. Lineage (GTDB taxonomy): Bacteria > Desulfobacterota > Desulfarculia > Adiutricales > Adiutricaceae > JAIROO01. The sequence continues at coordinate 12,583 of JAISMU010000033.1, read as the reverse complement.
TAAAGCCGTAAGTCCTGGTCATATCGTTGAGAGCTTCGGTCTTAAGAGCCTTACAGCAGACCAGACGGCCTTTGTCCGGCCCCATCCCCTCAGCCAGGGCCAGCTTGTTTTGGTGGACAATAAGCTCTATACCGAGTTCCTTCGCCACCCGATCCCGGTAAACGATCATCTCAGGGATCTTGTAGCTGGTGTCCACATGGATGAAGGGAAAGGGGCAGTGCCCTAAAAAGGCCTTCTTGGCCAGCCATAGAAGGACTGTCGAATCCTTGCCAATGGACCATAAAAGACCCAGTCGGCCCAGCCGGCTGTAGGCCTCGCGGAGGATAAAAATACTATAGGCTTCCAGGGATCTGAGATGGTTCATTAGAAAGACCTGACTTGAGCTAAAGTTTCAGCGCGGTCCCCGCGCTGTCTTCAGGCTGGTTATTGTTCCCGGGACGGTTACCAGCTCTGGGCCGACTGTCCCTAATCCAGCCATTTTATCGCTCCTGATCATAAAAATCCACCATTGACATCGTCATGAGCAAAATTAATTAATTAAATTTTTACGCGAAAAAAATAACAGCAAAGCGACTAAAAAATCTGGTTGAGCGAATCTATAAGCGCGTTTAGCGTCGCTTGGTTTTGACCTTGTCTCTGACTAGAGGCTAGGGGTCAGAACTTGAAGCTGACATTTTTAATAGCCCTGACTATGACCAGGCTCGGTTACAATCTCCCGGACAAAAGAGCCGCTCTGAGCCCGCCATCTAAGACGGTAGCCTGAGGTTGTCGGGCTTTGGGTTGACTCAGGGTCAGCGTGGCTGGTTTTTTCCGCCACTACCGTCAAAAGAATACCTCGACCGCCCAGGGCGGGGGGCAGGTAGAGACCCAAAGCCTGATGAGGGCATCTTTTGAGACAAGCCGCGCAGCCCCAGCAGCGTTCCGGCTCCTCTATCTGGACCCGTTGGTCCGGCCCCAGGCTCAAGAGATAACCCGGGCAAATGGATAGACACGCTCGGCAGCCCTGGCAGAGTTTTTTATTGAGGTGGATGCTCATAGAACTCCTCTCGAACCAGAGGCCGCCTTATAATCTCGATCCGCTGGTCGATCAGGGTGGAATTTACGTGGCAGAGATATCTTTCGTCGGTTTGGGGAAAGTCGCTGTATTCCCCAAAGCCAGGCCAGCGAGTCTCTTTTCTGGCTCTTAAGTGGGCGACCAAGCATTTGGCCAGGATAAGCTTATCCCTGACGACCAATAGTCTGTCAAGTCCATTTGTTTCGGTAACGGTCAGCTCTTGACCCAAATCGATCAGGGACTCGATCCGCCTTTCGGCCTCCGCCAGCTCAGCCTGGCTATAACGGTAATCAGAGCCGAGGCCTCCCGCGTAAGAGTCCATAATCTCTTGAAGAGCCTCGTCCAGATCTTTGGGGCTTAGGAAACCCGGGGTTGAGGCGATATGCCGCTGAAGCTCGCGAGCGGCCTCTTGGGCCAATCTGACCGCCGGACGGTTGGCCTTTCCATCTGGATCATTTTCAAGCTCCCCTGTGGTCAAAAGCCTGGAAATGTCTAAGGCGGCAATCTCGGCTTCAGCCAAGGCCCCGGTAACATATTTCTGAGGCGCCCCACCGGCGGCGTCCCCGACAGCCCAGAGACCGTTGACCGTGGTTCGGCGATTGGTATCGACCCAAAAACCCCCGGCTGTGTGTCCTCCCTGGATATAGGGCTCGCTGGAACCGATCTCGACCTTGAGTCGACCTGTTGAGGCCTCTTCTGAGCCACGCTCATTTGTCTCTGTCTTCGGGGCGGGGGCCCGCGGTTCTTCAAGGCCAACAGGCCTGAGCGCGAGCTTTTCAATTCGTTCCGCTTCGCGCTCCTCTTCCAGAAATTTGAGGGTCTGATGAGGGCACATGTTTAAATACGCGCGGTAGATTTCAGATTTGGCCTTTTCATCGGCCTTGGCGGAAAGGTGGCAGGGGCCTCGGCCAGCTCTTTTTTCCGCCCGGGCCGCCCAGACCCTCTGAGAGGTGGTTTGGCCATAGGCCGCCTCATAGGCCTGGTTAAGACTATTGACTTGTTCGGCTCCGGCCCCTAGAGCCAAGGTGCCAGTTGGGGCCATGGTTCCCCGGCAGCGTAAGGCCACAAAACGCATCTCCAGAGTGGTCATCTCGGCGCCGGCCCTGAGCCCCAGAGCCAGGCCACTCCCAGTGTTGAACGGGGGGTACCAGATCCGACTGGAGGCTCCCCCCGGGGTCGGGGGCCGGTAAAGCCCGGCGGCCCCGCCGGTGGCGATGATGGCCGCCGGAGTCTCGATCCTGACCAGCCCTCCCTCGGATTGCAGGGCCAGCAGGCCGAGAAGAGTATTATCCTGGACCAGAAGATGAGTGACCGAGGTTCTTTCCAGGATAGTGACGTTAGGGGTCTTTCTGACCGCGGCGGCCAGCAGGGGCTTGAGATTTTCCCCATTGACCCGGACATTGCGCCAAGAGCGCTCCAGATAATCGCCATTCTGATCCCGGTGCAGACCCAGACCCAGACTGTCTAGCCAGGCGACTTGTTGGTTTAGCCGTCTGGCCAAGCTCAGGAGCAGATCGGTTCGGGCGATCTGATGGGCGTCATTGATGGCGTAGGCCACATAATCCTCAGGCGAGCGCCCTCGACCGATATAAGCGTTTAGAGCGTTGACCCCGGCGGCTAGAGCTCCGCTCCTTTCGATAAAGGCCTTTTCAACCAGGATCACCTTGCGCCCTAGCTCTCCCAAACAGATCGCGGCCTTGATTCCCGCTGTCCCGCCGCCAATAACGGCGACTTCACAGCGCAGGGCGCTGAGTCGCGCGTCAATTGATGATTTAAAATCTTGAGTCACGCTTTATTTCTCTTTTAGTCGCTCCGCTGATCGTATATTGGAGCCAGGGCTGATTTTTCTTTTGTCAGCGAAATTTGGGGAGGGAAGGGGGGCCTGACTTGGCAAGGTCTATGACCACCCGCTAACCCGCGACCCCCACCAACCTGGAAATAGTCTCTCAAATTTGGAAATTGTAGCCACTGCCTCCATTAGTCAGCAGACGGTTGCCGACCAAAACGGCTCGATCCTGATCAAAGGCGTAGATGCGGTAAATGAGGACTTTGACCCGATCGCCCACCGAGAGGGCCGGCCTTTCCAGAGAATAGGTGGTGGTCAGGGCAAAACCATTCAAAATGATGGTCACCTCCAGGACATCACCTCTGAAGGCCAGGGAATCAACCAAGGCTTCTTGAACAGTGTTTTCAAACTGAACGGTCTCGCCAGGGGCATAAATCTTGACAAACTCAGGTCGAATCGCGCAGCTGGCGCCCTCTGGGGCGGTTTCAAAGCCTTTGAGGCTTCCGTAGTTATTGACGACCGTGGATTCACCGATGAAATGAGCCACAAAGGGGGTAGCCGGGGAACGATAGAGCTCAATGGGCGCCCCAGTCTGCTCAACTTGTCCGTGATTGGTAATGATGACGCGGTCGGCTACTTCAATGGCCTCGGATTGATCGTGAGTCACAAATATGCTGGTGATCTTGAGATGACTGATCATGTTTCGAAGCCAAGAGCGCAGTTCCCTTCTGACCTTGGCGTCGATGGCCGCGAAGGGCTCATCGAGCAGCAGAATCCTGGGCCTGGGGGCCAGGGCCCGGGCAAAGGCCACTCTCTGTTTCTGACCTCCTGATAGTTGAGCTGGATAGCGGCGCCCCAAATCGGCGAGACCGATTAGCTCTAGAAGCTCTCCGACTCTTTCCTTGATATTAGCCTTGGGGACCTTCTGGGTTTTGAGTCCAAAGGCGATGTTTTCAAAAACAGTCATATAGCGGAAGAGGGCGTAGTTTTGGAAAACAAAGCCTATGCCTCGGCGGCTGGGGGCGAGGCTTTTGATGGATTGATTGTCCAGGAGTATGTCCCCGGAGTCGGGTGTCTCCAGGCCAGCGATCATCCTGAGGATGGTCGTCTTGCCACTGCCACTGGGTCCGAGAAGAGCGGCCAGGGTACCTTTGGTCAGACCAAAATTGACCTTTTTGACCGCCTCAAAATCCCCGAAGGCTTTGGAGACATCCCGCAGCTCAACGAACATTTGAGCGCTCCTCCCTTTTGGAGATATGTTCAACCACGCTTCTGGCTGTCAAAATGACGACTGAGGTGATTACCAGAATAGCCGAGACCGCGAAGGCGTCATTGTAGTGGTGCTCGTTATAGAGGATCTCAATGTGGAGAGGTAAGGTGTTGGTCTTGCCTCGAAGGTGACCGGATACCACTGAAACCGCCCCAAACTCACCCATAGCCCTGGCCGCGCAAAGGATGACGCTATAAATGAGAGCCCATTTGATGTGGGGCAGGGTTACCCGCCAAAATATTGTTAGAAACCCCGCTCCCATTAGAACCGCCGCTTGCTCTTCGTCGGAGCCTCTGGCCACTAGAACCGGGATCAACTCTCGGGCCACAAAGGGGATAGTCACGAAAATGGTGGCCATGATCAAGCCTGGGGTGGCAAAGACGATCTTTATCTGATGCTCCTGGAGAAAGGAGTTCATCCAGCCCAGGCGGCCATAGGTCAAGATGAAAATGAGCCCGGCGATGATGGGGGAGATGGCGAAAGGCAGATCGATCATGGTGATCAAAAAACCTTGCCCCTTGAAGTTATAGCGAGAAAGAGCCCAAGCCGCGGCCAGGCCAAAGACGGTGTTGGCGGTAACGGCCGAGAAGGTGGTGATGAGGCTCAGATACAAGGCCTTGAGGGTGAAGATATTGGTTACCGCCTTCCAGAAGTTGTCCCAGCCGGTCCCGAAAGCTTGAGAGATGACCACCAAAAGTGGCATGACCAGTATCAGGAGAGTGAAGATGAGACTCAGGGCGATCAAGATTCGCCTGATGAGGGGATTTTCCTCCCGATACCCTCTGGCGAAAGGGGCTGGGGAAAGAGAGGCCTTCTGGAAATTAAAGATGGCCATGACCTTTAGTCCCCCACCAGTCTGGCGACCCGGATCTGGACGCGGTTAACAATGAACATAATGATGAAAGAGGCCAGCAGCATAAAGAGAGCCACCGCCGTCGCTTGACCGTAGAGAAACTCCTCAAGTCTGGTGACGATCATCAGCGGGGCGATCTCAGTTTGGAAAGGCTTGTTGCCAGCGATAAAGATGACGCTGCCATACTCCCCCAGGCCCCGGGCAAAGGCCAGGGCGAACCCAGTCAGCAAGGCTGGTTTGATTTCTGGGAAGATGATTTTCCAGAAGATGGTGAAACTGCCAGCCCCCAAGGTCCGACCGGCTTCCTCGTAGTCAGGGGAGAGATCCTCTAAGATCGGCTGGATGGATCTGACCACAAAGGGGAGAGTGATAAAAACCAAAGCCACAATAATGCCGAGTTTAGTATAGGCTATTGAGACGCCCAGACGCGAAAGAGGTTGCCCTATCCAGCCTTTGTTGGTGGTCAGGAAGGTCAGGGCTATCCCCGCTACGGCCGTGGGCAAGGCAAAAGGCAATTCTATTAGCCCATCTATCAGGCTCCGACCAAGAAAACGATAACGAACGATGACCCAGGCAAGCATGGTCCCAAAGACAGAGTTGATCAAGGCGGCCAGAAAGGAACAACCAAAACTGACCTTATAGCTGGAAAGAACCCTGGCGTCAGTGGCTGAGTCAATTATTTCCTTAAAGCTCAGATTAGCCGTCTGAAGGGCCATGGAGATCATTGGCAGCATGACAAAAAATCCCACATAGCTCATCGTGATCCCCAAGGTAAGGCTGAAGCCCGGGATGACTCTTTTTTTTCGGCTCATCTTTTCTGACTCTTGCGTCTCATTTTTTCACTCAGCCCAAATTTCAAAAATTCCCCGACCCATTATGACTGATTAGCCCGTCGGCGCGGGGGCTTGCCAATAAAACCTGGCGCTATCAGCTTAACTCAAATTCTTGAGCCCTTACTCTTAGGCGTTGGCGATTGAAAAGGTCTCCTCTGACGGAACTATAATGAATGTTTAAAATAATGAATGTTAAAAATAGTAAATGTTAAAAATAGTAAATGTTTATTATAACCTGTCTTCGGTTGCCTTCTTAAAAAATTCTAATCAGGACCATCCGGCGAGTTGACCGCGCCCGAGGGATGGTCCTGGGCTGTTTTGGGTTATTTGGTGTAGATCTGATCAAAGATCCCGCCATCGCTGAAATGGTATTTCTGGGCTTTGGCCCAACCCCCAAAGAGCGGATCATCAATGGTGATGAGCTTGAGGCTCAGATAAAAATATTTAGTGAATTCTTTGAGTATCTCAGGATTACTGGGTCGATAATAATGGTTTCCGGCGATCCGCTGGCCCTCGTCAGAATAGAGATATTTAAGGTACTCAGTGGCTAGTTCCCTGGTCCCTTTTTTGTCCACATAGACGTCAACCACGGCCACTGGGGGTTCAGCCAGGATGCTGGTGGGGGGAGTGACAATCTCCAGTTCGCCAGGCCGCTCAGCCAAAGAAAGGTAAGCTTCGTTCTCCCAGGCCAGCAGGACGTCGCCTTGGCCGTTTTGCACAAAGGTGTTGGTTGAGCCCCGGGCCCCACTGTCTAGGACCAGAACGTTGTCGAAGACTTTTTTGATGTACTTTATGATGGCCTTTTCATCATGATTGTACTCTTTATCAGCCCAGGCCCAAGCGGCCAGATAATTCCAACGGGCCCCGCCAGAGGTCTTGGGGTTGGGCGTGATAACTCCAATCCCGTCTTTGGCCAGATCGCCCCAGTCCTTGATATTTTTAGGATTACCTGAGCGGACCAAAAAAACTATGGTCGAAGTGTAAGGTGAGCTGTTGTTGGGAAGCCTGGATTGCCAGCCGCTTTTAATGAGACCAGCGTCTTCTATGGCTGTAATATCTATAGCTAAAGCCAAGGTGACAACATCGGCCTCATTGCCCTCAATGACCGAACGGGCCTGTTTGCCTGAACCGCCGTGGGATTGGACCACGGTCACTTTTTCGTTTTTTTCCTTTAGCCAGTGTTTCTGGAAGGCCGCGTTGTAAACCTCATAAAGTTCTCTGGTTGGATCATACGAAACATTAATAAGCTCCCGATCGGCTAAGACGGGCGCGGCGAAGACCAGTAGGGCCGCTAAGGCCATGACTGAAATGAAACTCTTGAACATTTTTCCTCCACTGAGTCTGACCCAGGGGCACGCGCTGGGCCAAGCCAGTTGGCTGAGGATAAAAAAAAACCGAGAAAGCCTTTAGCTTTTCTCGGTCTTCATTTTCCGATCAACCGGCTGATAGTTTTTACTTTGAATTAAAGCGACCGGTTAAACCCGATCAACTCTGGTCTTCAGAGTTACTGATCAACCTGAAATTTTTGGGCCATTTGTGGTGGCGCGGCCCCAATGGCCTGAGCCCTTTTTCTTGGCAACGTAATAACGCGCTCTAGATCAAGTCAGGAACCGTGAAAGTTAAATTAACCAAATTTGGGAAGGTTGTCAAGTGATTTTTTAGTCAACGTCGCCGTTTTTTTGGGAGCCAACCCAATGGTTTGCGGAAGCCTATAAGAGTATGTATTTTTCTTTTTAGCGCATTTTAATTAATATTACTATATAATTAATATTATTTGAATATTTAAAATTAATTTTTTAGGTTAGTTAATTGACTTATATTGGCTGTAATTATTAATTTAAATATATACAAATATCATAATCAAGATAAAATATTATTTAATTAAAATATTTACTCTTGAATATAAGTTTTATAAATAATAGGCATATATAAAAAATAATTTTTAGGGATAAAAATATTTTCTTTTGCCTTTTAGCCTTTATTCAAGCTATCCAGAGCGATAGGAGTAACTCTTCGGATCGACAATTTCCCGGCAGCCGGGCCCATATAACCTCTTAAGGTAAGCCTGGGCGGCGTCCAAGAAGAGAAACGCGGTAATTCCGCTGGCGAGGATCTGAGGGGGGTTTTCGATAGGACGTTCCCGACCGCGCCCTTTCGCGCTCTTTGGCTAACCAACATAATTTGTTTAACAGCCTTTGTTTAACAGCCATAGAAGAGCAAAATGGATCTTATTCGGGCAATAAAATTGTCTGAGAAAAAACAATTTTTGGCAAAAAAACGAGCCTCAAGTTTTTTCAGGATCCTTGAGGCCCGCGTTGTATTTTTTAGGTAAAGCTTTTTTTTCGCGATTGTTTATTACAATGGGCTTTTTCCAGCCTGATTGATCTCAGCTCGCGCTGAGCCGGGAAAAGTCGGCCACCAGCTCAAAGACTTGGCTCACCCGGCCCAGAAGAGCCACTCGAGCGTTTTTCAGTTCTGGTTGAGGATCGTCCACCAGGACTTGATCAAAAAACAGATCCACCGGGCCCTTGAGCGTGGCCACCCGACCCAGTAAGCCGGCGAAATCGCCCTTATTGATGATCTCTTGAGCCTCGTCGGAGATGATTTCGGCGGCGAGGAGCAGCTCTTTTTCCGCCGGGTGAGTGAGCAAAGCCAGCGGGGCGACCTCCTCGCGAGAGCCAAACTTCTTGATGATGTTGACCACGCGTTTGAAGGTCTGGGCCAAGTCTTTGAAGCCAGCCTCGCGTTTGAGGTCCTCCAGGGCCAGGGCCCGGCCCACGGTGGCGGTGGGGTTATGGCCATAGAGCCCTAAAACTGATTCAGCCGTGTCCGGGGCGACGCCCAGGGTTAGCAGATGGCTTTTAAGGCGGGCCTTGAAAAACTCCAGGGATTTCTGCCTGACCTCCTTGGCGGGGGTTTTAACTAATGACCCCAGGCCCATGAGGGCTTTCTCAATGTAGTTTTCCAGGGACCAGGGCCACTGGCGGTCCAGCATGATGAGGATGATTCCCAGAGCCTGCCGGCGCAACCCGAAGGGGTCGGCCGCCCCGGTCGGCAATAACCCCACCCCAAAGCAACCCACTATCGTGTCGAGCTTATCGGCGACGCTCAGGATGGCTCCAGCGACCGAGGTCGGCAGAGCCCCGCCGGCCCGGTTAGGGAGATAATGCTCCACAATGGCCTTGGCCACTTCTGGATCCTCCCCGTCGGCCAGGGCGTACTCCGAGCCCATGAGTCCCTGAAGGCTAGGGAACTCGCCCACCACCCCCGAGACCAGGTCACACTTGCAAAGATCGGCGGCCCGGGCCACCACGGCTTTCTGGTTCGGGTTGGTCAGGGCCGTCAGAGCCAGGGCCAACTCCTTGAAGCGGCTGACCTTGTCCCAGGAGGTCCCCAAGAGGTGGTGGAAGACCACCCCCTTGAGCTCCTCCATCCGGTCAGCCAGCTTAATTTTGCGGTCCTCCTGAAAATAGAACCGGGCGTCCTCCAACCGGGCCCGGAGAACCCGCTCGTGGCCCCGGCGGACCACCTCCGGGTCCTGGGGCCGGGTGTTGTTGACGGCCACAAAATAGGGAGCCTGGCGATTTTGGCTGTCGGTGATGGGGAAATACCTCTGCCGCTCGCGCATGGCTGTGGCGGCCACCGAGGAAGGCAGCTCCAGGAAGTGGGAGTCGAAGTGCCCCAGAATGGCTACCGGCTCCTCCAGCAGGTTGGCCACCTCGTCAATCAATTCCTCGTCGTCCACCACGCGCAGATCGGAGTTGGCGGCGGTGGCCGCCTCCTGGATCTCCCGGCGGACCATGGCCCGGCGCTCCTCAAAGTCAGCCAGCACATGAGCCTCAGCCAGGCGGTCGGGGTACTCGTTGGGGGAGGTAATCACCACCGGGCCGGGGTGGAGAAAGCGGTGGCCGTAGCTGACTTTGCCGGCCCGGACCCCGCAGAAGGCCATGGGCAGGATTTCGCCCCCCAAGACCGCCAGCAGCCAGTGGACCGGGCGGACAAACAGGTGCTCCCCCTCGCCCCAGCGCATGAGCTTGGGGAAGGGTAGGGAGCCCAGGATCTGGGGGACCAGCTCGGTCAGGACCTCGGCGGTTGGTCGGCCCGCGCGAGACTTCTTGACCGCCAGATACTGGCCCTTGGGCGTGTTGAGGGTAAAAAGATCGCTCACCGAGACACCCTGGCCCTTGGCGAACCCCAGGGCGGCCTTGGTGTGGTTGCCGTTGGCGTCAAAGGCTGACGACAACGGGGGCCCGGTGATCTCCTCTTCGAGGTCCAGCTGGCGGTCGGTTAGACCCCACAACCCCAGAGCCAAGCGCCGAGGCCCGTTCCAGGCTTGGACACGCTCGAAGGGGAGACCGGAGCCGGTGAGATCCTTGGTTAAGCGTTCCACCAAATAGGCCATGGCCGGCCCGAAATAGCTGGCCGGAATCTCCTCGACCCCCAGCTCCAAGATAAAGTCCAGGGCGCTCACAGGCTCACCTCCCAGCGCCCCAGGAGGGGATGCCCCAGCCGCTCGCGCTGCTTTAAGTGCTCGGTCGCCGCCGCCCGGGCCAGGCGCCGGACCCGGCCGATGAATCTGGTGCGCTCGGCCACGGAGATGGCCTTGCGGGCGTCCAGGAGGTTAAAGGTGTGGGAGCATTTGAGACAGTAGTCGTAAGCCGGCAGGACCAGGCCGGCCTCGGATAGGCGGTTGGCTTCAGCCTCGTACATATCAAAGAGGGTAAAGAGGGCGGTCACGTCGGCCAGCTCAAAGTTGTGTTTCGAGTACTCCACCTCGTCCTCGTGGTGGACGTCGCCATAGCGGATCTCCCCGTTCCAGTCCAGATCAAAGACGTTGTCCACGCCCTGGAGGTACATGGCCAGCCTTTCCACCCCGTAGGTGTACTCCACGCTGATGGGTTTGAGGTCAAAGCCGCCCACCTGCTGGAAGTAGGTGAATTGGGTCACCTCCATGCCGTCCAGCCAGACTTCCCAGCCAATGCCCCAGGCCCCCAGGGTGGGGGACTCCCAGTCATCCTCAACGAAGCGGATGTCGTGCTCCAGGGGATTGATGCCCAGGGCCTTGAGGGAGGCCAGGTAGAGCTCCTGGGACTGGAGGGGGGAGGGCTTGAGGATGACTTGAAACTGGTAGTAGCGCTGCAGGCGGTTGGGGTTTTCCCCATAGCGACCGTCAGTGGGCCGGCGGGAGGGTTGGGCGTAGGCGACGCGCCAGGGCTCGGGGCCCAGGCACCTTAAAGTGGTGGCCGGGTGAAAGGTGCCGGCCCCCACTTCCATATCGTAGGGCTGCTGGATCAGACAACCCTTGTCCGCCCAGAACTGAGTCAGGGCTTGGACCACCTCCTGGAAGGAGAAGGGGGTCTTGGCGGACATAGACACGCTCCTTGGGGGCTCAAGCCTGGCCAGGTGAAAAACCTGGGCCGAGCCCCATTTGACAAAAATCCCCAGCCAGCCGGGCCACGGCTTGAGGCCAGGGCAAAATAAGGCGCCGGGCGGCGCGGGCGGCGAAAAAGAGCGCCCCAGAGGGCGCCCGCCAGGGCGCGACTTTGACCGGCCAAGAAAGTATAGTTAGGCTTGAGGCCAAGCCAGATATATCACAAGAGCCTGGAAAAAGCCAGATGAGCTGAGTTTAATAGGCGAGGGCCAGGCCGGGCCATTGACCTTGGCTTGACCAAAGAATACAATAAAAACGTAACAAAAATAGGCATTTCTTCCTGACGCCCGCCGTCAGGTTACTTTAGCTAAATTCAGGCTTATGGCCAGCTAATGAAAAACCTTAAAATTTATTTTGAAAACGCAACTCTTTTTTTTAACAATTCCTTAGGCCCCTGAACATGGCGGTTAACAGCGAAAGCCCCGATATTCTCAAGGGCAGGTGGGAAAAAATCTTCAAATCTTACTTAATTAAATTCACCGATGATGATCCAGGCGGGGCGTTACAAAACTTGATTGAGGATATATGCGAAAAATTAGTCGGGCCGCTCGATGAGTATGACTATCCTGTCAGCCACTATATTGATCATAATTCTTTAGCTAAGGTTAACCCCGAGGTTTTCAGCTCTTTTTACGTCAATCTCAAGGATATGGACGAATTTTTGCGTTTTGTCATGGCAACTGGAGGCGCCCGCTACGCCATGAGGGGTTTATCCGCCAGGCTTAACCAGTTAGTCGATGTCAGTTTTGACCCTAAATACGCCACCATCAGTCGCCGCCGGGCCAGGTCTTGACTTCAGGTTCTGTCGCTAAGGGCGGCGGGTAACCTTTCTGTCCTTCAGCGTTACCCCTACTTTTGAGCGGCCAAAAACGCCTAAACCTATTTCAACGATCTCTTTAGCCTCCAAAATATACTGACTTGAGTATTCTTTAGTCGCGATTTGCTCCAGACCTTTTTGGGCCAAACTCCGAGCATTTTCCCTCTTCTCCTCAATTGACAATTTAGATAAATCTTGAGGTTCTATCTCTAATTTAATTTCAATAATTACATAAACACCATTTGAAAATACCAAATCAAGATCAGATTTACCAAGGGATGAGGCTACTTGAGATCTGACATCAATTTCCATCCCGTCCAGATATATTTGAATCAGAGAATTATAGAATTTTTCCGATGAAATATGTTGATCAAATGATATTTTAGCTAAGCCGGCTTCCAGGATACTCTCAATGGCGGTTGAGTCTCGGTTGAGGACAGCGGTCTCAAATTGGCGCCCTTTGGAACGCAGTTCTATAATGTTAGCTTCGCCAAAATAAGCTTTATAGAAAGCTCTGGGGTAACCGCGCTCAACTTCCC
>JAISMU010000008.1 GCA_031276635.1 Deltaproteobacteria bacterium | reverse complement strand
CCTCCCGTAGGAGTCTGGGCCGTGTTCCAGTCCCAGTGTGGCTGATCATCCTCTCAGACCAGCTAGACATCGTAGACAATATGGTAGGCCATTACCCCACCATCAATCTAATGTCACGCGGGCCCGTCCCTCAGCGATAGCTTCCGAAGAATCGCCACCTTTTACCTCAAAAACCGTAGTTTTCGTGGTCATATTCGGTATTAGCACCCCTTTCGAGGCGTTATTCCAAACTGAAGGGTAGGTTACCCACGCGTTACTCACCCGTGCGCCACTGTCCAGAAGGCCGAAGCCTTCCTTATCGTTCGACTTGCATGTGTTAGGCACGCCGCCAGCGTTCATTCTGAGCCAGGATCAAACTCTCCGTGTATATAATATCGGAAAAAGTTTTCCTAAAAGGAATCCATTAGAGCCCTAATACGCTTGCATGTATGTTCCGCTATTTAGTTTTCAAAGAGCCGCTTCTGAGTCCGAGCCCAAAGGCTCATTTTCAGACTATTTCTGTTCAGAGCCCGAAAGCTCTTTTCAGATTTTTCTGTTCAGAGCCCGAAAGCTCTTTTCCAGATTTTTTTCCTGTTTTGAGCTCGAAAGCTCATTTCCAGAATTAATTTCATTTTATCAGAACTTTGTGAGCTTGTCAAGAACTAAATTTTTGTCTTGAAGCATTTTTTACTCAACCTCTGTTCCAATCCCGTGTCCGGGGCCACTTTCGAGCGCCATCAGGTTTTCTCAAGCGACAAGAGCGGATTATACTCTCCTCTGGATTAATGTCAAGCCTTTTTTTGAAAAAATTTAAAAAATTTTTTTCTCCAATAATTTCCACAACTTACCTGCCTCAAATTCCCCCTCCCGCCTCATTTTCGAGGTTTTTGGGCCCGGATCAGGCCTTGACCCGCTGGATTGAGGCCCCCAATGAGCTCAGTTTTCTATCCAGACCCTCATAGCCCCGGTCCAGGTGATAAACCCGGTGGATCTGGCTCTCGCCTCGGGCGGCCAGGGAAGCCAAGACCAGACTGGCCGAGGCCCGCAGGTCCGAGGCGGTCAAGGGGGCCCCAGAGAGGGACTCGACCCCCCGGACCACGGCGGTCCGGCCCTCCAGGGAAATATTGGCTCCCAAGCGACGCAGTTCCCCGACGTGCATGAACCGGTTTTCAAATATGGTCTCCGTGATCACGCTGGTTCCCCGGGCCGCCGTCATCATGGCCATGAACTGGGCCTGCATGTCCGTGGGAAAACCGGGATGCGGCTGAGTGATGACATCAGCGGCCATTAAAGTCGCCGGGGCCCGGGCCACCAGATCCGGCCCCTGAGGGGTCAAGGTCAGGCCAGTCGCCCGGAGCTTGGCCAACACTGTGGCCAGAGCCTCGTGGGGAAAGCCGAGGAGGGTTATCTCGCCCCCCGCCAAAGCCACGGCCGCCAAAAGGGTCCCCGCCTCAATGCGGTCCGGCATGACCTCATAGCTGGCTCCTTTCAGGGAGCTGACCCCATCAATTATAATGGTGTCCGTCCCCAAACCCGTTAGCCTGGCCCCCATGGCCCTAAGAGCCTGGCCCGTGTCCACCACCTCCGGCTCCCGGGCGGCGTTGGCGAGAACGGTCCGCCCCTGAGCCAGGGTCGCGGCCATCATAACGTTTTCCGTGCCGGTGACGGTGACGTTCTCAAAGCGGATCTCGGCCCCTTGGAGCCCCCCCTCGGGAGCCCGGGCCACGATGTCCCCCCCAGAAAGATCAAAGATGGCCCCCATGGCCTGTAAAGCCTTCAAATGCAGGTCAATGGGACGGACGCCAATGGCGCAACCCCCGGGCAAGGACACTTTGGCCCGCCCCAGGCGGGCTAAAAGCGGCCCCAGAACCAGGGCCGAGGCCCGCATGGTCTTGACGAGCTCATGGGGAGCCTCGGGCCGGGCGAGACCGGTCAAATCCAGCTCCGCCTCATTGGCGTTCAACCGACCCAACTCCACCTGGCCGCCCATAAATCGCAGCAGCCGCCCCATGGTCAGGAGATCGCCCAGAGCCGGCAGGTTGGTCAGCTTGAGTGGGCTCTCGGCCAGGATGGCCGCGGCCATGAGCGGCAGGGCCGCGTTCTTGGCTCCGCTGATCCGGACTTGACCCTTTAAGGGGAAGCCCCCGGTCACGATCAATTTGTCCACTGGCGCCTCCCCACGTAACTATTAATATAGGGGGGACTAAACCAGGGGGGACCAAACCAGGGGGGACCAAACCAGAGTGAACCAAACCAGGGGGAACGCGGGGAATAAACGAGCGCTAGGCCGGCCTCTGGGGGCCCAGGTGGATCAAGCTGAACAGGCTGAGCGAGGCCGCGGCTATTGGCCATTTAAGGGCCCCTCCTCGGCGTGGGGGCCGTCTGGGCGCGTGTACTCCAAAAAAGCGTAGGCCGAATGATTGTGAATGGACTCAAAATTCTCGGCGGCCACGGAAAACCAGGTAAAATTCTCTTCAGCCATGAGCTTGACAGCCACCTCCCGGACCACATCCTCGACAAAACGGGGGTTATCGTAAGCCCGCTCGGTCACCAATTTTTCGTCCGCCCGCTTCAAAAGGGAATAGACCTCACTGGAGGCCGAGCTTTCCACCAGGCGGATCAGGTCCTCCATCCAGAAAAACTGCTTATAGCGGACTTTGACGGTCACCTCGCCCCGCTGGTTATGGGCCCCATAGTCGCTGATCTCCCGGGAGCACGGGCACAGGGTGGTGATGGGCACGCACACCGAGACCGAAAGATCCGTCTCTTCCCCGGTCTGGGTCCCGACCAGGGCGCAGGTGTACTCCATCAGGCTCATGGCCCCGGTCACCGGGGCGGCTTTTTCCATGAAAAAGGGAAATGTCAGCTCCAGGTGGGCGGCCTCTGCCTGCAACCGGGCTTTCATGTCCGAAAGGATGGAGGGAATGGTGGAGGTGGTGATGCTGTGGCGGTGAACCGACAGCACCTCAATAAACCTGGACATGTGGGTGCCCTTGTGATGATGGGGCAACTCCACATACATGTTGACCGAGGCCACAGTTCTTTGGGAGCCATTAGCCCTGTCCTTGACATTAATAGGATAATGGATCTTTTTGACGCCCACCTGATCAATCTTAATGCGACGGCTGTCGAACTGGTTTTGCACGTCAGCCATATTCAGGCCCTGGTTAGGGCCAGATTCCGGTTTAACCATCACTAAAAGCTCCGCCCGGGGTTTTGGCGAAAGGCGAGCGATCGCCGCCAAAAGCCGCTGTTATGACAACAACTGGGTCTAACGCTCCCAGGACAAGCCATTTAATTTAAGCCCGCGAGCCAAGCTAAACGGCGGTTTTTGGAAAAAGCTCTGAGCTTGATAATCCTTGGGAACAGCCTCCCCAGCCTGGTGACCTTCTGGCTTGGGCCTAAAACTTTCCCGCTATGGTTAATTTCTCCGACAAGTGGGTTCAGCTAAATTTTACCAAGCCCGCCTTGAATATGTCAATCTCAACCGTTCCCTTGTTCACTTACTGACTTCTCTTGGCTGTTATCTATGGTCGACCAAGGCTTGAATTTTAACTTAGACATATATATTAAAATATTTATTGACTAAATTCTAAAAAAAATAAAAAACAAATTTTACTCAAAAAAAATTATTCAATGCCTTGGCGGCCCAAGCTCAGATGGCCGCGTCAACCTCAAGGGCCCGTCGCCCGCGGGGCCGGCTCGCTCTGGCTGACCTTGAGGGGGCCAAGATCCGGGTAATTGGGGTTGATGACAATGGTGGCCTCTTTTTTCAACTCCTCGACCCAAAGATCAAAGGCCTCTTGGCCGGCCTGGCGCTCATAGGCTTTCCGGGCGGCCCGGGCCAGCTGATTCGGGTCCGGGGTGGGCCGGATGGCCTGGACCTCCAGAACCGCCCAACTGTTGGGCAACCGAAAAGCCGGGGTCAGATAAGGCGGGCCGACTCCAGTCGGGGGGGCCAGGCTGGTCAGCAAATCGGCCCGGCCAAACATGGCCCGAGTCTGGGGATCCAAGGGGTTGATGGAGATGACCCGGGACATCAGGGTGGTAAAGCCAGCCAGGCGAATCTTGACCTCCAGCTCGCTCAAGGGCAGGTTCTTTCGCCAATTGGCCTCAATCAGCTCCTCAACCCCCTCCCCGGCCTGGGCGAACAAGACTTTGGCTCGATAGATGGGGCTTTTGGGCATGCGCGCCAGCCAGGCCCGCCAGAAAGAGCGCCACTTAGGGCCGGATGGTCGCCAGTTGGCGGCGATGACTTTCTGGGCGATCTTTTCCAGTTGCTGACGCTGGCGGACGGCCTGGAGAAACCTGGTCATTTCCGGGCCAGAGGGATTTTGGCAGATGGATGGGGGACGGTCACTTTGACAGGGCCAGGCGGATTTGACGAGCTCAACGTAAACCGCCAGCTCGGATTCATGAATTTCCAGGCCAGCCGCCTGGGCCCGCTGACGGATCAACTCCTCATTGATGAGACGCTCAAGGATCTGGCGGATGGTCAGGTCCGCCCCTCGCCCCCCCACCTGGGCCCGGGGATTGAGCCCGGCCCGCATCATGGCCTCCAGGGCGGAGCGGTAAATGGGCTGGCCATTAACCAAGGCGGCGGTCTCAGGGTCCCACAACTGGCGGTGATAGTATTGGCGGAACAATAAAGTCCCCACCCCCACGCAAGCCAGAAGGGACCCGAGGGCCAGAAGCCAGAAAAAATTTTTCCGCCGAGAGCCCGGCTTAGGGAGAGCCATAGCGCCGCCTGAGACAGAGGCTGAGGAGGCCCAACTGGCCCCACAACATAATTTTACCCCAACTGGAGTAAAAACGCCCTAACCCCCTCCAAGGGCCGGCCCTCAGTGGCGTAAACCGGGCGGCTGACAAAAAGCCGGCCCGTGGGCGAGAGACGACAACCGGGAGCCGTCTGCACCAGGCTCAGAACCTTTTCGTAATCTGGGGGGCCCTCTGGCCCAAAAGTGAGGGTCAACCCCTCTTGCCCGCTCTCCAGCCGCCGAACCCGAGCTTTTTTCAAAAGGCTCTTAATCCGCATCAAATCCAGAAGACCCAGGGCCTCGGGGGGCAGAGCCCCAAAGCGATCTTTGAGCTCCCCGGCGATATCATCGATCTCCCGCTCCTCGCGGGCCCGGGAGAGGCGCTGGTAGATATTGAGCCGGGCCTCGGTGTCCGGGGCGTAACCTTCCGGCAAATAAGCCGGCAACCCCACCACCACCTCGGGATCGTAATCCTCTTGATAGGGCTCGTTCCTCAACTCCCGGATGACCTGCTCCAGAAGCTGGGCGTACATTTCATAGCCGACCAGCTGGGCCTGACCTGATTGGGCCGTGCCCAGAATGTTGCCACTCCCGCGGATTTGCAAGTCATGGAGGGCGATCTGGTAACCGCTGCCGAGCTCGCTGTGGTCCAGCAGGGCTTTGAGCCTTTTTTTGGCGTCCAGGGTCAGGGTATCGGGATTATCAACCATGAGGTAAGCGTAAGCCTGAGCCCCACCCCGCCCGACCCGACCCCGCAACTGGTACAACTGGGCCAGGCCAAAACGGTCAGCCTGGTCAATTATAATGGTGTTCGCGGCCGGAAAATCCAGGCCAGACTCGACTATGCTCGTGGAGACCCAGACATCGATCTCCCGGTTCAGAAAGGCCCGCATGACTTCCTCAAGCTCCGAGGCCCGCATCTGGCCGTGCCCCACCCCGAAGCGGACCAACGGCATAAGTTTCTGCAGGCGCCTGACCCAGGCGTCGATGTCCATGACCCGGTTGTGGATGAAGAAGACCTGCCCCTGGCGGGCCAGCTCTCGGTCAATGGCCTCACAGATGGACTCGTCATCCCGGCGGATGAGGGTAGTCTGGACAGCCAGGCGATCCTGGGGCGGGGTCTCAATAATGGACATGTCCCGCACCCCGGACATGGACATCGACAGACTCCTGGGAATCGGGGTGGCGCTCATTGACAGGACATCAATCTGGGCCCGCAGCTTTTTGAGCTTTTCCTTGTCATCAACCCCGAAACGGTGTTCCTCGTCGATGATGAGCAGCCCCAGGTCTTTAAAGACGACATCTTTTTGCAAAAGTCGGTGGGTGCCCACCAGGATGTCCAGCTGGCCATTGGCCAGTTTCTTGAGGATCTCCTTTTGCTCCGAGGATTTTTTAAAGCGCGAAAGTGAGGCCACGCTCACCGGCCAGTCCCGCAGGCGATCCAAAAGGGTCCGCTCGTGCTGCTCGGCCAGGATCGTGGTCGGGACCAGAAAAGCCACCTGCTTATGGTCCAGGACCACCTTGAAAGCCGCCCGCACGGCCACCTCGGTCTTGCCAAACCCCACGTCCCCGCAGACCAGCCGGTCCATGGGCCGGGCGGCGACCAGATCGCCGATAACCTCCTCAATGGCCCGGTTCTGGTCCGGGGTTTCCTCAAACTCAAACGAGGCCTCAAAATCCCGCATCAGGCTATCCCGAGGCGAAAAAGCCACCCCCTCGGCCATCTGGCGGCGAGCGTAAAGACGCAAGAGCTCCTCAGCCCGCTCGCGGATGTTTTCCTTGACTTTGCTTTTGATCCTTTCCCAGTTGGGCCCGCCGAGCCGGTCGACCTTGGGTGGGCGATCGGTCGCGCCGATGTACTTGGTAACCGCCCCAAAGCGCTCCACCGGCACGTACAGAGAGTCCCCGCCCAAATAGGTTATGTGCAGAAAATCCCCTTTGTGACCGCTGTCCGTGGCCATGTTCACCAGCCCCATATAATGGCCGATGCCATGCTCATTATGAACCACGTAATCATAGGGGCTCAGATCCCGCAAGCTGGCGAAACCCTTGAGGATCCGGACCTCGCTCACCGCCCGGCGCCGGAGGCGGGAGCGGGACCCGAAGATCTCGTCTTCGGCGAGATAGGCCCGTTTTTCAAAGGCGGCCGCGAACCCCCCGGAGAGCTGGCCAACCTCAAAACGCAGCTCCCCGCCCGCCGCCCGGCCTCGCCGGCCGGTGGGGGAAAGATCGTCCTCCGCCAGCAGCTCAGCTAAACGCCGAGTCTGCTCCTGGCTTCTTAAAACCAGATTGACTTGAAAACCCCGCCCCAAAAGGGCTCGGATCCTGGCCACCAGCGGCCCCAAAAGACCAGTGGCCCGGCGGGGGACGCTCATCAAGGCCCGCAGGTCGGCCTGGGACTCGTACGGCAAACTCCAACTTTCCGCCGCCTGGGACTGACCCGAGGCCGCCAGTTCCCGGACCTCCCAGGCCGTCTTGGGGAGAAGCTCGGCCAGCAGGTCCTGGGGGGTCTGAAAGAGGCTTGTCCAGGGCAGATGGGGCCTTTCCTCCTCGGCCAGGCGGGCGAAGTGGTTTTCCAGGCCCAACTGGATCTCCTGCCCCTTGGCCAAAAGCTCCTCCGGCTCCCGCAGGATGACGGTGACACCCGAGCGGAGGTACTCAGTCAAAGGCCCCCGAGGCCCATGAAAAAGCGGGGCCCAACTCTCCAGATCGTCAAAAACCAGATTGCGCCGAAAACGCTCGGCGATGGGCTCCCACAATAATTTGGGCCAGTCGAACTTATGGGCCAGGCGAGTCAGGGCCTCGGCCGCCTTAGCCCCGTTTTCCCTGGTCAGGCTCACCTCCGAGGCCGGCAGCAGCCGGACCCGCTCCACGGCCGCGACCGACTTCTGGTCATCCACTCGGAAAACCCGCAGGGACTCCACGTAATCGCCAAAGAACTCGGCCCGGACCGGGCGGTTGAATCCTGGGGGATAGATATCCAACAACCCGCCCCGCAGGGAGTAGTCGCCCACCGACTCCACCTGCCCGACTGGGGAATAACCTGAGGAGGCCAAAAAGGCGGCCAGGTCCTCATAATTGGTTTCCTGGCCCGCCTCCAGAAGCCGAGAACGTTGGGCCAGGCTCGCCGGCTGGGGGGTAAGGCTCATGGCCGCGGCCATGGAGGCCACCACCACCACTGGGCCTGGCTCAATCAGCTGGTCCAGAGCCCTTAAACGCTCGGCGGCCAGAAAGGAGTTCAGGGTGCGGCTCAGAAACGGCTTGATGTCCACCGGCGGCAGCAGGGTCACGTTTTTGTCAGGCAAAAAAAAGAGCAGATCCTGGGCCAGATCCTCGGCCTCCAGAGGGGTGGGGGTCAGCACGAACAAGCTCTGGCCAGCGAATAAAGTCGCCAAGGCCTGGCTAAGCAAACTGGCCAGGGCGGGGATGGTGAGACCACTGAGGCTCAAACGACCTTTGGCGGGGCTGAGATCGGCCAGGCGGCCTTGATAAGTCAACATGCGCGGCGACCCTCATTTCCCCCGGCCCGGCCTGGGGACAGGGTCAAATGGGCTTGCGGCGAAAATCCTCGCGTTTTAAACCAATTCAACTCGCGATTAAAGATCCATCGGCCGGCCCTGGGGGAGTGGGTCAACTGGTGAGCCAGGCCCTGAGGGCAAACTGTCAATTGGTTTAAACTCATTTTTTTATAATCATCGGACGGAAAATTCCAAAATCAGAAGCGGCCCCAAACCGGGCAAGCGGGGGAAAAGCGGGGCCTGACCAAAAAGCCTGAGCCCCGACCGGAGCGACGCGTTGGTCGATAATATATCACCATCACTAGGTAAGGCCAATAAAAAACCAAGGCAAAAGAAGGCCAGCGAACATTGCGAACAAATCATCGGCAAATGGAAAAAAACTTCAAGGGCCATATTATTGGCGATCGTTCGCTAATTTTTTAACCAAGGATCAGAAAAAAAATTTCCGTAAACTGGTTAATAAAAACTCTCTTGGCAAATTTTCAATCCCAAATGGGAATTCATGAAACACACCTCGCTAAACCCTGGGCTTCTTTCAAGCTGACTAATTTATTGCCAAATGAGAACCACGTAGTCATAGTTTTAAGTCAGGCCGCCCGGAGCCGGGGAAGAAAAAAAATCAAGCTGACCAAAAAAAAAACCAACCCAGGGGAATAAATCCCATATTCATTATTATGAATTCCCCGTTTCAACCCATTGGAGTTCCCTCGCCCGCCTCAGCCACGTACCCAAATCCGGCGGCAAAAATAAAAATGATTAATTTAGTCTATTATTTTACTATTAAGCTGAGAATTAGTTGATAAAAAAATTTTTTTTTAACATTGGACTCTTAAAAATAGTTTGGCCACCGCTGAAAGGAGGTGGAGCTTGGACAAGCTAAAAAATGGCCAAAAAATACCAGCCTTTGGGTATAGGCGGGGATTGGCCCGCGGCTTTGGGGCGACCGAGCGAGGGCCGGTCTGATTATCTTTCTTAATCAATTACTCTTAATTTTATTATAATTTAATAAGATAAAGTAACAATAATAATAGTATTTTCGCTTTTATTTTTATCTCAAAAACTAATTTTTGTCAAATTCTCTTCGGTCCTGATAGTGATTCTAATTTTTTGGGCTTTTAAACTAACCTCCCCCGCGACCGACCGAAATGGCCCAGACCTGGAGCCTCAGACGCCCTTGGCCCTTTTGGCCTCAGTTCTCAGCCGCTGGCGTCTTGAGACGATAATCGCGCCAAATCTGAGAGCCGTGGTCAGAGGAGTTTAAGGCGAGAAACCAAACCCGCCAAAATCTGACCCCTGAGGGCGACGACTGCCCTAGCCTTGACAGAGCCTCAAGGGAACAGCTCCGCCTCGTTTGTTCCCCGACCCTGGCCCACGGCGAGGCGAGAACCGCGGTGGCTAAAAAAAGTGGGCCCAGCCTTTTTCCCTAACTTCTCAGCCAGTCTGGGGACGCTTTCAAAGCATAAGAAAATGCATTTAAAACATTATTAAATATTTTTACTTTATTATAAAATTATTTTTTTTATGTTTGCTGTATTAAAATAATTACAAATATTATTTAAATATTATATGCTGATTAAGACAAATAAAATAATTATATTTATGTATTATTTATTTAAAAAAACAAACTTTAACTAGTAATTTTAGTTTAAACTGACTGAAGGGCCGGGCCAAGATTAGGTTGCCACGGTTCTGACCGCCCAAGTCAAGCGGGCGTCAAGCGGGAGCTGGCGAGAAGAAGTCAGAGGGGCCAGGGGCGCCAATCGACCTGGAATCAACCCCAAAACCTTGAATTAAGCTAAATTTTTCATTAATATTAGAACGAGTTTAGGCTCTGGCTGGACCGCCAGCCAGCGCCCAGAAGCCCCAAAAGACCGAGCGGGCGGGTCAGACGGTAGTTTTTCCAGGCCAGCCGCTCAACCCGGCTTCCCGCCAATAGGCCCAACTCGCCTCAAAACTAACAATATTTCTTTTTCTTTTAAGGAGAAGCCTGTGAACCATGACGTAAAGGATTTGGCCTTGGCGGCCAAAGGCAATGATCGTATTGAGTGGGCGGCCCAGAGCATGCCGGTGCTCGAGCTGATCAAAAACCGTTTCCTGGAGGAAAAGCCCTTAAAAGGCCGGCGGCTCGGGCTGTGTCTGCATGTGACGACCGAGACGGCCTCCCTGTGTCGGACCCTCAAGGCCGGCGGGGCGGAGGTCTACCTGTGCGCCTCCAATCCCCTGTCCACCCAGGACGACGTGGCCGCCGCCCTGGTCAAAACCGACAAAATCCCGGTTTTCGCCATCAAAGGCGAGGACAACGCGGTTTATTACGACCATATCGCCTCGGTTCTGAGCGCCAAGCCCCAGATCACCATGGATGACGGGGCGGATCTGCTTTCCACGCTTCACACCAAAAGGCCCGATCTTTTAAGCGAGGTTCTGGGCGGGACCGAAGAAACCACCACCGGGGTCATCCGCCTGAAAGCCATGGCCCACGACCAGGCCCTGCGCTACCCGGTCATCGCCGTCAACGACGCTTTAACCAAGCACATGTTCGACAACCGTTACGGCACCGGCCAGAGCACCATTGACGGGATCATCCGGGCCACCAACCGTCTCATCGCCGGCTCCTGCTTTGTGGTGGCCGGCTATGGCTGGTGCGGTCGGGGGGTGGCCAAACGGGCGGCCGGTTTCGGGGCCCGGGTGGTCGTCACCGAAGTGGACCCATTAAAGGCCCTGGAAGCCCTCATGGACGGCTTTGAGATCGCCCCCATGGCTCAGGCGGCCAAAGTGGGAGACTTTTTCGTGACCCTGACCGGGGATATCAACGTCATCCGGCCCGAGCATTTCAAACTCATGAAGTCCGGGGCCGTGGTCGCCAACTCCGGCCATTTCAACGTGGAACTGGACTTGCCGGGCCTGGCCGAGATCAGCTCCCACCGCCGTTTCATCCGGGAGTTTGTCGAGGAATTCACCCTCAAGGAGACCGGAGCTCGGATCTATGTTCTGGGCGAGGGGCGCCTGGTGAACCTGGCCGCCGCCGAGGGGCACCCCTCCAGCGTCATGGACATGAGTTTCGCCAACCAGGCCCTGGCCGCCGAGTATGTGGTCAAAAATCAGGGCCAACTGCCGCTGGCGGTCTTTCCGGTCCCCGAGAAGATCGACCAGGAGATCGCTCGCTTGAAACTTAAGTCTATGGGTTTCAAGATTGACAAGCTCACCAAAGAGCAAGTCAAATACCTCGGCTCATGGGACGCGGGAACCTGAGAGCCACCCCCGCCTGGCCCCGGGCCTTGGGGGCTCTGCTGGCCCTCAACCTGCTGGCTCTGGGTTGGCCCTGGGCCAACTTGGCCCAAGGCCAGAGCCCGCTGGAGACCAGCCTCGGCCAGCTGAAGGGGGAGATGGAAAAGAGCCTGGAGGGAGCCCGGGACCAGAAAATGGTCTCGGCTGTGGCCCTGCGCTACGCCAGCCAGGCCTGGGCCCTGGCCGCCGAGTCTCAGGCTCACCAGGCGGCCCCCTGGTCCGCCGAGGAGCGGCTGGCCCAGCTAGGCCGGATCTGGGAGAACAAGGGAGCGTCCTGGGCCAACCGGGAAACGGTGGCTCTGCGGCTTTTTTACGAGGCCATCGTCGCCCTGGCCGTGACCCAGGCCGCCCGGGAGCCCCAGACAGACTGGGTTTTGCGGGAAGTGGCGGGCCTGATCCAGCTGAACTCCCAAATCCAGAAGCCTCAGGGCCACCCGGTCGCCCGGGAGGCCGAGGCCAGGCTCGCCTGGTCCAATCGCCTGGCCGCCGCCCTGCCAATTGTCATCCGCTTGAAGTCCCAGGGGTCGGGCGAGGAGCTGACGCGGCTACTTGACCAACTGACCAGCAAGGCCGCCCTCATCGCTGACCGGCGGGATGTCCACTACCAGGGCCGGCTGGAGCTGCTGTTTCTCAACAACGCTCAAGCCACGGCCAAGATGAGTTTTCTGCTGGCCAAGTCCCCAGGCTCGCCCCTGATCGCCGAGGCCGAGGCCCTGGAAGCGGCTTGGCTGACTCAGCTCCAGGCCCCCAAAATCCCCGTGGCCGACCAAATCTCCCTGACTTGGCTGAGCGCGGCCCAACTGGCCTTTCCCCTGGCCTTCTGGTTGGCTGGCCCGCCCTGAGCGAAACCTCCGGCCAAAAAAATCCGCGGCGAGCCTCGGAGGCTCCCTCAACTTAATTACCCACGACAGGCCAGAGTTTTTTTATGGAAACGCCAAAACTGATCAAAGACAGCGACAACAATCCCCTGCGCATCGACCCGGTGGATTTTCCACCAGGCCAGGTAGGCATCTCCATCTGCCCCGGCAAATATGACGATTTCGCCCGCTCTGGGCCCTGTCACCGGGATGTCCGCAAGGACCTGACTCTGGCCAAGAACTGGGGGGCCAGGGTAGTGGTCACCCTGTTGGAGGACCGGGAGATGGAGTTTTTAAGGGTCGCTCACATGCCTGGAGTGGTCCAGGAGCTGGGGTTATCGTGGTGGCGTTTTCCCGTGCCCGATGAGAACCCCTTGGAGCTGACCGGCCACCCGGTTCTCGACCCCCGGTTAGACCCTTGGACCTTGCCAAACGCCCTGCTGCGGCGGTTTCTGCGGGCCGGGGGGCAAGCTCTGGTCCACTGCCGCGGCGGTCTCGGGCGGACCGGGACCCTGGTGGCCCGGCTACTCATTGAGGAAGGCGTAACTCCCCAGGAAGCCCTGGCCACTGTCCGCCGGGCCAGGAGCGGGTCAGTGGAAACCGGGGCTCAGGAAAACTATCTTTATAATCTGCCAGCCCGGCTGGCCGAAAAACAGGATCTCTTGCGGGCCTGGGCTCAGATCCCCGAAGAAGAGCAAGGCCATCCCCTGAAAACCCTGTTTGAGAGCCCGGTCAATTTTAAGCTTGAGGAGTGGGTCGCCAAGGTTAAGGCCAAGCTGGCCTGAGCCAGGATGGAGCCCCAAAAGGCGGATTTCTCGCCAGGATTGAGGAAAGCTCCAACCGAGACGATTTCAATTTTGGTTGGCCTTAATTTCCTGAGGGCCAAAAAATTACCAGCCCTGGGCCGCGGGCCAGGGCTAGGGCGATGATTGATTTCGTGGGTCAATTTTGTCCATCGCGAAAGGCCAGGGGGCCTCTCAGCCCCAAGTTTCCCTGGTCCGGGCGGCCTGGCCCCGAAAAAAAAACAACCCCGCCAAAAAACCCGGGTCAAAACCAGAAAGCTGAAAAAAGGAGATAAAAAAATCTCCTCGCCTCGCGCCAAACCGACCTCAGGGCCGGCTTGGCCTCGCCAGGGCCATGAGGCCTCTCTCGCCTGGCCGGCTCTTCCTCGCCCAAAAAATATCGCGGGCTGGCCGCCAAAACCCGGCGCGAAATCCCTCAAAAAAATCCCGAGTCAAAAAATCGAGGCGCTCTTTTTTTGGCGCTCCTCGCAGCCCCTCTTCTCTGGCCCGCATTTCGCCCGATCTGCCCTGAAGACACAAGCCACGTATTCTTTTTTCAAACTCGTCAGATTGCCATAGCGGTATTTAAACTCCTGGTTGCAGACCGGGTACCCGGGCTGGAAATAACTTTCCGGCAACCGCCGCTGTTGGGTCTGGCGGGCCGGCGGGCTGATCCGGGTCTGCCCCCGACTGCCGATTCTTCGAGTTCCACCCCTTTCGCCAACGGCCAGCCTGGCCTGACCCGGGGAACCCTGGATCTGTTGGCGAGCTGGGGCGGCGACGGTCTTGACCACGGAACCGGCCTCGGCTCGATGGAAGAAAACCACGGCCACTGAAATCGCGAGGAGGGACGTCAGAAAACCGAGGAGATATTTTTTTGGCTTGGACAGCGTTGGCTTGGCGATGGTCGGCTTAGACATGGTCGCCCTCTTTCTGAAAGTTGATAAAAAATCCTGGCCTAATCTGACCGCCAAAACTTTAGCGGCGAATTGCGGGTTTAACCCGGTTGACCAACTGGACAGGCCTATTTCGCGGGTTTCAAAATCGGGAGCTTATTTTTTTATCCTGGTCGAAACGGAGAAAGATCGTGACGGAGAAAGCCTGAATCGGGCTTGCCCGGCCCAGAGGACTCCGCCTCTTGGCCGGGCTCGCTTGAGCCAGGCCGCCTCTTCAGAATAAAAAATCGGCTAATTGTCTCAAAACTTAAATTTCAGGCGAAACTCCAGAATATTTTCGCCAATTTGGTTAAAGCAAAAATGAGACCAATTTCCGGCGCTCCGGCCCTCGCCAAAATCAGCCGGGCTTAACTCAGACCCTTTGGCCCGGGCCAGAACAAGAGGGGACGGCCAAAATTGCCCGGCTTGACCCAAAAAAGTCTGCCCCCCCTGGCCTGGGCCCAAAAAAAAGGCCCCTGACTGAGTCAGGAGCCGAAAAAACCTGGAGTTGAAGGATCAGCGGTGGCGGGGACGCTGGTCTGGCTGAAAAGGCGGTCGCAGGCGGTCCAGGTCCATCTGACGAACACAGGAGTCGTAGCCTCGCCTTAAAACCTGAATGTCCCCATAGCGATTTTTGAACTCAATGTTGCACTTGGTGTAACCTTGGATGAAATAGCTGTCCGGCAGGCGTTGAGGTGGGCCAGGCGGGCCCAGGGGCCTGGGCCTCTGGTAGTGGCGGCGGCGCCTCTCCGAGCCAGGCCGCCGCCATTGGTCGCGACGAGGGCCCCGTTTGGCCCAAAACTGAGCCGGGGTCAAATCTCTGGCGATGGGGCTCGCCGAGATGGCCACGCGGGTAACGGCCAAGTCCAGAAATAACTGGGATTGGGCCAACGAGGACTGGATCTTCTGGGTCCGGTCCCCGACCGCCGAAGCCGCCGCGGCCCGAGGGAGGAAAAACCCACTGGCCCCCACCGTCAGAGCCACCAGAGCCAAGCCGAGCGGCCATAAAAATTTTCTGACCTTGGGCATAAGTCGCCTCGCTGTTGAGAGCCTGAGAAAACCCGTTGTAAATAAGATAGGTCGCTCAAGTTAAAAATTCAATTTTAAGCTGACGCTTTCAGCGATTTTCAAGCGGCCAGGGGAAAAAAAAGGCCCCTGGCTGGCGCCAAGAGCCTTATCAAGGCCGGAGAGAAAGAGAGCTAACTCCTCGGCTTATCGCCGGTAGCCGCGCTTGAAGTAGTTGCGCTTGACACAGTCCCTATAACGCTTGGAGTCGTGATTCGAGATACGCCGGCACTTGGGGAAACGGCGGTCATCCCGGCGCTCGTCCCAGCGGTCATTGTCCCAACGATCATGGTCCCGACCACCTTTACGGGCGATGGACTGGAAAGCGTCCGAAGCTCCGGTGTCCAGGGTGGACTGGCCGGTCAGCAGGGCCAGAGAGCTGGCGGAAACCAGAG
The DNA here is from genome assembly GCA_031276635.1 of Deltaproteobacteria bacterium. Lineage (GTDB taxonomy): Bacteria > Desulfobacterota > Desulfarculia > Adiutricales > Adiutricaceae > JAIROO01. The sequence goes on along the minus strand of JAISMU010000008.1, from coordinate 34,262 downwards.
TGTCCCGCGACTGGGCGTTGTCCAGAGCGCTGGCCTCGGCCCGGGGAGAAAACATGAAGACCGCCAGGGCCAACATGGGAAGAGAGAAAAAGAACAATAGATTGTTTTTCACAAGATTCATGGTCGTCTCCTTGCGTGACTGGCTGATAAAGGCCAATTACGCCACTAGCAAAAGATAATCTCAGAAAGCGGGCTAAAAAATTATAAGCCTTGTTTCATTCTGACTTGTTCCCAGAGCAAGAAGCGGGCCAAACCCGATTGGACCGGGGCCTGGGACTCAAGCCCCTGTTTTTTTCCGCCCTGGCCAGCGGGTTCTGGCCAGCCAGAGCCGCGGGCCAGCCACCTTCTGGATATTTTTTACCCATATTGAGGCGGAGAGGGCTAGTTTTTACTCAATCAGAAAAATAAACCGCGGAAAAACTCCCCTGAGACCAGCCCCGGAACGCTCAACGGCCCAAACCTCATAGCCCTTGACGCCAAAGAGTCTACAGCTGGCGACCACGCTTTTACCTGGCTTGGCCGTTAACCAACAGCTGAATATAAATCTGGGCGCCGCCCCCGGCCTTGCGGTATTCCATCTTAAAAATCGACTTCTCGGCCTTGACCAGGTCCGAGAGTTTTTTATACCCGTATTTGCGGGAATCAAAATCCGGCTGGATCTGGTTGATGTAGCCGCCAAACTGGGCCAACGAGGCCCAGCCGTCCTCTCGGGCGGTCTTCTCGGCGGCCATCTGAAACAGCTGAAGGGGCATTTTGACGACCGGCGGCGGCAGGTCCATGCGCAGGGCCCCTTCCGGGGGCGGCGGCTCTTTGGTCTCCTCGCTCTCGGTCTCCTGGTCAGAGTCGGAGTCGGCCTCGGACACCTTTTCCCGCAAATACTCGGTCAGGATAAACTTGTTACAGGCCCGCCGAAACGAGACTGGGGTCTTTTCCTCCCCAAACCCGTACACTTTCATGCCCGACTCCCGCAGACGGGTGGCCAGGCCCGTGAAATCGCTGTCGCTGGTGACCAGGCAGAATCCTTTGATGTGCCCGGAGTACAGAAGGTCCATGGCGTCAATGATCAAAGATATGTCGGTCGCGTTCTTGCCTTTGGTGAAGGAGTATTGGTGGATGGGCCGAATGGCCAGGTTGTGAATCACCTTGCGCCAGGCGCTGTTCTTCTGGTTGGAGAAATCGCCATAGATGCGCTTGACCACCACCTCCCCCAAACTAGCCACCTCATGCAGCAGATTGGTGATGACCATCGGCTGGGCGTTGTCCCCATCAATCAGAACGGCCAGGGGATCCAGGGTTTTAACCTCATCCTTGCCCATAACGCGCCTAGTTCAGGCCCTTCTGCAGGAGCAGATCATTATAGGTGGAGTAAAACTTCTGGACGTGCCCCATGCCACTTATGAGAATCCTCTCCAGGTCCTCCAGGTCGTTGGTGTTGATGACCGTGTCCAGGGAAAGGCTGAAAGCGGTCAGATCATCCAGAGAGGTAAAGCTTGGCCCGATGACCGCGATAAACATATCGTGCCGGATACTCAGCTCCAAGCCGTTGACCGCCCGGATCAGCTGATTGCTGGACAAGGTGGCCCCGTAATAATCCTCCTGGATGAGCATGAGTTGAAAACGACCGAACTTGAGTTGCTTGACCGCGTCCCGGACATTGATGGCCATGATGGGTTTGAAGCCCATGTTGGTCAGCTTCTTGAAAAGAAGATCCTGGACTTCCTCGCTGTCATAGGCCACCAGGGCCGACTTCAGGCCCTCGGGGGCGTCATCGAGCTGGATGGAGTTGAAATCCATCGGCGCCGGCCCCCCGACGAACGCCTCCTTGGGCGGAGCCTGGGTGGGCATTTGGGTCTGGGCCGCGGCCGCGGCCGGTGGGGGCGGCGGTGGCGGGGGCGGGGGGGGTGGCGCCGTGGACCGTCGGTCCGGCGTGAAGGTGTTTTTCTGCCCGCAGCCCGGGCAGATAAAGGCGAAGGGTTTGCCAAACTCCACCTTGTCGTCCGGGGCGGTCAATTTCTTGGAACAATGTTGACACTCGATCTGCATGAGTCCACTCCTCGACCGGTCTTATTCCCCGAGGGGCCGCCGAGCCACGTGGTTTTCCACGCCCGGGGGTTGAGGAGGCCCCCCAGAGCGAATCCTGGCGTCGGCTCGGGGAGGCGGCGGGGGCGGCGGGGGTGGCGCCGGGGGGGCGTGACTGTCCAGCGCTTCCTGGTGGAGCCTTTCCTCCTCGCGCTCCTCGGTTTCCTCGTCGGTCTCCAGGGCCAAGTCATTGATGTCGTAGATATACTCTCCAGCCTCGGCCTTCAAGGTGTCAATTCCGCGGGACATGATGTTCTTGCGGGAGCTGAAGGTCCGGGCCGCCTCCTCAGAGATGATCTTGTCCCGAAAAAGGTCCAGAATGTGCTGGTCAAACGTCTGAAAGCCCAAAGGCCGCATGGACTCCACCGCCCCGTAGAACGTCTTGTCCGGAGCCTCGCCATTGGTGATGATATCCTTGATGGTGAGGCTGGTCCCCATGACCTCCAGGGCCGCCACCCGGCCACCGCCGATTTTCGGCAAAAGCCGCTGACTGACGACCCAACGCAGGGAATCGGCCAGGCGCACTCGGATAAGTTTTTCCTCGTCATGGTCAAAGAGGCCGACAATGCGGTTAACGGTGGTACCAGTGTCGACCGTGTGCAGGGTGGAATAGACCAGGTGCCCGGTCTCGGCGGCCGACAGAGCCATCTCCACCGTCTCCCGGTCTCGCATCTCGCCAACCAGGATGACCTTGGGGGCCTGACGCAAAGCCGAGCGCAGGCCCTCGGAGAAGGAGCGGAAATCCGTGCCCAGCTCCCTTTGGTTGAAGGTGGACATCTTCGGCAGATGAATGAACTCCACCGGGTCCTCCAAAGTCACCACGTGCACGGCCTGGGTGCGGTTGATCTCGTCAAGTATGGCGGCCAGGCTTGTGGTCTTGCCGGTTCCGGTGGCCCCAGTGACCAGGATAATGCCGTTCTTCTCCTTGGCCATGTTGTAAAAAATCGGCGGCAGTTCCAGATCCTCGATGGAGCGAATGTAATTGTCAAGCTTCCGCATGACAATGCTGTAGCGACCCTGCTGGGAGAAGATGTTGACCCGGAAGCGGGCCTTGTTTTCCAGGTTAAAGGAGAGATCGCAGCTCCCATGATCCAACAGGGTTGTGATCAGGTGCTTGTCGCCGCGCAACAGGCTCAAAGCCAGAGCCTCGGTTTGGTACGGGGTCAGAGCTCTAATCTCCGGCTGAAAATACACCGGCATCAGTTGGCCGCCGCTTTCCACCTGGATGGGGTGGCCGACAGTCATGTTGATATCGGAGACATCCGGGGCGGCGTTCATGAGTTTGCCAAGTATGTATTCCAGATGGAAAAGATGAAGCATAGTTAAACGTCCGTAAAGTCTTCTGGCGGCGAGGTCAAATACTGCCTGAATTTGGCCTTGTCTATGCACTTCGAGTAGGCGTCCGTAGGCGAAATGCGGCCCGCCAGAAGGTGATCCAGAATGGCGTCGTCCATGGATTGCATGCCAAACTTGCGACCGGTCTGGATGGTGGTGGCTATCTGATGGATCTTGCCCTCCCGAATGAGATTGCGGACCGCCGGGGTGGCCAAGAGGATCTCCAGGGAGGCCACCCGACCGTTGCCGTCAACCCGGCGAAAAAGGGACTGAGCCACCACGGCCCGCAGGGCGTCGGCCAGGGAGGCGCGGATCTGGGCCTGCTCGTTGGCCGGGAAGATATCAATGATGCGGTCCACTGTGGAGGCGGCGGAGGTGGTGTGCAGGGTCCCCATGACCAGGTGCCCGGTGTTGGCCGCCTCCAGGGCCAGGGAGATGGTCTCCAGATCCCGCATTTCCCCGACCATTATGATGTCGGGATCTTCCCGGAGAGCCCCGCGCAGGGCTGAGGAGAAGCTCCGGGTGTGGGTGAAGACCTCCCGGTGATTGACAACGCACTTGATGCTCATATGGACGAACTCGACCGGGTCCTCAATCGTCAGGATATGGTCGCGCCGAGTGCGATTGGCGTGGTCAATGATGGTGGCCAGGGTGGTGGACTTCCCGCTGCCGGTGGGGCCGGTGACCAGAACCAGGCCCTTGGGTAAAGATGAGAGTTTGGCGATGACCGGCGGCAGGCCCAATTGCTCAACGGTGGGGATTTTGGAGGGAATCTCCCGAAAAACCGCCCCCACGCCCCACTTCTGGTTAAAGAAGTTGGCCCGGTACCGGGCGATGTTGGGAATCTCATAGCCAAAATCCACGTCCCCGGTTTCCTCGAAAATCTGGATCTTCTCATCCGGGGCTATTTCATAGAGCATTTTTTTGAGCTCAGAATTCTCCAGGACCTTGTATTTGACCTTCTCAATGCTGCCCTTGAGGCGGATCAAGGGCTGACTGCCAGAGACCAGATGCAAGTCCGAGCCGCCCACCTCATGCATGAATTTGAAAAAAGCGTCTATCAGAGCCAATCAATAACCCCCCTTGACAATCACGCCAAACTCGGTCGGTTCCTGGTCAACCTTCCCCAGAGGATCAGCCTATTTTTTTCTGGCCTTGGCCCAACTGTCCTTTAAGGAGACGATCCGGTTGAAAATTCCTGGGTGACCCGCGGCGGGAGCCTTTTCCAGGTAAAAATAACCCAAACGCTCAAACTGGAACCTCTCCCCGGTCGTCAGGAGCTCTAGGGCGGCCGGCTCCAGTCGGCAGTCGGGTCTTTCCGTCAGAGAGTTGGGATTAAGCTCCCGGGCCAGGTCCCCGGTGGGCCGTGGCTCAGTGAAAAGCCGGTCGTAGAGCCGGGCCACCGCTGGAATGGAGAGTTCGGCCGGCACCCAGTGGATGATGCCCGGTCGCTCCTTGGTCAGGCCGCGGGGCTCCTGGCTCCACGAGCAGATGAGCTCCACCGGCTCCCCATTGGGGCCAAGCTTGACTTCCTCGCATTGAATGTAGCTGGCCCAGCGCAGCCGAGCCTCCCGGCCCACCGCCAGCCGACGGAATCCCGCGGGCGGATCGAGGCTGAAATCCTCCCGCTCTATATAGATCTCCCTGGTCATTTTCAGATCCCGCCAGCCCATCCGCTCGGGGTCATCTGGGAAAAAAGGAGCCGGGATGGAGGTAACCTGGCCCTCTGGCCAGTCCCGCAGGGTGACCTTCAAGGGGTCCAGGGTGGCCATGATTCTTTTGACTTTGGGGTTCAAATCGTCGCGGATGGCCTTCTCCAGCCACTCCAGCTCAATCCAGCTGTCCTTCTTGGCCACCCCGATGCGGTCGCAGAAAAGCCGGATGGCCTCGGGGGTGACCCCGCGGCGCCGGAGAGCGGCCAGAGTCGGAAGCCGAGGGTCGTCCCAGCCGTCGACATAATTTTCCTTGACCAGCTGGAGGAGCTTCCTTTTGCTCATCAAGGTGCCCTCCAGGTTCAGGCGGGCGAACTCGATCTGCCGCGGGCGGGGCTCGGGCCAGTCCAGCTTCTCCAAAACCCAGTCGTACAGGGGCCGGTGATCCTCAAACTCCAGGGTGCAGATGGAAAATGTCACGCCCTCAATGGCGTCCGAAATACAGTGGGCGTAATCGTACATCGGATAGATGAGCCACTGGTCGCCGGTCCGGTGGTGGACGGCCCGACGGATCCGAAAGAGGGCCGGGTCCCGCAGGTTGAGGTTGGGCGAGGCCATGTCAATCTTGGCCCGCAGAAACTTTTCCCCCTCTTGAAATTCCCCCGCCCGCATCCGCCGGAAGAGCTCCAGGCTCTCCTCCATGGGGCGATTCCGGTAAGGGCTGTCCTGGCCCGGCTCGGTCAAAGTGCCCCGGTATTGCCGGACCATTTCCGGGCTGAGCTCGCAGACGTAGGCGTGGCCGCGCTTGATGAGCTCCTCGGCGCATTGATACAGTTTCTCAAAATAATCCGAGGCGTAGTACAGGCGCTCATCCCAGGTGAACCCCAACCACCGAACGTCCTCCTGGATAGAGTCAACGTATTCCACGTCCTCCTTAACCGGGTTGGTGTCATCAAAGCGGAGGTTACAATGCCCGTTATAATCCCGGGCCAGGCCGAAATTTAGGCAGACGCTCTTGGCGTGGCCGATGTGCAGATATCCGTTGGGCTCAGGGGGAAACCTAGTGACCACCTCAGCGTATCGACCGCTGGCCAAATCCTCGTCCACCAAAGCCCGGATAAAATTGTTGGGTCGCTCTTCGCTCATATTTTTTTACCAAAAAAACGTTCAATTCGAAAAAATCCAACTAATCTTAAAAAACCTTGTCATTATACTGTCAATAAACCTTTGAGGCAAGAGCCACCGGGCCGCCGAGCCCGCGGCGGCAATTTTAAATTTGGCCCGGCCGCCAGAAGGGCCCTGGTCAGAAGAACGATCTTATTAATATTTAGGCAATATCTATTGTTATAATATTATTTTTTTTAGTTTTTAAAGTTAATATATAGATATAATATAATTACTAATTTGATAATATAAATTTAATTTAAAATTTAATTTCCCTTTTTACAGCTGTTACACTGGTTGATACAATGCTTCATTATGATAAAAATCCTTTCTTCAAGTAACATTATAGAAACTATCCAACAAATGTTGGCTGAGGAGCCTGGCCACCGCGCCGGTCAGAATATCACTTACTCTATAAAAGACGCTTTAATAGCTATATTTTAATTACTTTTTTTATAAATCACAATCTTTGATAAATTATTAAAAAAACCTAAAAAGATAGCCTAACCCGACGAGGTGGCTTGAGGAGCTGGCCTGAAAGGCGGGCCGGCCCACTTTGGACAATATTATATAGCGAAAATAGATTTTTTCCAGCCCATTGGTCAGCCATTTTGAGCGAATTTTAGCGCGCGGGCGAGGGCGGGAAAATTAATCGCGTTGGACTGAGCGGCCATTAGGAATATTGGCTCTGGAAGGAAAATTAGGGAAAGCTGGCCCCACCTGGCGAATCGCGAACCCCTCGGAAAATTTAACCTTCCGTCAACCGCCGTCAGGCCGGCCAAGCCTGAGGAGCCTTAAGCGGGGGGCTCCAAGCGGTCGCCAATGACAGCCTTGACCGCGCCCCGACCGACAACGCCCAAGCCGGTGGGGACAAGGTCCTGACCCGGCGGCCGATAACGCCCGAGAGGTTTTTTCCTATTCCGTTGATGAGGGGAGCGGAGGAGATCTTTGAAACAAACCTGTTTCTTTAAATTAGCGGCGGCCGTCCCCGGGCGGGCTCATAAGAAAGAAAGTGAAATCGTGGTCAGGGAAAACCGCGGCCAGGTTTAAATTTCTAAATTTTCGCTGGAAAAAAATTTTCTTACCCTGATGAGTCCTTTTCCCCAAGCCTTGAACCATTTGGTTTTGGTCATCTAATAATCTGATTATTGAGCTCCAGAAAAATCTGGCTCTCTGGCCAAAAACCAGGCGCGCCGACCCGGCCCTGACCAAGCGACAGCGTTCGGAAAAGATCCGCGAAAAGCCCAGGTTGTCCGGAGGATTAGTCGCCAGCGTGGGAGTTCTCTGGTCGCGAGATTGGCTTTCGCGCCCATCTCATGGCTGCCAAATCTTTAAAAATGATCATTGTATTGTTAAAAAACGCTCTTAAAAATTTAGCGTCAAGTTTAGACGCTCAATCTCTGATTCTAAGTTGCTTTCAAGATTTCAGTAAGGTTAAACCTGACCCCGCTCAGCCCCATTCCGCTCCTAAAACCCAGGAGGAGTTCAAAAACAACACTTAAAATATCTATGGCCGCGGTTGCCCAAAACGGGAATCACCGAAATCTTCCCCTTGACCTGATGTTTCAAGACGAGGCCTAATTTGGTCGTCTGTCTGCCCTAGGCCTGTTGGGCTCAGGCTCCTTTTCGGCCTATTGTTAAATTAGCTTTAGTTCGTGAGTATAATTATATTTTTGGAGCTATTTGTCCTAAAACAGATCATTTAGATTATTCGGCCCCGAGTCAAAAACCCTCACTTGGGCGCGGGGACCCGGCCCAGGCCGATCCCCAGGGAGTCGTAAACCACCCGGCCCCAATGGTGCAGACGGCCCGGGGAGATGACCCGGGGAATGGGATTGATTTTCTGAGCCGGGTCCATGAAAGGTCGCCAGGCGCTAATGACCAGCTCGGAGCAATAGTAGCGACTCTCCAGCCCCAGACCTAAAAGGCCGGTGAAATCATAAGAGCTACCGACCAGGGAACGAGCCCGGGCCACGGCCAGAGGCCGAGTCTCGGGAGTGGCCCAGATGGGTTTCAGGACCCAAATCCGGCTGGCTTTGGCCAGAAAATCGTTTAAGGCGGTCCGGTGAACCCCCCGACCATCCGCCTCAATGACCTCATCATTTTCCGCGTCATAGATAGCCGCGTGGGAAAAAGGCATGTTGGTGACGGCGATAATGAAATTGTCTGGCCCGGTCAGCCCCCGAATGACCAGCCAGTCGCCGGTTTCCAGGACCGCCCGGACCGCCGCCTGATTGAGGCTCAACGGCTGAGGCTGGTCGGGAGCGAGCTTGACCGCGCAGCCGGAGCTGAAAGCCAAAAGGGCCAAAATCCAGAAAACCTGACCCCAGAAAGCCTGAGCCCAGTGAGCCCGGCCTGGGCGCCGGCGCCCCTCGCCCGCCAGAACCGCGTCATTGGAGTTTCGTCTGGTCATCACCCTCTCCCCCGCCGTCAAGGCCAGTCCTGGGCGGCCCAAAAAACTGGCCCGCCAATTTTCAAAATGACCGCGCCAACTACAGATGATGGCCATTATAGCCCAAAAAACGCGAGCCTCTAACTTCTGGGAAAAATTACAATTTTCGCGATTTTCCCCCCAAGCCGCCCGGAAATCCGCCTCCCGCGCCTCAACCGCCCGGCTGACCCTGAGCGAGCGGGGGTATTTTTTCATAGATTTCCACCTGTTACCAAAACAGGCCCCGGGGCCAGGCCCGATTAGCTCTGGGGTCTAGCCCCAACCGGCTCCTACCCGCTCTCGCCCGCCAGCTGACTGGGGCCGCCTAGGAGCTGAGCCTGAACCTCGTCAATTCAGAGAGAAAATTACTATTAATTTCCGCTAGTTAGTTTTTTCCCCTAGTGACTCAACTGAAGCTGGCTTGAAAAATGATTATAATTAGCTATTATTAGAAAAGGCTTGGCCCAATTCCGGGGTGGGCCTGGGGCGAGCCGGACGACCGGCGCTCGCCAAGAGCTTTCAGTCTCATGGAGCTTTCAGCCTCATGGCCAGAAATCGGCTCCCTGAGCCGAGGCTTGCGGGAGGGACCCTGCCCCCTCTTGGGAGGTTTATGCCGGATCCAATAAATGTCCTCATCGCCTCTTCGGAAGTCTCCCCCTTGGCCCAAACCGGGGGCTTGGCCGAAATGGTCGCCAGTCTGCCGCTGGCCCTGCGCCGCTTGGGCGTCAACCCCATGGTCATCATGCCGGGTTACCAGATCGCCCTGAAAAAACCCGGTTTAAAAAACCTGGGCCTCAAGCTGGAGGCCAGCTTGGGCGAACAGACCCTGCCGTTTGATCTGCTGGCCGGGGAGCTGGCTCCCGGCGTTCCCGTGTTCCTGACCCGGCAGGACGCTTTTTTTGACCGGCCTGGCCTCTATGGCGAGGGCAAGGACGTTTACCCCGATAACCCCGAGCGATTCGCCTTTTTCGCCCGGGCCATCCTAGCCGCCCTGCCGAGCCTGCCCCACTACCCAGACATCATCCTGGCCAATGACTGGCACACCGGGCTTTTGATGCCGTATCTGCTGGAAATGGGCCCCACCGCCCCTAAGGGCGTCTTTGTCATCCACAACCAGGGCTATCTGGGCCTGGCCCCAATGGAGAAGAAGGACATCATTGGCCTGCCGGAGAGCTATTACGGCCTCGACGGCCTGGAGTACTTCGGCCAACTTAGTTACCTCAAGGCCGGCATCGTCTTCAGCCGGGAAGTGGTCACCGTCTCCCCCTCCTACGCCCGAGAGATTCAAACGCCCGAGGGCGGCAACGGCCTTGATGGAGTCTTGCGTTTTCACGCCCCCAAGCTCACCGGCATCCTCAACGGGGTGGATTACGAGATCTGGAACCCAGGGACCGATCCTTACATCGCGGCCCACTACGGCCCTGAGGACCTGTCAGGCAAAGCCATTTGCAAAAAAGCCCTTAAAAAAGAGCTGGGCCTGACAACCCCGGACGACCGGCCCTTATTTGGCGTGGTCTCCCGACTGGTGGCCCAGAAAGGCTTGACCCTCATTATCGAGTCAGCCACCGAGCTTTTCCGTTTGAGCCTGGACCTGGTCATCCTCGGCTCCGGGGAACCTTGGTACGAAAAACAGCTGGCTGACCTGGTGGACCAGTACCCGGAGCGGCTACGCCTGTTATTGGGCTATGACGTGCCCCAGGCCCACCGGATCCTCGCCGGGGCCGATTTCATCTTAGTGCCCTCCATCTATGAGCCCTGCGGCCTGATCCAGATGTACGCCCTGCGCTACGGGTCCATTCCCGTGGTCCGGGCCATCGGGGGCCTCAATGACACGGTCCGGGACTACGCCGGCCAAAATCCCTCCGGGCTCTGGGACAATGGTTTCAAATTCAGTCAGTTTCAACCCTGGGCCCTGTTTCTGGCGGTCCGTCGGGCGGTCGAGCTCTATGGCCGACCCGCGGATTTTCAAGCCATGGCCCAGGCTGGCATGCGCGACGACTTCTCCTGGGCGGCCTCGGCTCAGTCTTATATAAATCTTTTCAAATCCTGCCTCGCCCAGCCTTAGCCTGACAAAGGAGAGGTCCGCCTTGCCCAGTCCCCGCTATCTCATCATCCACGGGCACTTTTATCAGCCACCCCGGGAAAATCCCTGGAGTGGCTCCATTGACCCTCAACCCTCAGCCGCCCCCTTTCCGGACTGGAACTGCCGGATAAACCGCGAGTGCTACGCTCCCAACACTCGGGCCCGCTTACTCGACAACAACGGGGCTATCGCTAAGATAATCAATAATTACGAGTACTTAAGCTTCAATGTCGGCCCGACTCTCCTCCAGTGGCTCAAACAGGCTGACCCAGCCACCTACCAGCTGATCCTGGCGGCTGACCAGCGGGCCAGCGATCGCCACCGGGGCCACGGCTCGGCCATCGCCCAGGTTTATAACCACATCATCATGCCGCTAGCCACCTCCAGCGACAAGCTGACCCAGGCCTTCTGGGGGCGGGCTCATTTTTTAAAGACCTTTGGCCGCCAACCGGAGGGCATGTGGCTGGCCGAGACCGCGGCCGACCTGGAGAGTTTGGGGATCCTGGCCCAACTGGGACTCAAATTCACCATCCTGGCCCAGAATCAGGTGGATGCCCTGCGGCCCCTGGCCCAGAACCGCCAAGGCCCCTGGCAAGAGTTGACCGCCAGCCCTGACCCTCGCCAGCCTTACCGGATCTTCTGGGGCCGGGGGCCCAAGGACTTTCTGGACATTTTTCTCTACGACGGCCCGGTGTCCCGGGCGGTGGCCTTTGAAAACCTCCTGCGCGATGGCGGGGCCCTCAAGGGCCGGCTGGAGCAGGCTTTCGGGGCTGACCGGGGCCTCCCGCGCTTAGTTAACCTGGCTACCGATGGGGAGTCCTACGGGCACCACTTCCACTTTGGCGACATGACCCTGGCCTGGCTTTTCAACGCCTTGGAAAGCCAGCCCCCGGACCTGGCCAATCCCATAAAGACCACCAATTACGGGGAGTATCTGGCCCTCTACCCTCCCCAGATGGAAGCCCGGCTGGTCGAGAACAGCTCCTGGAGCTGCTGTCACGGAGTGGAGAGGTGGCGCGCGGACTGCGGCTGTCACACCGGCGGGGAGCCAGGCTGGAACCAGAAGTGGCGAACCCCCCTCCGCGACGCCTTGAACTGGCTGCGCGACGAGCTGCGGAACATCTATGAGACGGAAGGGGGCCCCTGGCTCAAGGATCCCTGGCGGGCCAGAAACGATTATATTGAGGTGATTCTGGCCAACTTTGACGAAAAGGTCCGGGCTGATTTTCTGGACCGCCACCTGGCCGGCTCCCCCTCAGCCCAAGATCGCCAAAAAGTCGTCCAGCTCCTGGAATCCCAGCGGATGGGGCTCTATATGTTCACCAGCTGTGGCTGGTTCTTTGACGACCTGGCCGCCCTGGAGCCAGCTCAGAACCTCCAGTACGCGGCCCGGGCCATTGAGCTGGCTGAGAGCTGGGCCCGGACCGATCTGACGGCTGGCGTTCTCTCGCGCCTGCGCCAGGCCCGGCCCAATGACCCCCACTACCCGACCGGGGAGGACGTCTGGCGAGAATTGGTTAGCCCGGCCCGGCTCCAGCCCGGCCAGGCGGCCGCCCACCTGGCCGCCGCCCAGATCCTGGGCGTCCCCCAAGCCTTGAGCGAGTTTATCCTTTTAAAACAAACTTTGCGGGTCGAGGTCTCCGAAGTCGCGACGACCGATCAGACCCGGCTGCTGATCGGCCAGGGAACCCTTGAGGAAATTCGCCTGGGCCAGCCGGAGACCTGGTGGATCCTGGCCCTTTTGAGCGCTGGCCGGGTTCTGGACATTCTGGTCGATGACACCCCCGGAAGCCAGAACTTGGCCCAGCGACTGTGGGAACAGGGCGGAGCGGCCAAAGTCAAGGAAAATCTCGCTGACCTGCGCCCCGGGGCCCGCCATTTCACGCCCGATGACCTCTGGCCCAGCGTGCGGCAGATCATCATGAGCGAGCAGGTCCGGGATTTTTTTGACGACATCAAGAATCACGCCCGCCGGGCCTTCGCCAACTACCGGGAGCTCTTGCGACGCTACCGCCGACCCGACTCCCCGGGAGCCTGGATGGACCGCTTCATCTTCCGGGTCATGGCCGAGGCTGACCTGGATAATTTCACCCAGATCATGGCTGAGGGCGGGGCCATTGAGCTGACCCAACTGAAAGAGCTCATCGAGCGGGAAAGCGCCGAGGAGTCGGAGAACACCCAACTGATCCAGAAGGCGGTCTCGAATTATCTCCTGAAACTTCTGGATCTCCTCCCCAACTCCCCGCGACCAACCCTCATGGCCGAGCTGGTGTCGCTGACGGAGCTCATAAAAAAAAGCCTGCCCGGGGCGGATCTCTGGGCCAGCCAGAACCGCTGGCACCTTTTGTGGAATGACCCCAAATACTCGCAAACCCTCTCCACCTCAGAGCTGTCGCTGTTTTTAAAGGTCGGCCAGGCTCTGGGTTTTGGGCTGGGGGTCTTTTAGCCCTGACTTTTTTTCCTAGATTTTTCTCGCCATTTCTCTTCTCCAAAATTTCCCCGGGGCCTGGCTCTGGGGAAATTTTTTTTCCGCCCGCTTCCAGAAAAAAAAGGGCCGGCCCAACCCTCAAAAAAGGGCCAGGCCGACCGAAAATTTTGGCCAAGAAATTTTGACCACAGACCGCTGGGCCGGTCAGAAGGGGGCCACAAGCGCCCAGGGCGGGTAAATCCAGGTCAGACCCGGCCCCAGGCCTTAAGCCGGTTTACTTGTCCGGGGACCCGAAAATCAGATCCTTGTCCTCGACCGAGTAGCCAAGGGCCAAAATGATCTTGCGCATGGTGTCCATGCGGCAGGTCCCGCCACTCTCAATGCGAGTGATGGTCTGAGTGGACACACCGGCCTTGCGGGCCAACTCGGCCACGCTGATCATCTGCTTTTCCCGGATCTCCTTGAAGGAAATTTTGGAATTTTTCATGATATTTCAATCCCTTACCAAGTTAATCCGCCCCAAAAGGAGCGGGAAAAATTATTGTTATGAAAAGTCGAAAGTCAATTCGACTCGAGGAACCTGTTCCAATTCTTTTGCGCAAGGCTCAATAACCTAATAAATGTTTCTTGACTAAAAGGTAATTTTCAAGCCCCCAAACTTCGGAAATAAAGACAAAAATCGCGTTCAGATCCGAAAATCCTGTATTAAGCCTTTGATTTTTGGTTTTTTCATGAATCAAGGTGATTCACGAACCAATTCTAAGCTCTTGACCAAGTTTTGTCAAGACCTTTAGGGATTTTTTTTTAAAAAAATTTTTTTACTTTCTTTGGAGTATACTTACCAAATTATGGCCGTTTTTCAACCTAATAAAATAAAGGCTTCCCTGAGCCTGGCTTAAACCCCAAAGGGCCCCAAGGCCCCTTAGGGTGAGTCGGTCGCCGGCCTGGGTCAGCCAAGGGCCCAGGTCGGGTCGAACCGAACCGGGCCAGGGCTGAGCCCAGGGTTGGAAGGCGGTTACCGGTTAGAACCGAAGATCAAGTCCTTGTCCTCAACGGAGTAACCGAGGGCCAGGATAATCTTGCGCATCGTGTCCATGCGGCAAGGACCGCCGCTCTCGATGCGGGTGATGGTCTGGGTGGAGACACCGGCCTTGCGGGCCAGCTCGGCCACGCTGATCATTTGTTTTTCCCGGATTTCCCGGAAGGACAATTTAGCGTTTTTCATTATCTACCTTCCTATTCCGCCCAAAAAATAGGGCTATTGTTAATAACCAAGCGTATACTCGCCGAGTTTTGCTAACCAGGACCGCAAGGATAAGACTAATCCCCACGGCCTTCCCCTTAAATGCCCAAATTACTTTCCCTTCTCCCGCTCATAAACAACCAATTTCATCAGCCTATAGCCGGCCAACAGGGAAAAACACAAATTTCCCTTCCGAAGACTCAGTATTAAAGACTTGAGCGTGGGCTTTTTTATGAATCACTTTTTTTCACAAATTAATTTTAGGTTCTTCGCCTTCTTTTGTCAAGAGGTAAGTGGATTAAAATCAAAAAAATTTTAATTACTTTTTTTTTACTATACTTTCCTTTTTAAAGCCAGTTTTCCCTTCAAAACATAAACAGGGGTATAGAGGCATACGGCTATAGACTCCTGTCTAAAGAAAATGGCGGTTATAAGACCAAAATTTCCTTATTTAATTTCGGCCCAAAACTGGCTTGATTTCTGGAAATGTCAGCTGACCAGCTATCTTCCCGGGTTCGGGGGCGGGGAAAAAATCCACGCTTAAGTGATTATTTCCAGGCCAGGGGGCGGGCTCTTGAAACCCGAAAACTCGCGCCCGTAAACCCCTTTAGCCGGTCGGCTCAGGGCCGCCGCCGGGGTCAGCGGCTCCCAAAATCTCCGAGAGCTTTTTTTTTTGGAAAAAAATTTTGGCCCGAGCGGCTCGGGAAAAATCTTTAAAAAACCCACATCTCAGTATTAATATTAAATAGTTTATAGTTATTTATGACAAAAAATTAACTTTTTCCGCCAGCCTCCGCGGTCAGACCTGGTTAAAAAAATTTTTTTTTCATCGCCTCTCTCAAAAAAAAAAACCCGCGGGCGGGCTAGAAATAAGGATAATTTTTTCAGTTATTTCCATATGTTATCCTGGTAGGTCGAAAAATCTGGGCCAAAAAAAACCGCCCAGGCGGTTAAATGGGGGGCAGCTCAGGCCGAAAAAAATTTAACTCAAAAAATTTTCGCCCAACCTCAAGGCCAAGCCGGCTCAGGACGGGAAAAATTTTTGGGGCCTCAGCCGAAAAAATCCCGCCTCCCCGGCGGCGGGGCAGAAATCTGGTTAATTTTTTTAGTTATTTCTAGAGGTTATCCTGGTTGGTCGAAAAATATGGGTCAAAAAAAAAATGCCGGGGCGAAAAAATGGCGCGCCGATAGGGCCGGGAAAATTTTTTTGCCAGAAAAATTTCCCCGCCACACCTAGAGCCAGAAAAAAATTTTTTTCCTGGCCAACAATCCCGCCCGTTCCCGCGGGCGGTTAAGAAATCAGGTTAATTTTTTTAGTTATTTCCAGAGGTTATCCTGGCAGGTTGGAAAAAACAGGTCAAAAAAAACCGCCCGGGCGATCATATGGGGGGCCAAATTGGGGCCAAATTGAGGGCCAGATTGAGGGCCAAATTGAGGGCCAGATAGAGCCGGAAATAATTTTTTTCCCAGCCCAGCCAAAAAAAAATCCTCTCATCTCCCGCGAAGGGAAAAAATCTGGTTAATTTTTTAGTTTTTTCCAGATGTTACCCTGGTCAGTCAAAAAACAGGCTTAAAAAAATCCCCCGGACGAAAAAACGCCGCCCGAATAGGGCCGGAAAAAATTGATTCGGCAAAATTTTTTCCCGCCAACCCCCAGGCCGGCCAACCAGGACCGAAAAAATTTTGGCCACCCTCGCCTAAAATACCCGCCGCCTCGGTGGGTGAGCCAGAATTTTGATTATTTTTTTTGTTATTTCCAGAAGTTATCTAGAACCGGTCGAAAAAACCCGGGACGAAAAAAAAAGCCCCCGATTTAGCGGCCAATCGGGGGCCAGAACGCGACTAACTATTAATATAGGGTCAAACTAAACTAAAACGTCACCGCAGGCCCAGGGGACAATAAATGTTCCGCTCCCCCCGCCGGAGCCACAACATCAGCGGCTCATCCTTGCCCTTATCTTTGTCATGGTCCCGGACCACCCGGTTAAAATCAGACAAGGTCCGGATCGGCTTCTGGTCCGCTTCCATGATAATATCCCGGGCCCGGACCCCGGCCAAGTCAGCCAGAGAGTTGGGGGCCACCTGCTCGACCAGGAGACCCGAGACCTCCGGCGCGTTGAGGCGTTTGGCCAAATCCGGGGTCAGCTCGCGCAGGGTCAGACCCAGATCCAGATTCGAGCCCTCCAACCCCTCGCCGGTCTCGCCGTCATCTTTCATGAGCTCCACCGTCAAATCAAGGGTCAGCCTCTTTTTATCGCGAATCACCACCACTTTGACCTTTTTGTTCTCTGGGGTGTCAGCCACCGTCGCCGACAGATCGCCAAATTCCTTAATGGGCCGGCCATCAAACTCAATTATGACATCCCCATGCCGGATCCCGGCCCGCTCAGCCGGAGTGTCCTTCATCACGTCGCCGACCAGAGCTCCCTGCGGGCTATCCAACCCAAAGGTCTTGGCTATTTCCGGAGTCACTGACTGGATGACCACGCCGATCCAGCCCCGGTTAACCCGGCCTTTGTCCTTGAGCTGGTCCACGATCTTCTTGGCCAGGTTGGAGGGAATGGCGAAACCAATGCCATTGCCGCCGGCTATAATCATTGTGTTGATGCCGACCACCTCGCCATTGAGGTTCAACAGCGGCCCCCCGGAGTTGCCGGGGTTGATGGAGGCGTCGGTCTGCAGAAAGTCGTCATAGGGACCCGCCCCAATGGCCCGACCCCGGGCCGAGAGGATGCCGGTGGTCACCGTGTGCTCCAGGCCAAAGGGGTTGCCGATGGCCACGACCCAGTCGCCAATCTTGACCTGATCGGAATCGCCAAACTCAATAAAGGGGTAATTGCCCGGCTTTTTCAGTTTGATGAGGGCCAGGTCCGTCTTGGGGTCGCGACCAACTATCTCGGCCTCGATCTCCCGCTTGTCCTCATCAAGTTTCACCTTGATCTCATCAGCCCCCTCAACCACATGGTTGTTGGTAATGATGTAGCCTTCCTTATCAAAGATGAAACCCGAGCCAAAGGCTCTCTCCCGAAATTCCCGAGGCGGGGCCTGGGGAAAGCCGAAAAAATCGTCAAAAAAACTGTCGGGGGGGAAAGGAAAGCCAGGATTCTGACCAGGGCCCGGTCGAGATGGCATCCGGCTCCGGTGGGACCGCCGGGTCTTGACGATTATGATATTCACCACCGCCGGCTTGGCCCGGTCCACCACCGGGGCTATGGACGGCAAAGCCACCAGGCCGGCGCCGGGCCGGCCTGGGACCGCCGGCTGGTCACTGGGGCTGGGGGCGGCCGGGGGCGCTGGGACCAGCCGCGGAGCCGCCGGTTGGGCCGGTTGGGCCGATTGCGCGGCTAACTGGGTGGCCCCAGCCAGTAAACAAAAAATTATAAAAACAGGCAAACCAAATTTATTTACCCTTAAATCCATAGCGATTACCCTTCAGCGGACGAAATTTTACGGGATTACAGCGAAAAAAGTTGGGGACGCCGCGTCAAACCTTCTGGCCCGTGGAGAGACTGACATATTTCAAGCGGGCGTCGTACAGCAAGGCCCTTAAAAGAGCCTCCTCCTCCCTGGTCAGATTACCCTTGGTCTTCTGTTCCAGGATCCCCAACAGATCAATCAATTGTTTGGCCGCGGGTAAATTGGGGGTATTGGGAAGAGATTGCCCATCGCTCCCTTTTTCGCCCAACTGCAGAAAGGCGCTGGTGGTTAAATCCAGAAACAGAGCCCCGATGCTCACCGGCAGACCACCCATGTCCAGGGATTCGTCCTTTTGTTCCGGCTCTGGAGATTTCTGGGGCTCCGGTTGACTTGACTCCTGAGCCGCCTCGGCGGAATCCTCGGGAATAATCTTGCCTTCTTTGTCGAAAAGACGGCGATCATTGACAGTTATGTCCGACATCCAGTTCCTCATGACAGCCAGTCAACATTATTTATAAAGCCGGGCGCCCCAAGGCTCTCTGGCGACCCCGGCGGGCCTCGCGGGAAATCAACTGGCCAATTAGGTTTAAATGGGACAATCCCAGGCTAGCGGCTGGAATTTCAGACGTATGATAAGCCTTTCGTCTGGCCAGGTCAATAACATTATTATTAGGCTTGCTGGGTGGCCGCCCTGAGGCGGGTATCTTGAGAAAAAAATTTTTCCTTAAAATACTTTTTTTGGGGTTTGGGTTAAAAAAAATCCTTTAAAAAATCTTTTGTTGTTGGTAAGATAAATGAAAGATTAGAAAAACCGTTATATAACGGCCTCGGAAACCTCTTGAACTTGCCGCCTTTGGACCCGCCCATTGATCCCGGCTTAAGATAGTTCACGGCTTAAGACAGTGACTTTCCTGAAAAAAATTTCCCTCTCAGCCAGTTGGCCCAACCGCCAGCTGTCAGCCTTAACGTTTTCGCCGGCTTGGCCGGCCACCAACTGACGGAGCCACCGTCAAGTCGCCGGTGGATGATGATGTTGTCGAAGAAAATTGAGCCCGCCCCCCCGCTTGACAGCGAAAAAAAATCCCCCGCCTACCGAGCCCTGGCCCAGGCTATCCGGGACAAGATCGTCTTGGGGGAATACGCCCTGGGCGCGAAAATACCCTCTGAGGCGACCATTAGCCGCGACTGGAGGGTCTCCACCATGACCGTTCGTCAGGCTGTGGGTCTGCTGGTCCAGTCCGGGATCCTGGAGAGGATCCAGGGGAGCGGCACCTACGTGGTGGCCCAGACCTGGCCCCAGGCCAACTTCGGCTGGACCCACCTGGCCGAGCTCCTGGCGGACCGCGATAACATCACCCTCACCATCTTCAAGGCCTGCCTGGTCTCGGCCGGCCCCAAGACGGCGGCCTATCTGGGCCTGAGCCCCAACAGCCAGGTCATTTACCTGGACCGCCTGATTCAGCACAAGGGCCAGCCCATCCTCCTCAACCACTCGATTCTGCGCTTCGACCCGCGCTCCCCCATTGTGGAGGCCGAGCAGGAATTAATCGCCTTGACCCGGCCCAGCCAGGGCCTGGCCCAAAAGCACATCAAAAAACATCTTCTGCGCCTGACCCCGGTGGTTCTGAGCGCCCAGCAGGCCCAACGGCTGGGCCTTTTGGAGGGGGAGCCCACCCTGAAAATCAACTACACTTTTTTTGACTTTAACGATAACCCCCTGGGCTCAGGCTGGTTCCTGGCCCCCCGGAAATTAACCATTCTCTCGGCCCGCCTGGGATTCTGGGTGGAAGAGGACTCTTAACCGACGGCCCACTGGCCGCCTTGACCCCAGGGGCCAGAAATCCCCTGGCTCAAACGTTGTTCTTAGTTTTGTTGGCGTTTTGACTTTTTTTTCTGGCTCTCAGTTTTTTGGCTCATAGTTTTTTGGCCTTTCGCGTGACATATGCCTTTAGAAATCGAACAAGCCCTCGACCGGCTCACCGAGCTTCTTATTGAGCTCAAGGAAGAGGAATGCCAGCGCCTGGCCCAGGGTCTGCTGGCCAACGGGACTGACCACCTCCTCATCAAAAAAACCTTCCGCCCCGCCCTGCTGGAAATCGGTCGCCTGTACGAAAGCGGGCTCTATTTCGCCTCCAGCCTGATTCTGGTGGGTCGGGTCATCCGAAAAATCATGGAAATGATTCACGATCCCTTAAACCCCGAGCTTTTTCCCGGCCGAGCCCTCCTGGGCTCCCTGGCCGAGCGGGAACGCGAGGAAAAGCTCCAACCTCCCCTGGCCATGACCTTGGCCGCCTTTGGTTACGAGGTCCAGGACTTGGGCCTGGAAACCGCCCTGGAGACCTTCTTGCCCGAAGCCAAACGCTTTCAGCCCAACCTGATCGGGTTGCATCTGGGGGCCCCCCCCAATCCTTCCCGACTCCGGCGCCTGATCGAGCTCTTAAAGGAGCAGGGATCGCCCGAGCAAAAGCTGGTGATCTGTCTATCTGGGCCCCGGGCCCAAGAGAACTTGCGAAAAAAAACCGGGGCCGACTATTCCCTGACCACCATCGCCGAGACCATGGACATGTTTCACCAGTTGCTCATGAGCTATCCTTTTTAAGCCCCCGCGCGTCCCCCGGGCCCCCCAGGCCCGGGGAGAGCTCAATTGAGCGGGCCTAATCCTGACTCTGGGCTATTTTTTTTAGCCCAAACCTTCTTTTTGGAAAAGCTCTTTTAAAGGGCTAATTTTTTCTTCTTACTCTCATTAACTTACTAATACACTTATTTTAATACTTTTAATATTTTTTAGTAAATAATACTTTTATTTAATGGCTTGATTTATTGTCTGGCTTTGATATACTTGTTTATTGCCATTTGGAGGCCCGCTCCTGGGGGATTACTTTTTCCGAGCCCTGGGGTGGTTAACTAAGGAGGAGCATGTCAAGGGAAGATCTTATCAAGTTGGAGGGGGTCGTCACCAAAACCTTGGGCGACGGGCACATGGAAGTTGAAACCGCGGAGGGCGTGAAGATCAGGGCCATGCTCTCTGGGCGCCTGAAGCGATTTAAGATTCGCGTCCTAACCGGCGACCGCGTGGAAGTGGCCGTTTCACCTTACGACCCTACCCATGGCTTGATAACCTACCGCCTCAAATAAACCGGTCGGGCCGTCGGGCGGGCTGACCAGTCGGCCCCAGGAGCCAGAGAGCGGGCCCGCCGGTTTCACCTCGCGGGCCCATCGCCGATCATCGCTCGCCAATTTGATAAAAACTCAAGTTTGGCGTATATAATCTTGTTTTTTCTCCACCTCGGAGAAGGTCAAGGCCAGACCCCAATCGAGACGCCCTCCACCCCGCCGCCCTGGCCGGAAAAAGGACGCTCGTGGCGCTGCGCAGCTGTCTGAGCGTTTTTTCCGGGAGTTTCAATTGAACAGTCGCAACTTTCTCATCTGGGTCATGATTCTTATCGTCATGGTGGGTTTATTCAATTACTTCAAGCCCACCGACAATCAGCTCAGAAAACAATATTCGGATATCTGGAAAGCCATAAAAAACGGCGAGGTTCGCGAGGCGGTCCTGACCGGCCACGAGATTACCGTGTTGACCAAGGGATCCTCCGGCCGCTGGACCGCCTACATGCCCAATAACGATCCCGAGCTATTGCCCCTGCTCAAGGAACAGGGCGTCATCATCACGGTTTCCCCTCCCCCCTCCGGCTATCTGTACACCTTTTTGGGCGGGCTGATCCAAATCGTTCTCCTGGTGGCCATCTGGATCTTCTTCATGCGCCAGATGCAAGGCGGCGGCAAGGCCATGACCTTCGCCAAAAGCCGGGCCAAGATGCTCTCCGATGAACAGAAGAAGATCACTTTCGCCGACGTGGCCGGCGTGGAGGAGGCTAAAAACGAGCTGGAGGAAATCATTGACTTTCTGCGCGAGCCGCAGAAATTCGTCCGCCTGGGCGGGCGGATTCCCAAAGGCGTTCTGCTGATGGGCGCCCCCGGCACCGGCAAGACCCTCCTGGCCCGAGCCATCGCCGGGGAGGCGGGGGTGCCCTTCTTTTCCATCAGCGGCTCGGATTTCGTGGAGATGTTCGTGGGCGTGGGAGCCTCCCGCGTGCGGGACATGTTCAGCCAGGCCAAGAAAAACTCCCCCTGCATTCTGTTCATTGACGAGATTGACGCCGTGGGCCGGCACCGGGGAGCGGGCCTAGGGGGCGGTCATGACGAGCGCGAGCAGACCCTCAATCAGCTTCTGGTGGAAATGGATGGCTTTGAGCCCAATGAGGCCCTCATCGTCATCGCCGCCACCAACCGCCCCGACGTGCTGGATCCGGCCCTGTTGCGGCCCGGCCGCTTCGACCGCGAGGTGGTGGTTCCGGTGCCGGATGTCCGGGGTCGCGAGCAGATCCTGATAGTCCACTCCAAAAAGGTCCCCCTGGCCAAGGACGTGGACCTGGGCGTGGTGGCCCGCGGCACGCCTGGCTTTTCCGGGGCTGACCTGGAAAATCTCATTAACGAGGCGGCTCTCATGGCCGCCCGGCATAACAAGAAAAAAGTCTGGGGAGCTGACCTGGAAGCGGCCCGGGATAAGATCATGATGGGCGTGGAGCGCAAATCCATGATCATGAGCCAAGAGGAGAAGAAGACCACGGCCTGGCACGAGGCCGGGCACTCCCTGGTTAGCCTGCTTCTGCCCGGCTCGGATCCCATCCACAAGGTCTCCATCATTCCCCGGGGCCGGGCTCTGGGGGTCACCCAGTACCTGCCAACCGAGGATAAGTACACTTATAGCAAAGAATATTTCAAAGTGCGCCTAGCCACCCTGATGGGCGGTCGGGTGGCTGAGGAGCTGGCCCTCAGCCAGATGACCACCGGGGCCGGCTCAGATATTGAGCGGGCCAGCAAAATCGCCCGCAACATGGTCTGCCGCTACGGCATGAGCGAGACCCTGGGACCCATCTCGTTTGAGAAGCAAGGCGAGCAAATCTTCCTGGGCCGAGAGATCGCTCAACATCGCGACTACTCCGAGGAGACAGCCAGAGTCATTGACGCCGAGGTCAACCGCCTGGTCCTGGACGGCTATAACCTGGCCAAAGACCTCATCAGTCGCCACCTGGACACTTTAAAGAAACTGGCCGAAGTGTTGCTCGTTAAGGAGACCATTGAGTCCACGGAGGTGGTGGACATCTGCCGCGAGGCGATCCTGAGCGAAGGCCTAGAGCCGCCCCAGCCCAACCCCGACGCCTCCTTCGCCAACCGCCAGAGCCCCCCGCCGGCGGAAGAGGTGGATGAGAACGAGGATGAGGACGAGGGCGAGGACAACCAGGCCGACCATTAGAGCTGAGTCGGGCCAGTCGTCAGGCTCGGTTGGTTTGGTCCAAAGCCTTTTCTTTAATGATTATTTTCAGGCCTATTTTTTTAAAAATGTTTTTTTTAACCTGAACTTATTTCGCCCGTTTTTTCTCTGTCTTTCATAAATCTCTGGTCGCTCTGGATTGGCCGCCTGGCCTGATTTTTGAGGCTTTTTTTTTTGGCCCCACCCAGGCTTCCGAGATCTGTTGACAAATTTACGCCAGCGATGGATCCCATGACCGCTCCCTCCCCCCAACCCAAGGCTGACCGTCTCATGACCTGGGCCACCTTTGACGGGACCCCCCGGCGGCTGGTCTTTGATCGCCCTCTGGTCATGGCCATCATCAATATCACCCCCGACTCCTTTTCTGACGGGGGCCGCTTCTTCTCCCCCGAGGCGGCCCTAAGCCAAGCCCAACGCCACCTAGACGAGGGGGCCGACATTCTGGACCTGGGTGGGGAGACCACGCGACCAGGCTCGCTCCCGACCCCGGCCGACGAGGAATGGCGACGACTGGAGCCGGTCTTGACGAGCCTGGCCCAAAGGCCCGATTGCCCGCCCATCTCCGTGGACACCAACAAGGCCGAGATCGCCGAAAAAGCCATCCAGGCCGGGGCCTCAATAATCAACGACATCTGGGCCGGTCGTCACGATCCGGAAATTCTGCGCGTGGCCGCCCGCCATGGGGTTCCCATCATTCTTATGCACATGCTGGGCGATCCCCGAACCATGCAACAAAACCCACGCTATGACGACGTGGTCCGGGAGGTCCGCGAGTTTCTGGAGGAGAGGGCCCAGGCGGCCATGCGAGCCGGAATCGACCGTTCCCGGATCATTCTGGACCCGGGCCTGGGTTTTGGGAAACTGGCCGAGCACAACCTCTCGCTTCTCAAAAACCTGGAGAGGGTTTTTCCGGCTGGCTTTCACTCCCTGATGGCCCTCTCCCGCAAAGCCTTTCTGGGTCATATCCTGGGTGGGGCCCCGGCTGACCAGCGGGACCAAGCCACAGCGGCGGCCAACGCCCTGGCGATCTTTAAAGGCGCGGAAATCATCCGCGTCCACTCAGTCAAACCTTCCAAGGAGGCGGCTTTAGTGGCCGCGGCCGTCTTGGCCGCGGCTTAGGGGATTTTTTTCTACGCCCGGCGGCCAGTCGGCTCTGGGCCCATTCTGACGGAAAACGAAGCGAGGCCATGCTCTCTCATTTCTTCAATTCCGAGACCTCCGCCGCCAAACAACTGACTGTCGCGGTTCAGAACCTGGGGTGGCCGGATGTGGTGGACATCATCCTGGTCGCCCTGGTCATTTTTCAGGTCATCCGGATGGTCAAGGGCACGCGCAGTGGCCAGGTTCTGCTGGGGCTGTGCGTGCTGGGCGTCACCTACTCCCTGGCCAGCACCTTTGAGCTCCTGACCCTGAGCTATCTGATCTCGTACTTCATCTCCTCTCTGTTTCTGGTCCTGGTCATCCTCTTTTCCTCAGAAATCAGGCGCGGCCTGGCCCGAGCCGGGCGCTTCTCCTTCTCCAAAAACAAGTCCATGCTCCTGGAAGCCATCAACGACGTGGTCCGATCCTCTTTCTTCATGGCCGAAAAGAGAACCGGGGCCCTCATCGCCTTTGAAAGGCATGTCAGTCTCGGGGAGTACGTGGACGCCGGGGCCAAGTTGTTCGCGTTAGTCTCGGACCGGCTTTTGTTGGCCATTTTCAACACTCACGCCCCCCTGCACGATGGGGCGGTCATCATCCAGGACGGTCGTTTGGCCGCGGCGGGCTGCTTTCTGCCTCTCCTGCCTTCCGAGGATCACATCAGCCAGTTCTTCGGCACCCGGCACCGGGCGGCCATTGGCCTGTCGCGGGAGACTGACGCCATCATCATTGTGGTCTCCGAGGAACGAGGCTTAGTTTCCTTGGTCCGGGACGGGGACGTGGAAGTCATGATGGGCGCGGGCATGCTCAAGGACCGGCTCATGACCCATCTGGGCCTGGAGACCGCCAAGAAAAAACCCAAGGGCCGCAAGTAGCCGGGAGCTAGGCCCTTAACCAGGCTTGGCTCCGCCGGGATTTCAGATAAAATTATGAAAAAGTTCTTCGCCAACCAGTTCGCTCTCTTTGTCTTGTCCCTGTTCCTGGCTTTCATTCTGTGGTTGAGTGTCTCCGGGCAGAACAAGAGCAAGCTGGATCTTGATGTTACTATTGAGCCCCCTAAACTGTCCGGTGACCTGCACATAGAAGATGATTACCCCAAGAAAGTGAGCCTGCGGGTTGAGGCCAACATGGCTCAGATTCGCCTCCTGGAGCCGGCCAAATACAGTTTACAGGTTAATCTGACCAACGCCAGCCCCGGCTCTCACACCATCCACCTGTCTGAGGCGGATCTCAAACCCAAACTGCCCCGGGGCGTTCAGGAACCAAAATTCATCCCCGAGGAAATCACCTTTAATTTATACGAGATCGTCAACAGGACCATACCAGTGAAGGCCGAGGTTATGGGCGAGTTGCCGAACTACCTCCAGATGACTGGCCCTCTGAACATTGAGCCCCAGGAGGTTACGGCCACGGGTCCGACTAACCGCCTCGACCAGTTGAGCGTGGTCCCCCTCACCCCGATTCGCCTTAATGAGGTTACCGGGCCGGACTCTGTTCTTTATCTCAAACCTCTGGCTCCTAACCACGAAAATTTGCTGAAATTTACCCCCGGCCTGTTTAAGGCCACGGTTCCGGTCATCACGCTCCAGGACAGCCAAACTTTTCTACTGCCTATCCACCTCGACGCGCCCATCTGGAACGGCCCGCCGGTTCCGCTGAAAATGCGGCCGGAACAAGCCACGCTGAAAGTCTCCTGGCCCAAGAACAAACCCGCTCCCCTCCCCGATGATTTTAAGCTGAGCGTCCAGCTGACCTTAGAGGAGCTGAAAGGTCAGGGTAACCTACGCCCGCAGATCGTGGGGACCAGTCGGCTGGAATGGGCCAAAATTGAGTCCATTGAGCCCTCGCACCTGACGATAAGCAAGGTTCCGCGACAGGACCCGCTTAAACCTTGAGGGCGGGCCGAGATGAGCCTGAAAGCCGGATCTGAAAACCCTAAACCAAAACTCAGGGAGTCAAAAATAATGCCACCAAAAACCAGGAAGCCGAAAATAAAAATTATGAGCGTAAACCCATGACTACCCCCACTCGACTTCTTTTTGGCACCGATGGCATTCGCGGAGTGGTCGGTCGCCCCCCCATGACCGCCGAGACCGCCATGTCCCTAGGCCGGGCTCTGACTTTTTTATTAAAAGAGACTAAAGGGCTTAATCGCCGGCCCAAGATTGTGGTCGGCAAAGACACCCGCCTTTCCGGGGACATGTTGGCCGGGGCGGTTTCCGCCGGGGTCATGTGCCAGGGCGGGGATGTCTATCTGGCCGAGACCCTGCCCACCCCGGGCCTGGCCAATTTGACCGCTTCCACCCGAGCCGACGCCGGGCTGGTCATCAGCGCCTCCCACAACCCCTATCAGGATAATGGCCTGAAAATTTTCGACGGCCAGGGCTACAAACTGCCCGACGAGACGGAGGCCCGCCTGGAGAGCCTGATGGCCGACCCCCAACTCAACCAGAACCGCCCGCCGGCCGAAACCGTGGGCCGGGCCTGGCCCATCCGGGACGCGGTGGGCCGCTACGTGGTGGCCCTGAAAAACACTTTTCCCAAGACCATGGACCTGGACGGCCTCACCATTGTCCTGGACTGCGCCAATGGGGCGGCCTGGAAGTCAGCCCCGGCGGTTTTTGAGGAGCTGGGGGCCACGGTCCACGTCCTGGGAGCCCAGCCGGATGGCTACAACATTAACCGGGGGGTCGGCTCGCTGCACCCCGAAGTCTGCGCCGAAAAAGTCTTGGAGTTCCGGGCTGATCTCGGCGTGGCTCTCGATGGGGACGCCGACCGGGCCATTCTTCTCGATCACCGGGGCGAGGTGGTCGACGGGGACCAGATCATGTTTTTATGCGCCTGGCACCTGAAAAAGAAAAAACTCCTGACCCATAACACCATCGCCGCCACGGTCATGAGCAACATGGGCTTGGAGAGGGCCCTGGAAAAAGAGGGCATCAAACTCATCCGCACCAACGTGGGCGACCGCTACGTGGCTGAGGTTTTACGCAAAGAGGGGCTGAATTTCGGGGGTGAGAAATCGGGGCACCTGATCTTTCTGGACCACGCCACCACCGGCGATGGAGCCCTGGCGGCCCTGCAGACCCTAGCCATCATGAAAACCACTGGTTGCCCCTTGCGCGACCTGGCCACCCGGATGACCCTGTTTCCCCAAATCCTCTTGAATGTCCCGGTGGCCCAGCCGATCCAGGCCGCCAAGCTCCCGGAGGTCCTTAAAAAGGAAAAAGAGCTGAAAAGCCGCCTCGGTCGCCAGGGCCGGGTCCTTTTGCGACCCTCTGGGACTGAGCCGGTGGTGCGAGTCATGGTCGAGGGGGAGCGGGAAGATCTGATTAAGGAGATGGCCCAGGAGCTGGCTCAGGTGGTGGCCGCGGCGAGCTAAAAAAATATCTTGGGCAATTTTTACTTTCGACCAAAGCCGCCCAGGCCTCAGCTAGGCCGTTTCCGAGACAAATCTCCTGGTCAGACTCATTCCAATTTACTTTGGACGGTTACCCATGCCGCGACCACGTCAGCCTGGTCAAGGACAACGACGCGCCTTTACAGGCCGCCCCCAAACAAAACGCTCAACTCCGCCAGATTAAACCCTCGCCAGATTTAGGAATGAAGAAGCTCTCCGAAGGGAAGCCAGTCCTAACCGATCTAAAACCTGGAACCTGGGCTATTGGATAAATTATGTTGAGGCGCAAAAGACCGGGACCGGCCAAAAATAAATTTAAAATCCGCCCAGTAATTACAAAAATATTTATCCAATTTATTAAATAATATTTCGGGTTATCATTAAAGAAAAATATTAGCGATTTGTTAGCCATAATCGCTTTCTACTCCTGGCCGAGCTTATAAACGCGACGAGCCTGGATAAAATGAGAAATCAAGTAAAACCTGACCCGCGTCATCCACGAGTAGGTCAGCTCCGGTCCTCAGGAGAGAGCCAGATTATTAAACTCATAGTCAATAAACCCGACTCTCTCCGCGCTATCGAACTCTGAGCGGCATTAAAATTTTCGGCCACAATCGCGCCCATAATTAAAGTTAAAAAAATTACGTTTTATTATAAGAAAACACAATTCTCAAAATCTGTATTTTGTCAGAAGCGGGTCAATACCATGGAGGGTGGATTCTCCCTGCATTGATGGGCGTGGTCGTCGGTAAACTGTTTGGCGAGACGGGGGGCGTTCCATAAACAATATTTAACTGGCTGCCCGGTCCTGACAAAACATTCGTATCAACTTCAGGCGAGCTGGAGTCAAAATGTCCATTCAATGTTGAGCCGGTTAAGGCAATCGACACGCCAGAAGGTGGCTGATAACTCCCTTCAGAGAAAGAGACCTGAAAGGCGTCGCCAGTAACCGAGCCAGAGCCACCGCCAAGAAGGTAAGAATGTTCGGCGCTAATGACATCCAGGTACTTAATGGCAACCATCCCGGTTAAGATCTGCCCGTTATTCAAATTCAGGGCCAGATCAAACGTATTATCTATAGTGCTTATTGGCGTAACCGACGCGAGATTAAAATCGCCATGGACCCTAACCACCGGATTGTGATTTAGATCTCCGGCGAAATTATAAGCGGTCGCCAGGTAAGAGACAGAGGAACCAGATGAGAAGACATATTCCGGGTTAAAAGAGCCAGATCCCGTTTGGCCAAAATTCATGGGGCCGCCGAAAGACCCAGAAATGCTAGTGTTGGGCCCCAAAGACCCATAAGAGCAGGTCAGGCAATATTTGTCGTCTTCAAAGTTGGTCATGGTGAAACCAGAAATGACAAAAGACCAAGAGCTCGGGTTGACCTGACCTGAGCCACCACCAGCGTATACCCTAGGAAAATTCCCCAAGGCGTTCTTATACTCAATTAAAAAACCAGCGTTTGAAATCGCCCCTGTGGCTAAATCAAGATCAAAACGCAAAGTGTTGGAATAAGGCGCGCCAGAGAGAGTGAAGCCGCCGATAAAATGAGCCTGGCCAGTCACCACGGGCAGTGGTGTATCAATGTTTGTGTCCGGCAACCCTTGGTTTGTGTCCGGCAACCCCTCTTCTAAAAGAGGCGATTCCGGCATATTCGTCACGCCTTCAGCGCCAAAATTCTGGCTGATCGGGGGCTCCGAGACCGAACTGGCCTCCAAGGGGCTGGCCACAAAAAGCGAGCCCGACTCAACGCTGGTCGTCTCAATGGCCAGGGCGTTCACGCCATCGGTGGGGTTGGCGTCAGGATTAGCCAAAACCGCCGCCAAAAGACCCCCACCCTCGGGATCAAAAATTTCCCCGAGCGTTTGGTCATCCACCTCGGCCTGGGTTTCAGCCGGAATCTCCCGCCAGGAGCCTTGAGGAGCCGCGACGCCCCGATTGGCCAGGAAATTGGAATAGGCCCGAGCCGTAACCTGAGAGTTTTGACCGGCTGAGGTCAAACGAATCTCGCCATTGCGACCATAGGTGGCCACCCGACCTTCCAAGGTCGCCACCAATGAGGTGCCATCTCGCTCCACGTTAATGTTAAACTTTGTGCCGCGGACGGCGGCCATGATTAAGGGACAAACCACCCTGAGCTCCTGACCTGACTCCACTTGAACCTCCAGTTTCCCAACTGGGACACTGAGCTGGGGAGCCATTTGACCCGAGCCTCCGGTGGAAACCTCGCGGTATCTGGAGGTAGGGCCCCAAGGTTGGCCATTAGCGTCTACCTCGCCATCGTATTTGACAGTGGTGTCAGCCAAAACCCGGACCTGCACCCGGCCTCCAGCGGTGGATAAGCGCACTTCTCCTCCGCCAATCAATTGAATGGATTGACCAGGCGATAACCTGTAACCTTCGCGCGCTGGCTGACGCTGACCCTGACTTAAAATCTCCGCCTTGCCGGCGATTTTTAAAACCGTGGCCCCAGAGCCTTCCTGAGCCTGAGCCGGAGCTCCCCAAGCCCCAAAAACGAGCCCAACCCATAAGGCTAAAAGCCCTAAGTAAAATATTTTGGCTTTATCTGGCATAATAATTCACCTTATGATTTTCAGCGTATAAATAATAATCGGGCTTCCCGAATAACTAAAATCCCCACGACAGGCCCAAACTCAGAGAATGCTGAACATACTCATAAAAGACGCTGTTGGAGTCAGCGCGGTTGTAGCTGAAATTAAACTCAACCCGCAGGCGATCATTGATTTTGTAAAAGACATCCAACCCCGAGCGGATTTTCTTGTCCTGGCGATCGTCTTTATCAATAAAAATGCCCCGCCCCCGATATTTTTCCTGAATATAAGTAAAATGGGGAGACAGCTCCCAATTCTCGGTCAAACGCAGAGTCAGCCTTAAGGGAATTGAGACGCCATAATATCCCAGACTGTCCAACTTGGGTCGACCCCACAGATAGCCCACCCCGAAAGTCAAACTGTTTGTGTTATCCCCAAAGAATAAACGAGCGTTTTGATAGATTTGCCCGTAATCGCCATCCCTATCAGGGCTGCGCTGATAATCGCGATAATCCAGGCTAAACTGAGAAATCAAATGAAACTTGGGAGTCACCGCCCGCAGGTAAATCAGCTCCGGTCCCCAGGAGATGACCCGGTTAGTCAGCTCATAGTCAAAAAACTCTCCTTTGATCCGGAACTCAAACAAATTCTGGCCCTTGGCGTACCTCAAACCTCCCCCCACCCGGAACCATTGCCACTCACTGCTTTTAATGTCATTCAAATCCGAGTCCTCATTGCCCCGTATGTAGAGACCCGAGTCCCCGACCAGACTCCAGGGGCCCCCCTCGCCCAGGCGATGAGAAATATTGAAATTGGCCCCGAAATAGCCGCCCATGGTTGGGATTCTTTTAGTGTCTTTTATGGTAGCGACGAAACCACCGATGTTCAGGACCAGATCGTCCGGAGCCCCCTGGTTAGCGTTAGAGTCATACAAGATTCCGGCCCGCATCCGGAAGCTAACACTGGTTGGGGAAGCGGACCCCGTCAAAAGGCCCTGAACCTGGTCTCTCTCGTTGAGCAAAATCGGATCCCCAGGGAACTTGGCTAAGAGTTGTCGATAAATTTCCAAGGCCTCCTGGAAGCGACCGGTCAAGGCCGAGCTCCTGGCCAGGCCCAGCGTCAACGAGCTGTGCCCTGGATAGCGGCCCAGCAGAACCTTAAAAAGTTCATACGCCTCTTGAGGCCGTTTATTGATCAGAAAATTTTCAGCCCGCTTCCATTCGGCCACCGAGGCCAGATCTGGAGACGCGGCCCCTAACGGGATCGAGGTTAAAAACAAGGCCAATATAACTAAAAAAATAAATGTTCTATACATTTAAGATTGCCTTAAGCAGTATCGATATATTTAAAAATTATATATATATATTAAATTTTTTAGATGTTAAGTTATAATTATGCCACTACAATAAAAATTTTATTATAAATAAATCTTATAATTTAAATCATATTTTGTTTTTATTTATTTATAATATAATAATAATTTAATATGTAATAATTATTATGTTAAAAAATAAATTTATTAATTAAATATAATAAGATTATTAACTGTTTTTTTAAAATTTTTCCTGTTGGCGTACGATCATTTGTTCTGATGAATTACTTAGTAATTATTTTACTAATGATTTTTATTTCATTATTTATTATAAAATACTTAAATAAATCGTTAAATTATATATCAATAAAAAACTCAGTTGTAATGACTGTCACCAATCATCTATTTAAGTTTTTTTCGAGAGAATCCACCATCTCAAATTCAGGCACAGACCAAAAGGCTGTAATACCTTCCATCACCCTCCCTAAAGGGGCCCTACCTGTTAAGTTAATTCTTTATATCAATATGTAATTCTAATGAAAAAAATAAATAATTACTATAATTACTTTGTTTATTATTATTATTTTATAATAAATATCAAAATTTAAAAATTAAATGTCATTCGCCATGACTAACTTTCTGAATTTATTTGACAAAATCCATAACCAGCCAGGAGCGCATAAAAACCTCACTCCATTCAGATGGCCGGTCCGCAGATGGCCTGTCCAGTTGTCAATTGATCATTTAACCTTGTAAAAGAATAACCTCTCCGTCAAATAAAACAATTACCAAAAATAGTTAATTTTTAAGAAATGACAATTTTTTTTACTGGCTTCTTTCGCAAAAAATGGTTAAATAAAGGAAATCAAGGCAAGGTGATTTGCGGTTTTGTCGGCTTCTGGGGATAAATCCCCTGCTGGAGTCTTAAAAAAACAACCGAAAAACCTCTCCTCACCCACGCCCGCCAGGCCTTAATTTTAATTTTTTTAGGTGAATTAATATCTATTATGAATTAAAACTAATAAATTTTTATTATTACAATTTTAATAAACATAAAAGTTGATTATAAATTATTTCTAAATAAAAAATTTTTCTAATATTATATAAAGAGAACTATTAATCAAAATCAATGCAAAAATTAAAACTATTCCATTGAGTTTGGGCCTCACCAAAAATAGTGAAATTCAGAAATCCTGAGAGGACGCGACCTTTAACTCCGCGAGCCCTAGGAGTGAAGGCCTCAAGGACACGAAGAAAACATTCCGAGCCTGTCGCTCACCCGCAGACCAACCTTTTTAAAGTTATTTCAGACCGACTCACCAGGACCTGTTCTAAATCATTGCCCCAATTATCAATCAAATATTCCAGCCAAAAGTCGCGCCTCGCCTTATTCAGCCGAAATTCGCCAGTTGAAGGTACCCATATCCAACTATGGGGTGGTTGCCGATATAACTCGGTCTATCTTGAGTAGAGAAAAAAATATTTCAACAAAAGTAGTTATTGTCTAATAATGGCCGCGAAAAACCGAGGCGCCTATTTCTCTCCCCACCTGTTCTCCCGGCTAAAAATCGGGCGAAGAGTCCAGACTCCCTAGCCTGATTCGCCCGTGAGAAAGACCAGCCGGTCGGACGAAGAATCCGCTCTCACCCCCTGAAAAGCCAAAAAGTCATTGTTTTTACGCGGTGAAGACAGGTATTTTTCGCGAGCGAGATTTCCAAAATCAACTAAGGCTCTTGAAATCCGGCCAAACCTGCGGATTGACTGGTGAGGCTGGTCCTGAGGAGACCTGATAAAAAAAACTCGGCCCTTAACTCCATCGACGCCACGGTCAGAAGCGACCTTGGCTTGGAGCGGGTCCTGGATAAAACCAGGACCTGAAATTCAGTCGAACCAAATTGGGGATCATTAGGTTATGAGGGCCATCGAACCTATGGCCTAAATTTCAGGAGATAAAGTCAGGGCTTGATCTTCCAGGACCACGCCATCACCGGCAATGGGGCCATGGTGGCCCAGCGGATCCTGACCCTCATGAAAATCTCCGGCTACCCCTTAAGATTCCGGCCATCTGGAAAACTTTATTTTTCTGGTCCTCAAGTATGTCCTCGTGGCCCAGCCGCCCCAGGCCGCAAATCTCGCCGTGGCCCTCAAACAATAAAAGTCTGAAAACACACCTCGGTCGACAAAAAAGTGTCCTTTTTGGTCCATTGGGATTGAGCCGGTGGAACTGATCATGGTCGAAGAGGAACAGGACAATCTAATTAAGGAAATGGCAAAAATAGTGGCCGCGGTGAGCTAAAAAAACTAGACCAGGGAAAACCCTGGCTTCAACTGATTATCAATGGAAGGTGGCCACGCTTGGCTCGCGGAGCCGGCCACTGACGATTGGTTGAAGAAAACTCCTTTCTGACCATCCTGATAAAATCTTTTGAAGCTCCTGAACCATAAATGAGTTGACTCACCTCATTATTTTTAAATCATAATCGGCCATAATGTTTATATTTATTTACGCTTGATATTGAAAAGCCGACCCTAGCTCAGCCTGAAAAGCTAGTGGCCTGGGGGTGAAGCGGGAAAAAGGGACTTTAAATTAAGAGAGCCATCGTTCTGACGGTTGAGTCGTCAGAATGATGGCCCTTTGAGAGAGAAGCGCATAAATGGCTGGTTATCAGAAAATCCCAGACAAACAGC
>JAISMU010000166.1 GCA_031276635.1 Deltaproteobacteria bacterium | reverse complement strand
TAAAGCAAATAGAATAAATGAATTATACAATAAATGTCAGTTAAAAGAATTTAATTATTACAAAAATGATATTTTATATATTGAAACTGATGGTGCAATGATAAATATTCATCATAATGAATTATTTTTATTAAATTTCAAACAAAAAAATAATTCTAAAAAGACAAAAGAAAATATAAAAAATGCTAAAAGAGGCTGGCACGAAAATAAATTGGGGCTAGTTTTTTCGTCCGATAATATAGTCAAAAAAACAAAAATAAATGATCATTCTACTAATTTATTAGATGAAGACAACGATGAAGATGATATCGAAATATTAAAACGTGAATATGTTAGTTATATTGGTGGAGTAGAAGAATTTCAAAAATTATTATTTGCTTGTGCTATTCGTAATGGTTATGGTGATTATAAACAAACTGTTTTAATTAGTGATGGCGCATCATGGATAAAAAATATGAAATCACACTATTTTCCAGATGCTTTACATATACTTGATTTTTATCATTTATCAGAACATATATATGATTTTGCTAAAAAATATTTCAATGATAATGAAAAACAATATGTGCCATGGGCTAAAATGGTTAAAACTGCATTTAAAAAAAGTGAATATACACTTTTATTACCTGAAATTCAAAAAATGCAAAATAAGATTAAAGATAAAGATAATTCATTTAATTTTTATAATTATTTAATAAACAATAAAGATAGTTTAGATTATAAAAAATATAAGCAAATGAATCTATATATTGGGAGTGGTCATATCGAAAGTGGCAATAAAAGTGTTTTACAAGAAAGATTAAAAAGACCTGGAATGATTTGGTCAATAGATATTGCTCAACATCTATTGACTTTAAGAACTAAACTTAAAAGTAATTTATGGGAAATAGATGTTGAAAAATATGTTTTAGAGTATTGTTATGGTAATAAAAATTTATTTTTTAAGTTTATTAAGTAATAATTGTTTATATAAATATTCTATTTTATTAAATGAATTAAATAGAAATAATTCTAGGTCCTTAAAATAAGTTAAATTATTTTTTGATATATCTATTGCCTGAGTTTTAACAGAGATATCTTCTATTATAGACTTAATTTGATTAATATATTCAGAATTAATATCCTAATCTAAATATTTATTTTTATTTTCGGTTTTCATTTTATATTTTACCTTTTTTTAGCATATTTGTTTTGGGCCAAAAATATGAGTCCATCAGCAAATATAACTGGTCATGAGGTTGCGGCAAGCAACGGCGAGAAGAAACTTTAAAAATTTGTGATGTGAATTTAACTTGATTATCCTGAGTGTCATAAGTGTTCATGAGGCCCGGCCTCATCCCCGCGCTTATGAAACAGCGAGATTTTTTCATTGTGATTTCGGGTAGTTACGGCTTGTTTCACTGTAAATTTCCAGTATTAACTGAGAATCCGACATCTTAAAACATAATTAATTTATCACACCCAAGGGGGAACGTCAACATACATTATATTTTTAGCAGCACCCTCTTTATTAGATAGTCAGACTGGCGAGGTTGGGACTGAGCCGAAGAAAAGTGATAAAAGCTGGACTCCAGATAAGATTAAGGCCATCTTGGCCAAAAAAGCTAATGAGGCCTTGGCCCAAATTGAGAGCAAAAATTACGCCTCTAAGTATCTAGGGTTAGGTCATAAAGTCTTTAAAACAGCGTTAATAGTTGGCGATAGAACTGAAGTCAATGTAGTTATTGAGGAAATCGGCTCTTAATCCTTTTCTAGGAATTAAGTCGCAAATAAATAAACCTACTTTAATTTAATAAATCTTTATCCTTCTAAGTACAGTTTATTTCTTTAATTTCTCGGCGGCCGACCTCTGTCGCGGAGGCGCTACTATTAAACAAACCTGTTTCTTTAAATAAGCGGCGGCCTTCTCCCGACTGCAGAGATGCTCTGAAGTTAGCCAAGCTCAGGCTTGGGCTCATTTATGCGATTGGCTCAGAGGAGCCAAAGACTACTTTGACCTAACTTAGACGGCGCCACCTAACTATTTTTCGTTGACCGTTTAAGGCCTTGGTAAAAAAATTTTCCCAGT
Organism: Deltaproteobacteria bacterium; assembly: GCA_031276635.1. GTDB lineage: Bacteria > Desulfobacterota > Desulfarculia > Adiutricales > Adiutricaceae > JAIROO01. The sequence continues at coordinate 12,375 of JAISMU010000166.1, read as the reverse complement.
TCTTACCCAAGTTATATGTTTAACCAGTTGATAATTACATTAAATTTCCATTCCTTCATTAAAATTTGAATGGCTATTGCTGAAAAAAAATCTTGACATAACTTTGAATTTATGTTTTATCGATGTTTCATTCATCTTATCAATCTAATAATTATAAATTATGGCTTATAATAACTATTAAATGGCTTAATACTTTAAAGGATAATAATAAACCTATATATAATCATATTTTTTATGAAGATTATTTTAATTTTCTTAATCAATTGGCTTATGCCCTTTTTTTAAAAGATTGCTATTTCAAAAATAAAGATTATATTTCTATAAATGAAATTAATAACATAAATTATAACTATAATTTTATTAATGATAATTTATTAACTAAAGATAATAAAATTTTACTTGAAGAGTTATATCTTGATTTAAATTTTATTGAATTCATCAATTCGCCAATAAATAACAATTCTATTTTAGAAGAGATTAAAATTAACCTTAATTCTCGGTCATATAGTTATATTTTTAATTATTTAGATTATTTATTCTGGTTATCAGCTAAAAAATATAATTTAGACATTACAAATTTTTATTTTACTACTTTTAGATCTTCTGTAGATTATTTTGATCCAATAAGTGACCATTCTATTTCAGATGATATTTTAGATTATTTTGGAAATCTTAGTATCATGACAGATTCACTTAATAGTTCACTTGGCAATATAAAGCCAACTTAAAAGGCAAATATAGTAATAGACTTAATAAAAGGAAAAAAATAATTTTAGGCATAATATTTGCTTGAAATTACAATTAATGTGTTCTTTTATGGCTCATAATGCATGGAATAATGATACCGTCAAAAAACATCATGATGATATGATAAATATTTTAATTAATGGTCATTTTAATATTGTTATTTAGACTAAATTTCGAATTTTATTTTGGACACTATTTAAAAATTTTTTTCTTACTTGTTATTTACATTCAATTTAAACATAATAGTTTCTTTTTTAATATATGATACTTATTAATTTTAATATTCCGTTTCTCTCTTATTCGATTAAGAATATTACCCTAAAATTCGTTCATTGAGAATAATTTCCTAGTCGCTAACTCATCTGGCTCTTTGTTCTCCTAATCGTCTGAAGCTATTATCTCTTAATTTAATTTTTAAATATAACATAATATTTTCTTTTCTACTCGCTGACTGTTAATTCGCAACCTTCACGCTCTCTTTCAAGCCTCAATATAAAGCTTTCCCCGTCTCCTCATAACCCTGGGGCCCCTTAAATTAGGTTGTCAATATGCCTCTAACAATGATATATTGGCGCGAGCTTACTGGAAATTGCTTTTGGGCCGAATGACGAAGTCGTCCATTTTTCTGGATTGTCCCCATATCCGTCCGTGAAAGCGACTTTCTAATCACCTATTCTTTCCCCGGGATAGACAGACCCAGCCCTGAGAGCGGCAGGTTTATCACCGGTTGACACTTGGCCCTGACGGGCCTCCTTGAGGTTTTTATGGCCAGAGCCGCGGACAAAGACAAATCAAAGAAGGACAAAAGCAAGTCCCAGGATAATCTAGACCCCAAGACCAAAGCCCTTCAAACAGCCTTGTCCCATATAGAGACCACTTTCGGCAAGGGAGCGATCATGAAGCTGGGCGGGGAAAGGCAGGAGGCTGTCCCGGTCATCTCCACTGGCTCCATCAGCTTAGACGCGGCCTTGGGCGTGGGTGGCATTCCCCGTGGTCGAATCATTGAGATCTACGGCCCAGAGTCCAGTGGCAAAACCACTCTGGCCCTCCACGTGGTAGCCGAGGCTCAGAAAATCAAGAACGCCCAGGGCCAGAACGGGGTAGCCGCCTTCATTGACGCGGAGCACGCCCTGGATGTCACTTACGCTCGCCGTTTGGGCGTCAACACTGACGAGCTCCTGATCAGCCAGCCCGACAATGGCGAACAGGCTTTGAACATCGCCGAGATTCTGGTCCGTAGCGGGGCGGTGGATCTGATCGTCGTCGACTCGGTGGCCGCCCTGGTCCCCGAAGCCGAAATCAACGGCGATATGGGGAGCTCCCACCCTGGCCTCATCGCCCGCCTCATGAGCCAGGCCATGCGCAAGCTCACCGGAGCCATTTACAAGTCCAACTGCTCGGTCATCTTCATCAATCAGGTGCGTCTCAAAATCGGGCCGTCGGCTTACGGCAACCCCGAGACCACTACTGGCGGCTACGCCTTGAAGTTCTACGCCACCATGCGTTTAGACATCCGGCGCACCCATCAGATCAAGGGGCCCGAGGACGCCAAGGTTGGCTACATGACCCGGGTCAAGGTCGTCAAGAACAAAATCGCGCCCCCCTTCAAGGAAGCCACCTTTGATATCATCTTTGGCCAGGGTATCTCCCGGGAGTCCGAGCTGCTGGATCTGGGCGTGGTTATGGAGATTGTCGAGAAAAACGGCGGCTGGTACTCCTACAATGGGGAAAGGCTCGGCAATGGCAAGGACGTCTGCCGCCGCTTTCTGGTGGATAACCCAGAACTGGCCAAGGAAATTGAGGAGCGTCTTCGGGGCGCCTATGGTCTTTTGGCTGACAAGGTTACCGAGGTCATGAGCGAGCATCCCTTGGAGCCGCTGGAGACTGAGGGCGAGGGCGACACTGACCCGGCCCTAACTGACCCCACCCTACTGGCCTTGGATAACCCAGAGCTGGACGCCTAACCTGGAACAGGAGCAATTAAGCGCTGGCTCTAGAGAGGCCCCGGCCAAGCCGGGGCCCTTTTAGTGGCCTCGCTGGCGGAGATTTTATGAAATCCTCTGAATTGAGGCGGACTTTTTTGGAGTTTTTTGAGAGCCGGGGCCACCGCCGGGTCAGCTCCGCCTCCCTGGTTCCCCGAGACGACCCCACGCTTCTGTTCACTAACGCCGGCATGGTCCAGTTCAAGCGCGTCTTCACCGGCGAGGAGAAACGCGATTACAACCGAGCCACCACCTCCCAGAAATGCGTCCGAGCTGGCGGCAAGCATAACGATCTGGAGAACGTGGGGTACACAGCCCGGCATCACACCTTCTTTGAGATGCTCGGCAACTTCTCCTTTGGCGATTACTTTAAATCCGAGGCCATCACCATGGCCTGGGAGCTTTTGACCGTCAAACTGGGCCTGCCCGCCGACCAGCTCTACGTCACCGTCTTTGAGGACGACAACGAGGCGGCCGACCTCTGGCCCAAACTGACCGGTATTCCGACCGAGCGCCTCTCTCGCCTGGGGGAGAAGGACAACTTCTGGGCCATGGGCGACACCGGCCCCTGCGGTCCCTGCAGCGAGATCCTCATTGACCAGGGCCCAGAGCTGGGCTGCGGTCGGCCTGACTGCGCCCCGGGTTGCGACTGCGACCGGTACCTGGAGATCTGGAACCTGGTGTTCATGCAGTTCGAGCGAGCCGCCGACGGCTCCATGTCTCCCCTGCCCCGACCCTCCATTGACACGGGCCTGGGTCTGGAGCGGTTGGCCGCTGTGACCCAGAAAGTCCGCTCCAATTTTGAGACCGACCTTTTTCAGCCTCTGCTGGCCAAAGTCGCCAGTCTCTCCGGAATCCCCTATGTCTACGGGGCCAACCTGGCTCCGGGGGAGCCAAATTTTCAGACCAACGTCTCCACCCGAGTCATCGCCGACCACAGCCGAGCCATCACCTTTCTCATCAGCGATGGCGTCCGGCCCGAAAACCTGGGCCGCGGTTACGTGTTAAGGCGCATCCTTCGGCGAGCGGTCCGCCATGGCCGCAAGCTCGGCCTGGACAAACCCTTTCTCTCCGAGCTGGCCGGGACAGTTATTGAGACTCTCCGCTCAGCCTATCCCGAGATCGCCGACCAGGCCGCTCACATCAAAAGCCTGGTCAAAGCCGAGGAGGAGCGCTTTGGGGAAACCCTGAGCGCCGGGCTCGCCATGCTCAATGACGCCATCGCCGACCTCAAGGCTCAGGGTAAATCGGTTCTGGCCGGCTCGGTGGCCTTCAAACTCTACGACACCTTTGGCTTTCCCCTGGATCTGGTCTCTGACGCCGCCCGGGAGCAGGGTCTCAGCGTGGATCAGGCAGGCTTTGATCTGGCCATGAGCGACCAGCGAGCCAAAGGCCGAGCCGCCTGGAAGCCTGACCGCCTAGAAGGGGACGCGGCCCAAGCCTCGCTCAAAGGGCTGACCAGCTCCGGGTTCACCACGGAATTTCTAGGCTATGAGACCCTCACGGTGGCGGGCCAGACTCCAGCCCTCTTAATCGCCCAAGGTCAGGAGGCCACCTCAGCCGAGGCCGGCCAGGAAGTCAGCCTCGTCTTCAAACAGACCCCCTTTTACGGAGCCAGTGGCGGGCAGATGGGCGACGAAGGCCAAATCCTCTTCGCCGAGGGCGAGGTTCTGGTGCGAGAAACCACCAAAGCCCCAGGCGGGCTCATTGTTCACCACGGCCAGGTCGCCCGGGGAACCATTAATTTGACCTCAGCCCGGTTGGAGGTGGACGCGGGCCTGAGAAGAGCCACCGCCGCCAACCACAGCGCCACCCACCTGGTCCACCTGGCTCTCCGGCGGATTTTGGGTGAGCACGTCCGCCAGGCCGGCTCCCTGGTCTCGGCCGAGCGACTCCGGTTTGACTTCACCCACCCAACCCAGGCCCGCGAGGAAGATCTGGCTCGGGTGGAGGAGATTGTCAACGAGGAGATTGTGAAAAACTGGCCCATCGAGACCCAGGTCCTCGCCTATGACGAGGCGGTCCGCTCGGGGGCCATGGCCCTGTTTGAGGAACGCTATGGGGAAAAAGTCCGGGTCGTGACCATGGGTCCCTCCCGCGAGCTCTGCGGCGGCACCCACGCCCAGCGGACCGGGGACATCGGCTTTTTTCTGATCGCCTCGGAAAGCGCCGTGGCCGCCGGGACCCGCCGCCTGGAGTGCCTGACTGGCTTGGCCGCCTTAAGAGAGTTTCAAGCCCAGCGAGGCCAACTGCGAGAGCTTTCCCAGATCCTCAAGGCCAAGCCCGAGGAGCTAGCCAGCCGGGTCCGCAAACAGGCCGAGCGGATCCAGCAGCTAACCAAAACCGCCCAGACCCAGCCCCACGCCCTGGACCCCAAGAGCTTGGCCGCCCAAGCCGAAACCTTTGGCGATCTCCAGTGCCTGGCCCTGGAAGCGCCAGCCGAGGATCCTCGGGCTTTACGAGAGTTGGGCGACCGGCTCCGCGACCAACTGGGCCCGCGGGCCATTGTGGCTCTGGGGGCCCAGGCCCAAGGCAAAGCCCTCCTCCTGGTCTCGGTCAGTCCTGAGCTGACGGGCCGATTTTCGGCCGGCCAGTTGATCGGCCCCATGGCCGAGGCGGTGGGCGGCCGGGGGGGCGGCAAACCTCTCTTGGCTCAGGCCGGTGGGCCCAAGCCCGAGGGCCTGAGCCTGGCTCTGGCCACCTTCAAAGAGCGGGTTAAGGCCACCCAGGCCCAAAGCCCGGCGGGGTCTTAAAAAATTTTACTGCCCCAGAGGCCAAAAAATGTTAAATTATAAAAGGCCCAAAAAGTTTTCTGTCCTTTTTGGGTCTTCCCAAAAAAAATGTTGCTTTTTATAATTTATTTAGAGGTATATCAATTAAATTTATTTTTATCTAAATATTAATATTTTGCATCTTTAACTTCTCAATATCGAAATTAAAGATTGTTTGTTTGACGACAGCGTGGTTAAAGATAGCCTTGGTTTCAGATAACTTGATTGAACCCTGAGCCACCTTTTTGATCCAGGTAAAAGCGCTTTCGCCTTGACCCAGCGACAGGTTTCCCCAAGAGCCATTTTTGGAGACGCTCTTGAGACTGTCCCACGAGATCGGTTGAAACGACCAGAAATGGAGCCACGGGGCCGGGGGCTTGGTTTTACCCCGCGCTGGCCTTTTCATTGAGGACCCTGACGCGGGAAAACCTGGAGGTGAGGAACTTTGGAGCTAGCGAGGTCGCGCAAGGATAACCTGCGGGACGGCGAGCGAATAAGCTAAAACCAGAAGGGCGAAATCAGGTGATTTAAAATCATAAAGGCCAGGAAATAAAGGTTAAATAATAATTATGGTTGAGCCTAAATTTCTCTGGGCGTTTAAAGATAAAAAATCTAAAGAGACTCTTTTTTTCGAGCGGGCTTTTCCTTCTAAAGTTTATAAAGCGCCTTATTTGTTACGAGGATCTTATGAAAATCCTGCTGATTGGCTCAGGGGGGCGAGAACACGCCTTGGCCTGGCAACTGAAAAAAAACCCCCGAGTCCAGCTCATCTCGGCCCCCGGCAGCTCGGCTCTGGCCGCCTTGGGAGAGATCGAGCAGATTTCGCCGGACAATATCAGCGGCCTGGTCACCCTGGCCAAGCGGAAAAGACCGGACTTGACCATCATTGGCCCCGAGGCCCCGCTGGTGCTGGGCTTGGCCGACCACTTGAGGGCCGAGGGCCTGGCGGTTTTCGGCCCTTCCAGTCGAGCGGCCCAGATCGAGGGCTCCAAAGTCTTCGCCAAGGATTTCATGGTCCGTCACAACCTCCCGACCGCCAACTACGCGGTCTTCTACGATAAGGAAGAAGCCCAACAGTACCTGGAAGGGGCGAGTTACCCCCTGGTCCTGAAAGCCGACGGCCTGGCTCAAGGCAAGGGCGTCATCATCTGTGGGAAATTGGAGGCGGCTTTAAAGGCCATCACGGAGCTGGCCAGCCTGGAGGCCGGTCGCCGGATCCTGATTGAGGAGTACCTGGCCGGGGAGGAGATCTCATACTTTGTCCTGACTGATGGCCGCAACATCGTCCCCTTGCCCTCGGCCCAGGATCACAAAACCATTTATGACAATGACTGCGGCCCCAACACCGGCGGCATGGGGGCCTACTGCCCGGCTCCCCTGGTGACCCCGACCCTGGAGCGGATCATTTTAGACACCATCATCCGACCAACCGTGCTGGGTCTGGCCACTGAGGGCACCCCGTACTCGGGTCTTTTATACGCGGGCCTGATGATCACCCTGAGCGGGCCGAAAGTTCTGGAGTTTAACGCCCGTTTCGGAGATCCGGAAACCCAAGCCTTGATGCCGCTGCTAAAAAGCGACCTGGCCGAAATCTGCCTGGCCGTGGCTCAAGGCCGGCTGAATGAGATTGAGGTGGAGTGGGAAAACAAGACCGCGGCCACAGTGGTCATGAGCGCCGAGGGTTATCCCGGCCCCTATCGGCAAGGCGACCTGATCACCGGCCTGGAGGAGGCTAACTCTCAGCCGGGTGTGGTGGTCTTTGAGGCCGGGGTGGAAAGAAAGATGGAAGGCGCGTCTTTCAACTCTTACACCAAAGGCGGTCGGGTTCTGGCGGTTACAGCGGTCAATGACGATCTGCCGGGGGCGGTCGACCTGGCCTACGAGGCGGTGGGGAAAATCAGTTGGCCCGGAGCTCATTACCGCCGGGACATCGGCGGCAAAGCCCTGCGCAAAAGCCTGCTCTACGATTCCGGGTCCGACTGAGCGCGACCGGGCCAGAAGTCAAACTACAGCGTCTACCTTTACGGATTGGCCAATGAGATCGCCCTATGTCCCGGGTCGCCGAAAACCCAGCTCTCGCCAGAAGCTCTTAATCGCCTCACCAGCCATTTTTGGCTCTTCCCAAAGATCCGCTCCTCGCGGAGACAGGGATGAAAGCGCGAGTTGAATTCCATTAGGGAATTCTCCCCTCAAACCTTATTTTCAAGGCCTTCTTCGTCAATAACTCATTTTTTTAGTAAAATTTTGCCTGGCAGGCCCAAACTTGTCGCGTTTATCACTTTCTCGTAGGTTCCATTAATGGGTTTTCTTTGTCTGTATACGGCAGTATACCGAAAAAATTAACGTAACTAGATATAATCACCGCGGAAAATTTTCAGATTTCCCGCCACCGGTGGTGAGGCGGCCCCTCATAAGCCTTTACCTGGCTTGAAAAAAATTGAGCGTAAAATCAGGCGCCATTTGCGTTGTTACATTTTTTCCTGATGGCGTTCCAAAAATTTCTGAGCAATTTCGCCAAAAATTTTATCTTTTATGCGCCAGATTATATTAAATGTCAGAATAGGCCAGAGAAAAACCGAATGTCCAAAATCTTGGCCAACCTGGCAGTATCCAGTTAGGCGATGGGATCAGACCTTCACGGTCAAGTCGCCCAGAGAGGAACTGAAGGCCTTATGAAAGGCGGGACTCCTGGAAAGGCTTTGAGTTTGGCCAGCGACCGTCTTAAAGTGATCTGTCAAAAGTAACTTGTAGTTTTGGACGGTTAGTTATCGGCAGATAGGCACTTATTATTGAGGGATATTCAAGATGCCAGCTTTGACCTGGAAACCAAAATTTTCAGACTTATTCAGGGCGTAGGGAGTAGATTTTACCTATTGTTAAATAGTTAGTAACGTTGTGTTTCAGGCTAATTTGCATCTCATTATTGAAAACCTGGCGAACGAACTGTCCGCCAGGCTTTAGTAGACAACAATATCCACGTCGAGACGTCGACCTTTTTGATTTAAATCAGGCCGCCGGCCAAATCATTTGTCACGGAGCTCCGGCCCGGGTGACTTCGCCATCTTCAATATTAAGCGTCGTCGGCATATATGTTGGCGCCGGAGAGCCGTAGGAAATAGCGATATTGCCGCTGGTGACCTGGGTGCCAATCCCAGTATGATCCCGGTCATGATTCATGGCCCCGTTCATATTTGCGGTCACCGAGGATGAAGAAAATGGCGACCCGCCTGATCCGGAAGCTTCGCCACGCGGAAAGTGAACATTAAAGTTGGAGCTGGTCATTTGACCGTAACCGCCTTCAAGGTCAATTTGAACTGAATTACTGGCTGAATCTAGAAAATTTATTCCCGCATCAGCATCAAAAATGCGTCCATCATTTATATCTAGGCTAAAATAATACCAATTTTCATTCACACTGGACGCAGGGAGAAAGAAATGGCCTTGAACATCATAAAAGGCCTTTTCGTTCAAAGACCCGACAAAATTCAAGGCTAAAGGCATGTCGCTGGTCGGGGCCGGGGAGCCGAGATTCGGCACATAAACCGGAGCGACTTGGCCGTTAAGCGAAGCGTCAAAATTGAGTGGCGACGCGAATGAGCCGCTCATCACTGTACTGGCGGCGAGAGTGCCTTCTGAGGCTGTCCCAATCAGGCTGTTTTCATAATATGAATTATGATAAGAGGCAAAATTAGATATTGAAAAGTGTAAATTTCTTAAATTAAGTTTCCCTGATCCATCACTGGCTCCTAATTCAGTTTTAGCCGTACCATAAACGCTGTGAGGATGGAGATAAGATACATCAAATCCAGCATTAATTATATTTCCAGTAGCAAAATCAAGTTCAAAAATTAATTTATTAGAATCAACTACTGTTGCCCCCGGCAAGTTGAAAAAGCCGATAACCCAGCCATAGCGGTTATCCGCGGAAGGCGATTGTGGCGGCTGAAGATCCGGCAAGCCCTGATCCAGGAGAGTCGATTCCGGCTCAATGGCCGCGGCCATGGGCTGAATCCGCAATTCACCGCCGCCGGAGTCGCTGTTCCCGAAATCCTCCACAAACAACGAGCCTGGCTCAATGGAAGAGGACTCAATGGCTAAAGCGTTTATCCCGGTCGTGGGACTGGCGTTGGGGTTGGCCAGAACGGCCGTCAAAAGATCGCCCCCGTCTGGGCCGAAAATGACACCCAAGGTTTGGTCGTCCACTCTTTCCTGAGACCGGGCCGGAACGTGCCGCCAGCCGCCCCGCGGAGTTACGACCCCGTTGGCCGCCAGATGGGCGGTGTAATCCCGGGCCGACACTTCGGCTCTCTGGCCGGCCATAGTCAGACGGATCTCGCCATTGCGGCCGTACGCGGCCACCTGGCCCTCGAAGGTCTCCACCCGAGAAGTTCCGTCCTGCTCAACTGTGACGGTGAATCGGGTCCCTCGAACGGCGGCCATGATCAAAGGACAGACCATCCGCAATTCCTGGCCTGGCTGAACTTCGACCTCCAGCCTCCCGATCGGGACGGAAAATTGCGGAACCTTCTTACCATCCGTCGTCGAAGTCCGTTGATATCCAGGGACCGGATCCGCCCAGGGCCGCTCATTGGCGTCCTTCTGGCCGTCGTACTTGACGGTCGAATCGCCGAGCACCTTAATGGCAATCTTGCCGCCCGCCGCGCTGAGCCGCACTTCGCCGCCGCCGATCAGCCGGATCGATTGGCCGGGGGATAGTCGAAGGCCCTCCTTGACCTCGAAACGCCGACCGGCTTCCAAAATCTGGGCTTTCCCGGCCACCTGCAAGACCACAGGCCCGTCTTGAGCCCAGGCCAAGGCGGAGCTCAAAAGGAAAGCTAAAAGGAGCGCCGACCCGGCCGTCAAAGATTCATAAGCCTTTTTCATCATATTTTCTCCACAAAGCTTAAAATTATCATTATTTTCAATCCTGAATCTGGGTCGTAAATTAGCCTAAATCTTCCTAAAAGCCCCACGACATCCCTAACCCCACCACGTGCTGCTTGTAGTCGTAAAGCGGGCTATTGGAATTGTCTTTGTTATAGCTGTAATTGAATTCCAGGCGCCAATTCTCGGTCAGCTTGTAAATGACGTCGACCCCGGTCCGGATTCTCTTGTCCCGGCGGTCCTTCTCGTCCAGAATTATGGCCGGCCCCCGGTAATATTCAGCTGTATAGCTGGCGTTAGGCGAGATCTCCCAATCGGTATGAGGATGTAAAGTCAAGCGAACCGGCGCGGACCAGCCGTAGTGGCCGAGAGATCTTCGCTCTGGACGACCCCATAAATAGGCGGCTCCGACGGTCAGGCTATGAGCGTTTTCCCCGAAAAAGAAACGTCCGTATTGAGCCAGCTGGCCGTAAGTTCCGTCCCGGTCGGGATTGCGCTGATAATTGCGCCAATCGAGGGCCAATTGGGAAATTAAATGGAAGTTGGGGGTGACGGCCCGCAAGTATGTCAACTCTGGGCCCCAGGCCGTAACATGGTTGGTCAACTCATAGTCGAAAATTTCATATTTGAGACGGAATTCAAAAAGATTTCGCTCTTTAGTGTATCTTAAACCGGCTCCCAAGCGGAACCACTGCCATTCGCTGCTTTTAATGTCGTCAAGGTCCGAATCCCTGTTGCCCCGAATGTAAAGCCCGGCGTCCCCGACAAAACTCCAAGGACCGGATTCATTTAAGCGGTGACTCATGTTGAAGTTGGCCCCAAAATAAGCGGCGGTCGTGGAAATCTTCTTCGTGTCTCGGAACGTAACCTGGAGGTTGTTCAAATTCGGAAAAACCTGGACCACCTCGGTCTCGGCTCCTTGATTGGCGTTGGAGTCGTAAATGAGGCCAGCTCGCATCCGGAAGTTGAAAGTCGTGGCCGAGCCTTTGCCAGACATGAGAGCCTTGACCTGATCGCTTTCATTGAGCAGGAGAGGATCGTTGGGATATTTGCTCAGCAGATCCCGGTAGAGGTCGTCGGCTTGCTGATACCGCCTGGTCAGAGCCGAGCTTCTGGCTAAACCCAAAAGCAAGGAGCTGTGGCCAGGGTATTTTTGGAGTAGAGAGGAAAAAATCCGGTAGGATTCCTCGGCTTGTCCGGCGACCAGAAGATTTTCAGCCCTCCGCCATTCAGCTCCCGACACCGGATCGGGAGTTGCGGCTTGAAGATGGCCGGCCGAAAGAAGAATGATGACAAAACAGAACGTTAAAATTTTGCGTGACATCTAACTGTTCCCTTGAAGTTTAAATTTATTATTTATTAACATTTAATTTATAAAAATAAAAACATTCTCATCTAATAAATATATTATAATAATTAATAATAATAAACAACTATATATTATAATTTTTTTGTATAAAACAATTATCGTAAAGTTAAAATTATGACTATTATAATAAATTATATACTAATTTAGTATTTATAATTTTACTTTTATAATAATTATTACTTCATCTGACTAAGCAATATTTTTTTATTTTTAATAATGAAATACACTTCTATTATCTTTTTAATAATAAATAAAAAGAAATGTTATCAATATATTGACTTTTTCTGAAGTCACTAGCCTACAAATTCCAAGCCTTGATCCGAAGTTTAATTATAAAATACCGTAAATTACGCATTTTAATTTGAACTTAGTTTTAATATTAAATATCGCGGACTTATATGATAACTACGTGAATAATTATTATTTAAAAATATTAGATTGATTGGCAAAAAAAAGAAAAATTTTAACGAAGAAATATTGAAAAATATTTCTGAAGATATACTTGGAGAGTTATTAAATATTAAGAGAGAGAGAGAGAGAGAGAGAGAGAGAGAGAGAGAGAGAGAGAGAGAGAGAGAGAGAGAGAGATATATTTGTGAAAACTTTAATTGTGGTTTATTTA
>JAISMU010000128.1 GCA_031276635.1 Deltaproteobacteria bacterium | reverse complement strand
GGGACATAACCCAAAAGAACTACCACAGTTCCTTTGGGCCTGAGGTTAAAAATTTTATTGACCTCGCCATAGCCTTCTATGATGACGGCTCCAAGATGAAGGTTGTTTTTGGCTCTGAGTCGCCAGAGACTGAGAGCCGCCAGCCCAAAACCCCAGGTTCCTGATAAAATCTTATCAAAAGCCAGTTCGGGCGCGCTACCCTCGGTCGCGGTTATCTCCCCCCAAAGAGCTGTTTGTCATTTATCCCCAAAAATTTTTCCTCAAGGCGTTGTCAACGCCAAAAAAATTTTCCCGCCTGAGAGGGCTATCCAGGGAGGGAGCCCAACGTTCTCAGTCATCTTGGGTGGGCCGGGGAAAAACAGGCTCCCAAGGCCTAAAATCTCACCTCATCCGAATAATCAGGCGGGGAGGAGGGGTCTCCAGGGGCCTCGCTAGGAAAAACGGGCTTATCGTCAACCGCCTGGTAAGTGCTCTGACAGGCCTTGTTGGAGCAGCTGAAGAAATTATAGTCTCGCCCGGTTTTCTGGCTGACGCCTTTCAAATGTTTTAATGGGCTCTGGCAGGCCGGGCATTTGAACTCGGAAAGGCTGGGCAGAGCTCTTTCCTTGGGTTGGCCATTGTCGTCTGAGTAGGTTGTCCCACAGGCCCGGTCGGAGCAGGCCCAGAAATTGTAGCCATCCGGCCCATCTTTGACCAAGTGGCGTAAAGGTCGCCCACAAACCTTACAAACGTGGGAGGTCAAGGGGTTTTGGCTAGCTTTGGCTCCCGGGGCCCCCGCGTTGTCTTTGAATTTGGCTCCGCATTTATCCCGGTCCGAGCAGGCCCAGAAGTTATAGCCATCGGGCCCGTCTTTAAAAATGTGGCGCAAAGGTTGGCCGCAGGCCGGACATTTGAACTCGGAAAGGCTGGGCAGAGCTCTTTCCTTGGGCTGGCCATTGTCGTCTGAGTAGGTTGTCCCACAGGCCCGGTCGGAGCAAGCCCAGAAATTGTAGCCATCCGGCCCCTCTTTGACCAAGTGGCGTAAAGGTCGCCCACAAACCTTACAAACGTGGGAGGTCAGGGGGTTTTGGCCAGCTTTGGCGCCTGGGGCCCCCGCCTCGTCATTGAACTTGGCCCCGCATTTATCCCGGTCCGAGCAGGCCCAGAAGTTATAGCCATCGGGCCCGTCTTTAAAAATGTGGCGCAAAGGTTGGCCGCAATCCGGGCATTTCTGGTCTGTGAGGGAGTTTTGGCCAGCTCTGGGCCCCGGGGTTCCGGCGGCGTCATTGAATTTGGCCCCACATTTAGCCCGGTCTGAGCAGGCCCAGGAGTTATAGCCGCCGGGGCCGTCTTTAGTCAGATGGCGCAGGGGCTGGCCGCAGTCCGGGCATTTCTTGGCGGAAAGAGAGTTTTGGCCAGCTCTGGGCCCCGGGGCCCCGGCGGCGTCATTGAATTTGGTCCCGCATTTATCCCGGTCCGAGCAGGCCCAGAAGTTATAGCCACCGGGCCCGTCTTTAAAAAGGTGGCGCAGGGGTTGGCCGCAGTCCGGGCATTTATGGTCCGAGAGAGAGTTTTGCCCGGATTTTTGGCCCGGGGCCCCGGCGGCGTCATTGTATTTGACCCCGCAATTGTCCCGGTCTGAGCAGGCCCAGAAGTTATAGCCACCGGGCCCGTCTTTAAAAAGGTGGCGCAGGGGCTGGCCGCAGTCCGGGCATTTATGATCCGAGAGAGAGTTTTGCCCGGATTTTTCCCCCGGGGAGCCGGCGGCGTCACTGAATTTGGCCCCGCAATTGTCCCGGTCTGAGCAGCCCCAGAAGTTGTAGCCCCCGGGCCCGTCTTTAAAAATATGGCGCAAAGGCTGGCCGCAGTCCGGGCATTTATGCTCAGTGAGCTCGTTTTTAGCCAGTTTTTCCCCGGGTTGTCCCCCCTTGTCCTTGAGCCTGACTCCGCAATTTTCTCGATCCGAGCAGGCCCAGAAGTTATAGCCTCCCACCCCGTCTTTGACGATGTGTTGGAGGGACTGGCCACAGTTAGGGCACTGGTGGTTGGTGTTCTTGATGGTGTGGGTTTTTTCGCCCGGTTCCCCGTTGTGGTCGCTGAGTTTAACCCCACAATTTACCCGGTCCTGGCAAGACCAGAAGTTATAGCCGCCCGGGCCCTCTTTGACCAGGTGTTGGAGAGGCTGGCCACACTCCGGGCACTTGTGGCCCGTGTCCTTATAGGAGCTGAATTTCTCCCCAGGCTGGCCGTCCTGGTCCTTAAACCTGGCCCCGCAATTATCCTTATCCACGCAGGTCCAGTAGTTGTAGCCGTCTTCCCCCTCTCGGTAGAGATGCTTTAATGGCTGGCCACATTCGGGGCATTTCAGGTCAGTTATCTCGACCTGGCCGAATCGCGACCCGGGTTGGCCGCTCTTGTCCGAGAACCTGGCCCCGCAATTTTCTCGGTCCGAGCAGGCCCAGAAGTTATAGCCACCCTCGCCAGCCTTGGTGATATGCTGGAGGGCCTGACCGCAGTCCGGGCATTTTTGGCTGGTCACCTCAATTTTGGCGATTCTCGCCCCGGGTTGGTCATTTTGGTCATGAAACCTGGCCCCGCACTTTAGACGATCGGAGCAGGCCCAGAAATTATAGGCCCCTTCGCCATCCTTGGTTATGTGTTGGAGGGGTTGGCCGCAGTCGGGGCATTTTTGGTCAGTTACCTCGATTTTGCCGGATTTCGGGCCGGGCTGGCCGTTCTGGTCCGCGAACCTGGCCCCACACATATCCTTTTCCGAGCAAGCCCAGAAGACGTAGCCGCCCTCGCCGGGCATGATGACCCGCTGGAGTGGCTGGCCACACTCGGGGCATTTGAGGTCAGTAGTCTCGACTCGAGGGATGTGGGCCCCGGGTTGGCCCTGGTTGTCCTTGAACCTGGCCCCGCAATTGTCCCGATCCGAGCAGGCCCAGAAGTTATAGCCACCCTCGCCGCTCTTCGTCAGGTGCCTCAAGGGCTGGCCACAGTCCGGGCAACTCCCGCCGTGGTCAGTCTCAAAGGAGTTGAGCTCGTTTCGCAAGACATCGTTGGCCTGGCTGACCACGGATAAATAATCAAGATTGCCCATAGCTATTTCGTCCAGTTTTTCTTCTAAAAGTTTAGTGTAATCGTAATCGACGAAGCCGAATTTTGGCTGTAGAAAGGCGATCAGCTCCTCCCCCAACGGGGTGGACTCCAGTTGTCTTTTCTTGTTGGCCTGGATGTAGCTCCGGGAGGTGATGTTTTCCATGATGGCCGCGTAAGTCGAGGGCCGACCGATGCCCCGTTTTTCCAAATCCCGGATCAGGGCGGCTTGGGTGTACCTGGGTGGGGCGGAGGTTTTTCTGGTTTTGACCTCGGCCTTGGTCGGTTGGGCCTGGGAGCCCATCTCCAGCCGGGGGACGGGGTTATTGAGCTCCTCGTGGTCTTTTTCCTGGACGGTTTCGTCAGCCTGGTCCTCGGCCAGGACGATCTTCCAGCCTGGCTCCACCAGTCGGCGGCCCTTGGCTTCGAAAATCACCTCTTTATCGGCCAGTTCGGAGTTAAGCGTCCCCTTGGCCGTGGCGTAGACCGCGTCCGTCAATTGGCTGGCCACAGCTCGTTGCCAGATGAGTTTGTAGAGGGCCTGCTCCAGCTCGTTGGCTCCGGCGATTTCTTCCTCAATGTGGGTCGGTCGGATGGCCTCGTGGGCTTCCTGGGCTCCTTTTTTGGCCTTGAAGGAGCGGGGCTTTTCCGGCAAAGGCCAGTCGCGCTCCTGGGCCAGTTTCCGGATGGCGGCGATAGCCTCGTCCGAGATGACCAGGCTATCGGTTCGCATATAGGTGATGTGCCCGGCCTCATAAAGCTTTTGGGCGAGATCCATGGTCTGCTTGGGGTCAAGCTTAAGAAAATTGCTGGCCGCCTGTTGTAAAGTTGAGGTGGTGAAGGGTGGGGGAGGGGCCTTTTGGGCTTTGCCCTCCTCATAGCCTTTAACGCTCAGGCTGGCGATGGCCGCGATTTTGGTGGCCGTCTCCTTGTCCTGAAAGCGCTCCTCGCCCTGGGCCAGCCAATTTTTCGGGTTCCAGACAGCTTTCCAGCCCCCGGACCCATCTGGCTTCTGGTCAAAGGTCAACTCCACCCCGTAGTGGGTGACGGACTTAAAATCCCGAATGGCCTTTTCTCGCTCCACCACCAGCCTTAAGGCCGGCGTCTGCACCCGCCCGGCGGAGAGGGTTTTGCCAGCCACCTGGGTCACCGCTGGGGAGACGCTGTAGCCCACCAGGCGATCGAGAACCCGGCGGCCCAGTTGGGCCGCGACCAGGTTGTCGTTGATGCGCTGGGGCTGGGTCAGGGCTTTTTTTATGGCTTTTTCCGTGATTTCGGTGTAGGTCACCCGGTAAGGGTCAGCTAACCCCAGGGCCTCCTTCAAATGCCAGGCGATGGCCTCGCCCTCCCGGTCCGGGTCGGTGGCCAGATAGACCGCCTCCGCCTGGGCCGTCATTTTTTTCAGGTCCGCGATGACCCTCTGGCCTCTTTCAGTTTCCTCATACTGGGGCTGAAAATCCGGCGGATAGACCCCAGTCCGATCGCGGGGCAGGTCGCGCACGTGCCCGACGCTGGCGGCCACTTTCCAGTCAGAGCCCAGGAAGGATTGAATTTTTTTGACCTTGCCAGGGGACTCGACGATTAAGAGCTTCATGATTTCCGGGCCTTGAAAGAACAATAAGGTTTATTCGGGGCGTCGCCCCGGTTTTCGCCTCCGTCCTTTCGAGTAGTCCTGATTAGACCGCCACAGACGGTGTGGCCATGGATTTTGGGCCGGAGGGATCTATTTATACCTAATCTTGATGAAAATGTCAGCCTTTTTTTGGTCGATGAGCTCTCTGGGGCCCCGGTGGAACAAGCTTCTGAGCTGTACTGGGCTCTAAAAAATAGCGTGTTTATATATAAAAAAATATATAATTATAGTATTTAATAAATTTATAAGCTAATATAGTAATTATATTTGATTGTTTGGTACGAAAGACGCCTTAACTACCGGGTTCTGAGGCCTGAGCCAGGCTGACCGTTGTTCGCTTGGGCGCGGACTGACCGGGCGGCGATTGCTACCAAACAGGCTTGGGAAGCTCTATACTGAAAAAAGTTTCGCGGGGAGGGCGGGCCGAGGCTGACCAGCCTCGCCCCTGGGTTGGGTCGGCCAGAGACCCAGCGGGGCGCCGGTCAGGCCTACCCGGGTCAGGAGTCGAGCGCGTGGCCAGATCACCTGAGTTAACGAGCCGGATCATGTCGGCTATCAAGTCCACCAACACCAGCCCAGAGCTGAGGTTGCGCCGGGCTTTGTGGGCCAGGGGGCTGCGTTTTCGTGTCCACGTCAAATCTTTGCCTGGTCGGCCCGATATTGTCTTTCCCCGGGCCAAGATAGCGGTCTTTTGCGATGGCGATTACTGGCATGGCCACAATTGGGCTTTGCGAGGGTTTATGTCCCTGCCGGAGGAATTAGCCACTTACAAACCCTATTGGCGCGAGAAAATCCTCGGCAATGTCCGGCGCGACGAGGTCAATAACCAGAAGCTCACCGAGCTGGGCTGGACGGTCATCCGGGTGTGGGAAAGCGAAATCAAGGCCGCCACCCAGAAATGGGTGGATTTCATTGAGGCCAGCTATCGGGAAAATCTGGCCAAAGGGACTGGCCAAACTGGCGGCGGCGGTCGGCCTCAGCCAGTCTCGGGCCGACCCAAGAGCCCGGTTGGGAAAAATTCTGGCGACTGATTGGGCGCGAGTATTCATCGGGAAATCAGCTGGAATCGCCTGATGAGTCTGGGGCGTGGTTTTGAGGCCAAGCTAAAAATAGTGATTTCAGCGCTGTTTGTTGGCTGACATAAAAAAATGATCAAAAATTAATAGTATAAAATTTTTATTTATTCAATGATTTTCGTATATTATGAGAATATCAAAACGAAAAGTTAATGATTGGTGAGCCTTAAAGAAAGGCCAAGCCCGTAATTGTAAAGTGTTGGAGTTCTAAGAGAAGATCCTAGATTTGTCTATGGCTCCAGGGAGAAAGGAATAAATATTTCGTTCCACCCGGGGTAGAAAATTTGTACAGAAATAAATTTCTGTCTAAAATAATGTTATTTGGACTTACAATGTAATGAAAATTATTAATATGTTGCATATTATTGTGAATAAATCTCAGAACAACTAAAAAAAATAGAGCTTCACGAACGTGTCATTTTTTTGCTATAATAAAAAATGAACTGAAGAATGCTTTTTTGACAAAACTTGCCCAGACTGTTAGTGGCGCCTTTGGCTGACTTAGCTTTCGGCTCTTCATAATTTACATTGGTGGGATTTTCTAAAGGGCGGGCGAATAGCGCCCGTCGTCAGCCTGACGAGCGAGCTTTTTGGTGGTTATTTCTCCAAATTGCCTATTAATCCAAGCCGAGCGGCGAATTTTTTTTCGCCCGATTAATAGAGTCTCTTTGGACGCTTGACCGCGTCTTAGCCATAATACTCAGATAGCGACCATACGCGAGATATTTAATGCTAAAAATAATTCTCAATAGCCTTCCTTTTAGCTATATAAGAGGTAAAGGTTGTCTCTATATAGATAAAACTCCGTACCTGGAGAAGCTGATCAAATCTGACAGCACCGCTTTTTTTCTGTCAAGACCACGCCGTTTCGGGAAATCTCTCCTGATTTCAACCTTGGAAAGCGTTTTTAACGGAGAGGCAGATTTGTTCGACGGTCTGCGTCTCAACCGCTCAAACTATGATTTCTCCGCTTACCCAACCTTGGCGTTTGATCTGTCCAGCTGCCCGTCGGACACTCCATCTCGTCTTGAATACACCATTTACAATCAAATTGTGAAACAAGCTAAGAATAAATTTGACATAACGGTCAATGATGTCAAAGAATATCCCGCTACTGTCTTGACTAAATTAACTAAGGCTCTCAAGAAGGCAACTGGCCAGCCAACTGTCATCCTCGTGGATGAGTATGACGCCCCCATCATCGCTCAGACCGACGATATACCCGCCGCCAGACTCAATATCAAGGTTTTACATGGTTTTTACAGCGCCATTAAGGCGCTCAACCAGAAAGGCTTCATCCGATTCGCCTTCATTACCGGGGTTTCTAAGTTCTCCATGACCTCAATTTTTTCTGGGGCCAATGACTTCATTGATATTTCAGAAAATGAGGAATTCGCGAACATCTGTGGGATCACCAGGGATGAATTTGAGGCCAACCTGACCACGCCTCTGACGGAGATATTTACCGAAGGCCTTTTCGCGAGTTCTGGCTATCCCGATTTCACGTCTTTCCGCGACGCGTTGATCTCAATGTACGATGGCTATTCCTGGAACGGGGTGGATAGAGTATTCAATCCATATTCCTTGTTGCGAGCTATTTCGGCTCTAAAGCTGGATCGATATTGGTACGCGTCGGGAACCCCATCTTTTTTGGTCAAGTTCATCAAGTCCGAACCAACCGAGGCCTTGAAATTTGATAACATCACCATGTCCAAAGACAGCTTAAATGCCCAGATCGTTGAGAATCTGTCTCTCACCCCACTGTTATACCAGACGGGCTATCTGACTTTAACCTCTCCTCTCTCTGGCGATAGCTACGACCTGAAAATGCCTAACCTGGAAGTCAGGAAAGCTTACGAGTCTTTCGCCATATCCACGGTCTTGGCCGATAAGCTTGGTAATCTCAGTGATTTCGCTTTTTTACTGATTAAAGCTTTTGATGAGCCTAACGCCGCGGCTTTGAAAGATCTCCTGACAAAGATAGTCCGGAACTTACCTCTGACGCCTAGTGAGCTTAACGAAAGAACCTTCCATCTTGCCCTTTGTGTCATCTTGAATGTCGTCGGGATCAATAAAATCGATTCCGAGCGAATTGTTGAGTATATGGTTGACGCCGAGCTCAAACCTGGCCGTTTGGATTTGTTCTTCAAACTCAATAAAGACCGTAAAGGGATCCTGATTGAGTTGAAGTGTTTGAAATTTGACCAGACAAAATCAGAGGACGCGATAAATAAATCTTTTGGGACATTGCTTTCCAATGGGGAAAAGCAAATGGAAAAATATTACCCTCAATTGCTTGAGGAGGTAGAGGAAGTTCAGGGATTCTCTATGGTCGTCAGCTGGGGGCGAGGCGTGGAAGTCAAGATTGGCGAAAAACGCGTCAGAGAGCCAAAATAGTCGCTTCGCCTCGCGGGCGATCGCGCTCCTCACCCCAGCCGGCGAGTCTTAGTTTCCCCAGACCATAGGGTCGGTTTTTTTTGAGAGCTTTCCTTAAACCTCTCCAGCCAAAGCTTAGAGCCTGTTCAGGCTAAGACTAATCTGGCTAACCCCGGTTCCTGGGCCGCCCCCTTGTGAAAAAAAATGTGGAGTTTTAGACCAGGTTTGGCCAGTTGGCTGAAAAAAACGGACGAAAATTAAGAAGGAATTTCAGATTTAGCCAATAATTTCCCAGCGTTATATTTATTTTTCCGGTCGCTTATATTAATATAATAGTCGCGATGGGCTCTGGCTTGGCCGCTCTTTCTTTCACCCCTCGTGGGGCGCTGTTTTTTTTGAGGAGGAGCCCAAATTTATTTTTGTCACTAAGTAATCTTTTTTTAGAAAACATTATATTTAAATTTTTTTATTGTAGATATTTTTATTTAATAATAATGTTTTACATTGCTAATTAATTAAATTTAATAATTTATTTAAAATTATTAGCTTAAAAATTGTTCCTTTGAGACCCAGCTTTGGCCCCTTTGACCTGGCCCGGTCGAGAAATTTAAAGCTAAATGGGGTAAAAAGTTTTTATCTTGACATTGAGAGGCTTTTCGTTTAATTTATTTTGGGTTTTTAAAATAACCTACTATAATCGGCTCTTGGCCGGTTGTGGTCAGGGATTTTTGGTTTAGTCCATTTAACCCGGTTGGGGCTTTTTTTAGGGGGCCTTGGCCAGGCCCAGGCGGGGAGTTAAGCCATTTATCCGCTCAAGCCCCGAGGTTTGGGCGTTTTTTTTTACATTTTGATCTTAAGGTGATAGCCAGATGTCTCTATACAAGATCTCGCGAGCGGACAAAGTTTGGGAGGTGGTGTGGCCTGAGAGCCGCAACCCCACAGGGGCGGAGCTTTTCAGCCTGGCTGGGTTTCCGGCTAAAGGCCTGGAGCGACCACTGGCCACTCGTCAGGGCTCGGTTATCGCGGATTTGTCCAGCGAGGTGACCGGGCTGGAGCTCGCCCCGGTTTTGTCTAGTGACCCCGAGGCCCTGGATCTCCTGCGACACAGCGTGGCCCACGTCATGGCTGAGGCGGTGACTCGCCTTTTTCCTGAGGTCAAAGTGGCCATCGGCCCGGCCATTGAGGAAGGCTTTTATTACGACTTTGATAACCCCACCCCCTTCACTCCAGAGGATCTGGAGCGCGTGACCAAGGTCATGGCCGAGATCTGCGCCGAGGCCCAGCCTTTCGAGCGCCGGGAACTCCCGATCTCGGAGGCCCTGGACTATTTTCGGGCCCGGGGCGAGGCTTACAAACTGGAGCTCATTGAGGATTTGGCTCAGGCTGGG
The DNA here is from genome assembly GCA_031276635.1 of Deltaproteobacteria bacterium. Classification (GTDB taxonomy): domain Bacteria; phylum Desulfobacterota; class Desulfarculia; order Adiutricales; family Adiutricaceae; genus JAIROO01. The sequence continues at coordinate 12,321 of JAISMU010000128.1, read as the reverse complement.
GAGACCAAGGTCAGTTTCTACCAGTGCGGGGATTTCGTGGACCTCTGCCGGGGGCCCCATATCCCAGACACCTCCCTGGGGGCGGCCTTCAAGCTTTTGTCCGTGGCCGGGGCTTACTGGCGGGGCGATTCCAACCGGACCATGCTACAGCGGATTTATGGGACCGCCTTTTTTACCAACAAAGACCTGCGGGCCTACCTGGCCCTCCTGGAGGAGGCCAAAAAGCGCGACCACCGGCGGCTGGGCAAGGACCTGGATCTGTTTTCCCTCCACGAGGAGATCGGCGGCGGCCTGGTGGTCTGGCATCCCAAGGGAGCCCTGTTGCGGACAATTCTGGAGAATTTCGAGCGCGAGGAGCATTTAAGGCGGGGCTATCAGGTGGTCATAGGGCCCCAGATTCTGCGCTCGGATCTGTGGAAAAAAAGCGGCCATCTTGATTATTATAGTGAAAACATGTATTTCACTGTGGTGGACGAGCAGGCCTACGCCATCAAACCCATGAACTGCCTTTCGCACATGTTCATCTACCGGAGTAAGGTGCGCTCCTTTCGGGATCTGCCGCTGCGGTTTTTCGAGCTGGGCACGGTCCAGCGGCACGAGAAGAGCGGGGTGCTTCATGGCCTGACCCGGGTGCGTCAGTTCACTCAGGACGACTCTCACATCTTCTGCGCCCCGGCCCAGGTTCAGCGGGAGATCCAGGCCGTTCTCCAACTGGTCCAGGATATGATGGCCGCCTTTGGCTTTGATTACGAGATGGAGCTATCGACCCGGCCCGAAAAAAGCATTGGCTCGGACGGGGACTGGGAGCTGGCCACCGGGGCCTTGCGAGCCTCCTTGGAGAGCTTGGGGCGGCCCTACCAGATCAATGAGGGGGACGGGGCTTTTTACGGCCCGAAGATCGATATCAAACTTAAAGACGCCCTCAACCGGCGTTGGCAGTGCGGCACCATCCAGTGTGACTTCACCCTGCCGGAGCGTTTTGACCTGACGTTCACCGATAGCGATAACCAGCGCAAGCGACCGGTCATGCTCCACCGGACCGTCTTTGGGAGTCTGGAGCGCTTCATCGGGATCCTCATTGAGCATTTCGCCGGGGACTTCCCTCTGTGGCTGGCCCCGACCCAGGCCATCCTTTTGACTGTGACCTCCCGGGCGGACGAGGTGGCCGAGTCATTTGGGGCCAGGCTCAGAAAGTTGGGCTTGCGGGTGGAAATCGACTTGCGAAACGAAAAGTTAGGCTTTAAAATACGGGAAGCTCAAATGGCCAAAATCCCGTACATTCTGGTTTTTGGGGACAAAGAGGCCCAGACTGGCCAAGCCTCGGTCAGGCGGCGGGGCCAGGAAGTTGGCTCGATGACGTTGGAGTCTTTTGGGGAACTGGTTCAACCTGAGGCTCAGTGCCCGAGCTGGGACTGACAAGTGATTTTTTCTGACAACCAAGAGAGGTGCGAACATTAACGGCAAGAGAAAAGAGTCGGACAACAAGCGGGTTAACATCAACGGCATGATTCGGGCCCATCAGGTCAGGGTCATCACTGACGAGGGCGAGCAGATGGGGATTCTGCCGTTGAGTCAAGCTCTGAGCGCGGCGGTGGAGGCTGGTCTGGATTTGGTGGAAGTGGCTCCGGAAGCGGATCCACCGGTTTGCCGGATCATGGATTTCGGTCGCTACAAGTACCAGCAGAGCAAGAAAACCTCGGAGTCCAAGAAAAAGTCCACGGTCATTGAGATCAAGGAGGTTAAGTTCCGCCCCAAGACCGATGAGCACGACTACCAGTTCAAACTCCGCAATATCCTCAAATTCTTGGCCGAGAAGAACAAAATTAAGGTCTCGCTGATGTTCCGCGGTCGGGAAATCTCCCACTCCAACATCGGTCGGGATTTGATGGAGCGGGTCATCCGGGACGTGGCCGAGAGCGGGCAGCCTGAGCAGACCCCCAAACTTGAGGGTCGGTCGATGATCATGATTCTGACGCCGAAATGAGATAAAAAAACCCCGGGTTTAAACCGGGGTTTTGGTCTCAGGCCGGTTAGGCGGCCAAGGGAGAGAGCCGGCTATTTATTGGCGGGCTATTCTTTAGCTGGGGTTTTCGGGGTCGCCGGGGTCGTCGCCGCGCCAGCCTGGTCAGCGGGCTTTTTGGTCGCCTCGCTGGAGCCCCCCGAGTTCGTGGCCGTCTTGGGTTTGGCGTAGTCCGTGGCGTACCAGCCCCCGCCCTTGAGCGTAAAGCTGTTCAAGCTCATAAGTTTTGACAGCTGGCCGCCGCACACCGGGCAGACTGTTAAAGGCTGGTCAGAGAACTTCTGCAGGACTTCGGTCACCTGATGGCAGCTGTGGCACTCATACTCATAGAGAGGCATTTTTCCACTCCCTGGCAATTTATTGGAAAAAAATAACAAAAGGTTATAAATTCGTTAGTAATCTCGTGGCCTAAACTAAGTCGCGGATTTCCCTACCACCCAATAAGGTAGGCGCCTTTGGGCTTTTTGTCAAGAGAGAAAAGAAATTTTTTAGGGAAAAAATTTTTTTCTGCCCTCAAGCTTTTTTCAAGGTCATCGTTGCGGCCGCCTGGGTGAGGATTTTTTTACAATAATTACACCTTTACGAATATCAGCTTTATTTATGATTTTTTTTCAAAATTCCCCACCCAGGCCGACTCAGCCGGAGCCCCGGCGGATTTTAATCATCAAGATGAGCTCTTTGGGGGACATCATCCACGCCCTGCCAGCCCTGGCCGCCTTAAAGACCCTATATCCTCAGGCGGCCATAGATTGGGCGGTGGAGGAGCCCTTGGCCCCCTTGTTACCTGGGCCTCCTTACTTGAGCGAGATCGTCCTTTTCCCCAAAAAGGAGCTGCGAACTCTGGCCCCCTTGAGATTATGGCGGGCTCTGAAGGCTTTCCGGCGACAGCTACGGCGGGCGGATTACGATCTCTCCATAGATCTGCAGGCTCTGGCCAAGAGCTCGCTCGTGGCTTTTTTAAGCGGGGCCAGACTACGGCTGGCCTATTGGGAGACCCGGGAGGGCAGCTTTCTGGTCTCCCGAGGGGTTAAAGGGCCCCGGGCCGCGGCTCACGTCACCGAGCGGTACCTGGACGTAATCCGCTATTTGGGCCCGATTCCCGAGAAATTGACCTATCCTCTCCCGGACTTTTCCCTTGAGAGGGCGGCCTTGAGTCAGCGACTTCTGGCCTTGGGCTCGCCCGAGCCTAGGGCTCTTTTTTTCCCCGGGGCCAGTTGGGAGACCAAGCGCTGGCCGCCAGAAAATTACGCGGCTCTGGGCCGGGAGCTGGTCAAGCGGGGATTGAGCCTGGTTCTGGGTGGCTCTGGGGATGAGCGGGATTTGACCCAGAAAATTATTGAGCTGGCCCCGGAGGTGGGTTGGGTGGACCTGGCGGGGCAGACCGACCTGCGGCAATTGATGGCTCTGACCAGCCTGGCCCGGCTGGTGGTGGGCTCGGACTCCGGCCCAGCTCACGTGGCCGCGGCGGTGGGGGCCCCGACCATCTCCCTCTATGGGCCCAACAGCCCTGACCGGACCGGGGTTTATGGGCCTCTGGCCCAATCCTTGGCTTCGCCAGCTCCCTGCGCCCCGTGTTTCAAGAAAGTCTGTCCTCGAGGTGAGTGGCTCTGTCTGGCCCAGATCCCGGTCAGCCAGGTTTTGGCCGCCTGTCGGCGGGCTTTAGGTGGGGAGCTGGCTGAGAGTCTGGCTCTTGGTCAAGGCTAGTCTGACTCCAGAAAGGCCTCTCTGGCCTCGCGCATGGCTGTGAGGCGGCGCTGGGCTTCCTCCAGACCCTGGTCGGCGGCTTTCTCGTACCACTCGGCGGCTAAGGCGTAATCCTGGTCCACCCCACCCAGTCCTCCCGCCTCGTGATAAGCCCCCATGAAAAATTGAGCGTTGGCGAAACCGGCCTCGGCGGCCTTTTTCAGCCAGTAGGCGGCTTGGGCGTAGTCTTGGGTCAGACCCTGGCCATTGGCGTACATCAGGCCCAGGTTGTACTGGGCCTCCAGGTTCCCGGACAGGGCCGACCGCCGAAACCACTGGGCTGCCTGAGCCTGATCTTGAGCCAAGCCTCGACCCTGGGAGAGGTAAACGCCCAGGTTATTTTGGGCGGCCGCGTGTCCCTGGTCAGCCGCCCGCTGAAACCAGTGGGCGGCCTTCTGGTAGTCTCGAGCCGCGCCCAAGCCCGAATCATAATAGACGCCCAGGGTTTGTTGGGCCGCGGCCAGGCCGGCCTCGGCCGCTTTTTCCATCCAGAGGTGGGCTTGCTGGGGGTCGGGGGGGACGCCCTGGCCTTTCTCATAAAGAAGGGCCAGTTCCCGCTGGGCCTCGGGGAGGCCGGCGGTGGCGGCTTGGAGCCATAACTCGGCGCTTTTTGTCAGATTTTGGGGCAGATCCTGGCCTGTAGCCAGGGCCTGGCCCAGGCGATACTGGGCCAGGGGTTCCCCTTTGGCGGCGGCCAGCCGCAGCCAGTAAAGAGCTTGGGCTTGGCTCTGGGGGACCCCGACCCCAGTGGAGTAAGCCTCGGCCAGTCGCAGCTGGGCCTCTCGGCGGCCTTGAATCGCGGCCGCTCGCCACCAGTGGGTGGCCAGGTGCGGAATTTGGGCCACCCCCAAACCCTGGGCGTAAAGTTGACCAAGCCGGGCCTGGGCCTCGGCGTGACCGGCCAGGGCGGCCCGGCGCAACCAGAAGGCTCCCTGAGGGTAGTCTGGCCCGGTGGGTTTGTTTAAAGCCTTTTGAGCCAGAAGCCACATCGCCGCCCTGGAGCCTTTTTCGGCGGCCTGGGCGTACAAAACCTCGGCCCGGGGATCGTTTTTCGCCGCCAGGGATTCGGCCAGTCGCCATTGGGGAGCCGGGCCCTCCAAGCCTCGGTAGTGGGCCCAGACCCCGACCCCGGCCAGAAAAAGGCCCAAGGCGGTCACGATTTGCGTAAATTTGCTCATGGGATTATCAGGATCACGCTCAAGGGCCAGGGGCTTTCTGACTTAGGGTCAGAGGAGTCCTGGCCAAAAAGACCGAAAAAAAAAGCGCGCCCCTTGGGGGCTTGACTAACAGGGGCCCAAATCTCGGCCAGCTCTCGCCCCACTTGGCTGGCCTCTGAAAGCGCCCGAAAGTCTGAGCTCGGGGGGCCAAGCCGACTAACCCTCTTCGCCAGAGGGGCCTGGGGGGAAAAGCTTTTTGACTGAGATTGTTGTGGGCTCAATATTTTGGCTCATTATAATCTCTAAAAGTGTGTTTTTCAAGGTTTGAGCCCTGAAAAAGTCATTTTGGATCTTTTTGGGACCCGGTCGAGAGGGGAAGTTTTCACCGAGTAACCGTGTTGGCCCCCAGGCTCTGGCTGACCTCAGGGACCCCAGATTCGACCACCAGCCTGGCTTGGGGCTGGTCACCTCGGATCAGAATTTATGAGAATCACGGGATTATCAGCGTCTGGGGGAAAACAGCCGGCGAGGGGACAATCTCAGCTAATCTGAGCCAATTGGGGTCAGATTTCTCAGGCCAAAGTAGGCCAGCCGGGCGAGCCTTTTCTTAAATTATCTCCCAAGTGAGTCCCCCAAATAATCTGTCGGGGGAAATAGACCTTCTTTCCCCAGGCGTCTGGGTCAAAATGAGGGTGGCGAGGCGGCGGGCAGGCCCATTTTGCCAGGAATGAAAGTAATCATTTAAGAAGTTATATTTTTAAAGTCGGCCCAACTTTTTACGCGGCCCATATTTTAAACGCAGGCGAGGAAATATTATTGTCGCCGAGGAATGAAGTTTTTTTCAGGTTTCTGGGAAGATCTAGGGTCTACTTGCGTTGAAGACAGATATTAAGTATAATTGTGGCGTAGGGAGGTCACCTATGTCTCGTGTTGCCGAAAAACCACAGTGTTCTCAGGAAGTTCTTAATGCCCTCACCAACATGGCTAACAGCCGTACGGTTGAGGTTAGGATGGCTGAACGGGCTAAAATAGTCCTAATGTCTGTCGAAGGAACAGCTGATGTTGATATAGCCGAGAAATTGGGGATTCGCCCCAATACGGTCGGAATGTGGAGGCAGCGGTTCATCAAACGTGGTCTTGAAGGTCTGCGTGACCTGCCTCGCCCTGGGAAGAAACCTACTTACGATCCAGTGGAGACAAGGAAGTCCATTCTGGAAATTTTGGAAACACCTCCACCTGTAGGCCAGGCCACGTGGGATGGAAAATCGGTAGCTAATGCTCTCAACATCTCTGATGACAAGGTTTGGCGTGTTTTACGGGCTGAAGGAATCTGTCTCCAAAGACAGCGGAGTTGGCGCGTCAGCGCTGATGTCAATTTTGTCGCCAAGGCTGTCGACATCATCGGGTTGTACTTAAACCCTCCACAAAACGCTATTGTGTTGTCTGTTGACGAAAAACCAAGCATTCAGGCGATTGAGAGGCCTGTTGGCTATGTGTATACGTCAAATCGTAAAATTGTTCGGGGCTTTAAAAGCGCCTACAAAAGAAATGGCGCCCTTAATTTGTTTGCCGCGTTGGAAGTGGCGACTGGTCACATTACTACTCAAATAACTGAGAGGAAAAGAAGAATAGAGTTTCTTGAGTTTATGGATCAGCTCTCCAATGATTATCCAGCAGGCCAGGAAATTCACGTTGTCATGGACAATTATTGCGTCCATAAAAGGCGCGATATTTGGTTGGGTGAACACCCAAATTTTTCCTTTCACTTTACCCCAACTTCCGCTAGCTGGCTCAATATGGTCGAGATATGGTTTGGTGTCATGACCAGAAAGGCTCTGAAAGGTGGGAATTTCGCCAGCCGCTCGGAACTGGCGAAGGCTATCAATGACTTTATATCTGTTTACAACTCCAAAGCTGAACCCTTTGTGTGGAGAAAACGCGAAGTGAAGGGAAGTCAGCTTAGGAATACTATAGTTAATCTGTGCAATTAAGCGCTAGCTTATTTGAAGGTCATCGCCCGTTGGCCAGGCTCGGCTAGTCATTTCGGTTCCAATGTCGAAAACGAGTCAGTGGAAAGCTCAGGCTTGACAAGAGCTTAAAGGAGAAAGGGCGAACGCCAATATAGGTCAATATTTATTAAGCCAATTTTTCAAGAGCTCTTTGAGCGTTGGGAGCCCCTTGTTGTTCCGCGCCGACTCAATTTGACCACCTCAACCGGATTTCTGACTACCCCGATCCATAGCCAAATCGCGCTGAAAAATCCAGATATTAAAAAAAAGCTAAGAGCGTTATTCTCACCTTGGACATCGACTAGGCGAAGCTATTTAGCCGCCTCAAAAGGATTTTGGGAACTCATTCACAATCAGCTCACAGCGTCTCAAGACGATACTCGCCGGGCCCCATGGCCAGATGAGTCAATTTAACCACCTCCGCCAGGTCCTTAGTTACGCCTACCCATTAGCCAACATATATGGGTGGGGTGGTCTTGGCCCTGGGCCTGGTTCCCTTCCAGAAGTAGACTCCAATATTAAACTACAGTTATTCAGTCAGTCTTTTAAGCGCCAATATAGCGTCGATATTTCCTTGTAAAGCGGCCAGGCGAAACCATTTGACCGCCTCTGACATATCTTTAGTTATTCCTTTCCCATTGGCAAGCATCGCCCCAAGATTGTACTGAGCCTCGTTATTACCTTGTTCAGCGGCCCGGCGAAACCATTTAACAGACTCAACCTGATTTGGGGCTACTCCTTCCCCAAAATGATAACAACCCCCAAGGCTGAACTGCGCGTTAGCGTTTCCTTGTTCAGCGGCCCGACGGAACCATTTATACGCCTCAACTGGGTCTTTGACTACGCCTTCCCCGTCGGCGTACATGGTCCCAAGATTATTTTGCGCGTTGGCGTACCCTTGCTCCGCGGCCAAACGATACCATTTAGCCGACTCAACCAGGTTTTTGGCTACGGCTTCCCCAATTTCATATAATAAACCAAGAGCGTATTGCGCCTCAGCAAGCCCTTGTTCAGCGGCCAGTCTATACCACTTAACCGCCTCAGCCCGGTTTTTGGCTATTCCTTTTTCCCTCTCACACAAAAAACCAAGATTAAATTGCGCCCAAACGTTGCCTTGCTCGGCGGCCAGACGATACCATTTAGCCGCCTCAACCAGGTTTTTGGCCACGCCTAGGCCATTAGCGCACATGTTCCCAAGATTAAATTGTCCAGCGGCGTTGCCTTGTTCCGCGGCCAGGCGAAACCATTTAGTCGCCTCAACCAGGTTTTTGGCCACGCCTTGCCCATTAACGTAAGCAGAACCAAGAATAATTTGCCCAACGGCGTTGCCTTGCTCCGCGGCCCGGCGAAACCAGTTAGTCGCCTCAACCAGGTTTTGTTTTACGCCTTCACCGCTTAAATACTTAATCCCAAGCTCAATTTGGGCCTCAGCTAACCCTTGATTGGCGGCCCGGCGAAACCATTTGACCGCCTCCACCGAGTCTTTGGCCACGCCTTCCCCTTGGTTATACTTTGAGCCAATATTAAGTTGAGCCTCCGCGTCGCCCTGTTCAGCCTGGCGAAGCGATATAGCCATTTCCGCTAGAAAATCCGTTTTTTTCGGACCATTATCTCCCATTGTCGAAACTCCTGACGGTAGCGGACAAAAAAACATTCCTACCGCGACTAAAGCCCCAAATTTCCACCGAGCTTCGGTTCCTGGTTGACAACGTTAGGCCAGAACGGGTTGACACTCTGGAAGAGGGACGGGATTAAGGTTTTGGCCATCGGTCCAGATTACCGCCAGGAACGCGCCGTGATGGGGGTAAAATTCATTCGCCCGGTTTTTTCAGCTCCACGGGAGCTTCGGGATTCCTTGGTTCCTTAGCCAGCCCTTGCTCAGCGGCTAGGCGAAACAATTTGACAGCTTCCACATTGTCTTGGTTTACTCCCTCCCCAGATTGTTATTGAGCCAAGATTAAACCTAGTCTCGGTGTCTCCCTGTTCCGTCAGGCGAAGCGACTTATCAATTTTCGCGGGAAAGGCAAGGATTTTCTGTTCATTATCTGAAATTATCAATACTCCAAACTGTAATGAACATAACAAACATTCCTACCGCTGAAGCGGCTTCAGATAATTATTATCAATTTGTTACCCATTGCTTCCGATACCTCATAGAGTCGCCATCATGGAGGTGGCGAAGTGGTCTTGGCTCTGGGCCAGGCTATCGCCAAGAAGCGAACTCCAATATTTGGCAATATTTATTTGATTAATTTGTTCAGTTTTTTAAGCGTCGACATGTCCTGGTTTAGCGGCCCGACGAAACTATTGAGCCAATTTTATTTTATAAGTTTTTCAAGCTCCATTTTTGAGTCAGCGTGCCCTTGTTCAGCGGCCAGGCGGTACCACTTAATCGCCTCCACCGGATCTTTGGCTACTCCTATCCCTTTACCGTACATTAGCCCAAGATTTGCCTGCGCGTAAACATACCCTTGTTCAGCGGCTAGGCGGTACCATTTAAACGCCTCAACTGGATCTATGGTTCCAAGTAACCCAAAAAGGTATATGTCCCCAAGAGAAAACTGTCCGTGAACGTTTCCTTGCTCAGCGGAACGGCGATACCATTTGGTGGCCTCAACCTGATCTACAGCCACCCCTTTTCCTACTTGGAACATAAACCCAAGGACATTTTGCGCCTTGGCCTGGCCTTGCTCAGCGGCCAGAAGATACCATTTAACCGCCTCCTCCAGGTTCTCAGCCACTTCCTCTCCATAATGGTACATCCGGCCAAGATTAAATTGAGCCTCGGCGTCGCCTTGTTCAGCCAAGGTAATTAAATTTTTTATATTTATTGACATTATCATAACCTCTTAAAGGTAAAAAAAACAAAACCAAGATTTCTACCGTTGATTAAGCTCCAAATAACTACGATTCGTCTGTTCCCTGTCGATTATACTATTCACTCCGTCAAGTGGCGCCGCTCTAGAGGAGTGGTTGGGCTGGAGTTTTGGCCCCGGGCCAGATTAACGCCACGGATTGAGCCGTGATGTCAGGAAAAAATTAAAATTTCCTGTTTTTTAACTCCATTTGAGCTTTGGGGTCCCCTTATTCAGCGGCCCGGCGAAACTATTTTAAAGCCGCGACAAAATCCAGGGTTACTCTTTTCCTCGCGGGTCCTATAACTCCAAGTAACCTTCGCGCCAAAGCGAGACCTTGCTTTAGAGGCCACGCGCCAATTGGCCACCTCAGCTGGATCTTTGGTAATTCCTCCCCAGTTTCATAGGAATGGGCATGAGTTCCCTGAGTTGGAGCGGAATCTTGTTCCGCGGCGGAACGTTTCCTGTTAAGATTTTAAGAGACAAATTTTTAGTTTATTATGCCATCCTAATTTTGATTAAGAGGAATACTAGATACTAATCTAAGCATAATTACTATCTATTTTTTGTTTTTAAATCACCATAATTTTATATTCTATACTTATATTTTATTATAAAATATATTTAATAATCAATTCAAATGAAATTTTAGTCAAATTTAGGGAAAAAAAGACTTTAGTCTGCCACTTCTTGGTCTCCCAAGGTCCAAGAATTAAGAGTCTAAAGGCGAGATCTATGGCTCTTCAGAGCCATTTTTTTCCTTTTTTTTCTTGGTCTGCATTAGAACGTGTTTTTTTATAAATATCCAAAGTTCATCAAATTGAACATCAGTTAAATTTAATGAAACTAATAATTGGTCAAGAAAAACTGCGCAATGTTGGCTAATTCGAGATATATTTTCCATTACGGTGTTTTTATTTATTCCCAGGTCTCGACCTATACTCCTAACTCCACTTCCCGCGGCTGACAACTTAACGATTTGAGAAACCACGTCAGGCGGCAGATGGGAGCCAAAGAGAGGAGTGTCTCGGGTGGCGGCGAAGGTTTTACCGCAGATCCGACAATAGAGAAGGACGCGGTCCTTGTTTTTACCGTATTTCCCTCTAATAGATATATTACCATTGTTAGGTATATTATAATGGGTACATTTTTCATTATGACAAAAATAATTTTCTAAAAGTTCCATAATTTACCTCTTCGAGAATTCTATATTTTATAAGAGAAGCTTACCATAACGGTCAAGGCTTGTCAACTAAAAGTAAAAATTAATAAAAGAGTTTTAACCATTTTTTCGTTTTCGTGTCAAGGCCATTCTGTCCACTCGCCTCAATTTCACTCGCTGAGTCAGAGGTCCGCGAATCTTGAGACAGGGGCGGCTTTGGGTCTCCGCGGGTGGTCAGTCGGCCAATTGTTCCTGGAGCCACTCCAGAGCCCGCCTTGGGCTGGGGGCGGCCAGGTCCGGCGGGAGGTTTAAGGCGGCCTGGAAATTCGCCGGTTTATCAGCGTTAGCCAGAAAAATCGTCCGCCCGCCCAGTCGGCGACCCAAGGCTAAAAAATCCGGATCCTCGGCCATCCAGAAGGAGGCCCGGAGATCCAGCCCCAGGTTCTGAGCTTTCTGCCCAAAAACCTCATAACCGGCCTGAGGCTCATAGGCGATGGTTAAGAGAGCTGGGTCGGCCAAAGGGCGGCCCGGCTTGGGGTTTTGAGGATCTGGGGGAGGCTGGTCGGCCCAGAACAGGGCTGGTCGGCCCTGAACCGGGGACTGGCCCAGAAACTCCAGGATTTTTTGGGCGACTCGCGTGGGTCGCAAACCCTGAAAACAGATCCGCTCCGCTCTGGGGCAGACCCGATGCCGACAGGGGGCGCAGGGGACCGGCTCGCGCAGAACCAGGCGGCGACTGGCCAGGGGGCCGGTGGTCAAAGGGTTGGTGGGCCCGAAAAGAACCACCACGGGTTTATTGAGGGCCCCGGCCAGGTGAGCCAGGCCGGAGTCATTGGCGACCAGGGCCTCACACTGGGCCAGAATCGCCATCGCCTGGGTCAGGGTCGTTTGGCCGGCGAGATTGAGGGCTTTTATGTCTGGCCCCAGAGCCGCCAGGGTCTCTTGGGCGGCCTCTCGCTCGGCCGGGCCGCCCACAATGACCACGGCGAGGTCCAGGCTCTTGGCCAGCTCCCGAGCGATCTGGGCGAAATCCTTGGCCGGGTAGCGTTTGGCCTCGCCATAGGCCGCCCCCGGGGCCAGAGCCAAGGCGAACCCTGGGGGGAGGGGCGGGAGAGATTTTAGGTCCAGAGGGTTGGGGAGATTCTGGGCCTTATTCAGGTCGAGGCGGGGGGCTGAGTAGGGGGCCGGAAAACCCAGTTTTGCCAGAAGATCCAGATAGTAGAAGGTCTCATGGGCCAGACGCGAGCGGGGATCAATGGGGACAGCCCGGCTTAAAAGCGGTCCCCGGCCATTTCTGGCGTAACCCTGGCGTTGGGGGAGCCTGGCCAGAAAAGGGGCCAGGGCGGCGGAAAAGGCGTTCTGCAAAAGGATGGTC
>JAISMU010000059.1 GCA_031276635.1 Deltaproteobacteria bacterium | reverse complement strand
ATTTTCCAGGACAAGCGAGGCCAGAGTTTTTATTCATATCATCTTCCGAGAGCCATTCCTGGGCGGCCTCTACAAACAATTGTCTTTGTTTAGCTAAAGTAAGTCCTTCTTGATCAATTCCAGCCAAAATTTTAGTTCTTTGTTTGACCTTAAGCTTTTGAGAAGCTAAATTGGCCAGGCTCTCAAAAATATCATCCTTTGGCAGCAGCTCATAGGCTAAAGAAGCCAAAGACTCATTTTCTTTCGAGGTCAAGGTTATTTTTGGGTTTGGCCGATACTTGAGCTCAACGACCAAAACGACCTGACCCGGCAACACCACGCTCAGATCCAACCGCCCCTTGGCACCCGGCTGCTTACTTTGGACTTTAAAATCATAATACAGAAAAAGTAATTGAAGAAAGGCGTGGCAATCGCTTTCGCGGTCAGGTTTTTGAAAATAAGTCTGTTGGCTAAAATAAGAGCTAAGAACGCGACTACCTTTTCGGTGTCCCGACTTAAGAAAGCCTGGATAAGCTCCGCTTTCCTGAGGTTAAAACTCTTTTCCGAATCAAGGCCAAAAATGAGGTCATAGCAATTCCGGTAATATGATTTCTCGACCTCTAAATTGGGGAGCCGGAAAGAGTAAACTTCCTCAAAAGATGTCTTCTGGTCGGCCTCCTTGGCGACAACAGCCTGATTAGTGATTTTATCCACTGTCAGATAGCCGTGCGGAAGAGAACTGGCCCCGCCTGAAGCTGGTCCAGCTCAGATTTTAACGCCTCTCTGTGGCCAGGTAAGTGGCCAGGTTAGTGTCCAGGGTGGGCGCGAAAAAATCCAAAGGTCTCTTTTTAATCAGGGCGGTCAGGTGGTTGGGTCGGTCACTTCGGACCCAAAAGCTGTCAAATTTATTTTGTTTAAATTAATTGAGGATGGAAAAAGGCTTGAGGACCCTGGTCTAGCCACCCCAATTGTAACCGTCATACCAATCGAAAATTTGGGCTCGCAAATCTTCGACGGTGCGGACGAGTCTATTTTGCCAGAATTTTTGAGAATAGGTAAGCTTGCCTCCAGCCGGTCGATGAAAAGAAAATCAAACTCTTCCAGGGTAAAACCGAACAGCTGGCGTAGTCTGGATCTAAAGAGATGTCCAGAAGGTGGTTGGCCCCCGAGTCCATGGAGGTCAGGGCGTACCGGGTAATGCCGGTGACCATGGTAAATTCGACACAAGGAAGCGCATCAACATTTTTCAGAGTGGCGAAGAAGTTGTTAAGAATATCGGCGTTGGCTTGGCCCACCTCCAGGTTGGCCAGGTTCCCGGTCACCGGGGCGTCATACTCGTCAATGAGCGCCGCGATTTTAACTTTGCTCTCTTTGCGCAAGGTATAATCAAGTTCCTAAAATAATCGTTAAGTGTGTCCCACTTGACCATCTGACTGAGTTTGGCGGCTTGAGTTAAGCCGTCAAGCTTATTAGCAATAGTTATTTTGAGGATTTCTTGGTTCTCCGAGTCCACCGCGAGGCTCAAAAACAGGACCGGGCGCCTGGGAAAGGCGTAATCAGACCGCTCAATCCAAAGCCATTTAAAACGCTCGCTTTTACCGGTGAAAATCTCCCCCAAAGTGTATAGCAAAAGCGTTTTGACAAAGCGGCGGGGCCGGGACAAAATAAAAATGTTATCAACGCGAGTCAAGAGAGAGATGGTGGATATATCTGGTCTTATCCAGGTAAAATAAGTTTTTATCTCTAATTTCCCTGAAAAGCCGATCTGTATGCAATATTTCGTTCATGGTCATTATTTCAATCCTAAAGCTATAACCTGAACAGGTATAGCTTGAAAGCTATGATTGAGCTAACTGACTATTTTGTCGGCTGAGGAATTCCTTGTTTGTAACCGATCAACCGCGATAAAGGGGTGGGGTTTGAAATATCTCCCCAGGTTACCAGGGTTAACCTTTGGATCTTACGGTTCTGAGACTACGTTGAATAAAATGGCTAAAGACCAACGTCAGAGCGCTTCTCCAATTCTGACCTCATGAAGACTCATTTGTGGACAAGCCGGAACAGGAGCGATACTGAATGGGGCCCGGGCCGACCCTCAACATTCTCGAGGAGACGTTCTTTTAACGAATAACCTGACCGTTAGAGGCTTATATCGGCGCTTCATTCGCAAGTATTCGTTGTTGACAAAAATAAAAAACCCTTAACCCGCCCGCTCCGAGACGGCCAGAAAACTGAGGGAACAGAAGCGGGCCACGATCGACAAAATGGTTTTGTTCTCTATTATTCTATTGGACCGCCAGGCTGAGGACAGCGTTGGCCAGCCATTGGGTTTGCCGGTTGCTCTAGAGAGTAAAATAACCGGATTCGCTTTAGTTCGGCGGTCCGAAGACCTGGAAGCGGAAGAGCCGGTCGCGACGGTTATCTCTTGGCTAGAGCGGGCTCATCGTCAAGACCAGATTAGTCAGGGCCGCCAACATCGCGTCGGCTGTCGCCGCCGGCGGAGAAGCGCGAGTCTGAGATATTGAAAACCCCGGTTTAACCACCGGGCCAAAAAAGAGGGGTGGTTGGCTCCGTCTGTTCAGCTAGTCGGGGACGGACCTGTCCGATTAATGGAGAAACCGCTGAGACTGGCCCAATAGGGGAGATAGCCAGAGAGACGACCAAGTTCGAGACCCAGGCGATGGCGAACCCGGAAATAGCCGGGATCGAATATTAGCGAGGGACTTTGGCGGGCTATGCGGTCAGGGCGCCCGCCCTGGGGAAACGCGGTTATAAATGGGTTTATCGCGAGTCCAAAGAGAGGAAATTAGAGGTTGATCATTTGGTCCCCAGGGCTAAAGGCGGGAGTAATCGGCCATCTAATCTGGTTTTAGCGCTCGCTTCTGGTAAGCGGAAGAAGAGCGATAAACCGGCTAAGGAATTTTTGGCTAAGGAGCCGGAAAAGCTAACCCGGCGCCAGTCTCAGGCCAATCGACCGCGGAAAGACGCGGCGGCTGGGAATATTACCCGCTGGGCTCTATGGAATAAGGTTCAGGCGTTCGGGCTACCAATGACTCTGGGGAACGGGGCCCAGACTTAAGATCATCGGTCGAAACTGGATGTCCCGAAGACCCAGGCGCTACCCCCAGCGCTAGACGCGGCTCGCGTGGCTAAAGTCTCTAGACTGATCGACTGGAATTAGCCGACTTTGGCGCTTAAATCGATGGGTCGAGGGACCAGACAACGGCCGCTGGTTACAGCCCAAGGGTTTCCTCAAGAAAAAGATAATAAGAGCGAGCCGAAAGCGCGCCGGCCGCGGGAGTAAGAGATTCCTTGGTTCAGGACTGGCGCTTTGGTTGAGGCGGTGATTCCCGAGGGGAAGGAGCAAGGTTAGGGCCTGGGCCGGGTAGCTCTCAGGAAAAGAGGCCGATTTGATCTTAAAACTAATTGTCCTGACCTAACGGTCAATCATGGAAAAATTGGGGCAAATTGACAGCGTGTCAAGTTACTCCAAATAAATAATGGCTATGATTACGCCATTTCAAAACTGTCAGCTCTTATTATTGAATTTGATAATATTTTACTCCTTAATTTCGAGGGTTAAGTTCAGACCTAGGGAGTCTAAGGTTTAAGCCACGGATCCAATTTTACTCTCCCTTGTGAACGTTTAACCTAGTTTAAGATAAAATAGAAATGAGAAAAACTTAATTAATAATATTATATATAGAAATATTTAATAATAGCCAGAGAAATAAAACCGTTATTAATAAAAAAATTTTTTTTAGCCAAATCGTTTCAACCCACAAAACGCAAGTTAGGTATAAAAAAATAATTATTTTTGATTTAATTTTGAATAATTTTTTAACATTATATTAAGACAAATAAAATAATTAATTTATAAAATATAATAAATATTTATTAAGTAGTAATATGATTGTTCTTTCTGGCTAGGGCTCTTCAGAGGCTGGGGTAAAGTTAAAATTGTTGGCGCGCCGATAATCTGGTTTACAAAATCGATATTATTTGGTAAACTAAAAGCGATTAGGATCCAAATTGCCGGCATTTTCAGTTTTGCCTTGGCCAGGCCCTCAAATTTTCGGCCCTCTCAACAGGTGGTAAAAAAATGCGTGTCGTCATTGTGGACCGCGAGCCAGCTTTTCTGGCCCCTTTGATCGAGGATTTGGAGCGGGAGGGCTTTGAGGTCACGGTTGTGGAGAATATTTCCGGGGTCTTGTCGTATATTAAAAAACAGCGCCTTCATTTTCTGGTGGCGGACAGCGCCCTTTTGGTGGATCACTCCATGGGGGCCGAGGTTCGGCGCCAGTCTCCTTTGACCCGTCTCATCGTCTTGGCGGCTAGGCCTTCCTTGTTGGCTATGATCAAATCCATCAGCGGGGGCATGACCGATTACCTGCCCAGGGACCAGGCCAGCTTTGGTCAGCTCCTGGACACCATTCTGGACGAAAGAAATCGCCTGGTGCGCTGGCAATTCACCATTTTGAGCGAGAGTCTGGGGGCCAGGACGGGCGTGAGCTCAGCGGAGAGAAAGCCACCCGGTGGCGAAGTGGCGGTTGATGGCGGGCCGGCGGCCTGACAAATGGTCGATAACGGAGTATAATGAAGGAAGCCGATTTTCGGCTAAAACCCCAGGCTCTTCTATTTTTGTCAGGCTCAACCTTGGCGAAAATAGGGAGCGATTTTTTGCCTAGGTTATTATATTAAGGGTGGTTATTTTTTCTGGTTGGTTTTTGGGGTTCCTCTTGCCCTGGGCCTGGCGGTGAGTCCCAAATCCCCTGAGGTCAGCCAAGCTTGGCCCGCCCAGCGGGAGCCAGCCCTATTTTTGCCTGGCGGCCCTGGCCCCAGGCGGCCCTTGAGGTTGTGGGTAACCCCATTATGCCCTTTGACCCTGAGATGCTAGCCGATCAACTCAATCGGGCCAGCCTTGACCTGGTGATGCTCTCCTCAGACAACCTTTTGGAGATCAGCTCAGTTCTTGGCCAGGTTCAAGCCATGGCGGCTAACGTGGGGGATTTGCCCGATCCTGGCCCGGCCCAGACTGTGGAGGCCCTGACTGAGCTTTTGCGGGACATCATCCGCGACAAGCTGCCAGATCGGGACCTAGCTCTGGGCTTGGTGGGGGAGGGGTTGAGCCTGTTGCAGGATCTCGCCAGGCGCCTGGCGGTTGGTCAGGCCAGTGATGGGGAGGTCCAGAGCTTTCTGGCCAAGATCAACGAGGTTCTGGCGGCGGCCCAGGCCCAGCCCAGCCTGACGAGCTTGGGCCCGGCGACTGAGCCGATTGAGGGCCCGGCCGAAAAAGAGGCCGCCGCGGCTAACCCAGCCGGCCAGGGAGACGACCAGGCCAGCCCGGCCAAAAGCCTCAAGTCCAGCCCCTTCCGGCCCCGCAAAATTAGCTCTCGCTCCGAGGTCATTGTCCCCACCCCCACCCTGGTCCGCCGTGAGGCTTATCTGAGCCAGAAATTGACTGTGGATTATTTCAAGGCTGATTTCACGGCCGCCCTGGAAGATCTGCAGATGAAACTGGTGACCGTGGAGCACAAGACCGATCCGGTGGTGGCCATGAGCGAGACGCTACCGATGTTTCGGACTATCCTCGGAGGGGTGAGCCTGCTTGATCTGGACGAGCTGGCTAAACTCACCGCCGACATCATCGGGCTCCTGGATTATGTCTCCACCGAGCAGGTGTCCCATAGCGCGGCCATTACCGACATCCTGCTGAAAGCCTGCACGTTTTTGATCGAGGGCCTGGCCACCCTGACCTTGAACCCCGATGGGCGCTCCTGGGCCTTTGCCCCGGCTTGGTCTGAGGTTGAGCTGGCCAACCTCAAAGAGATGTTGTGGGACGCCCGCCAGGGTATGTTGGTCAATGACATTACCAATAAAGTCGTCACCTCGAGTTTGGGCGGGGCTTCCACAGCCAAACCTAAGAAGCTAGGCGAGATCTTGGTGGAAAAGGGTCTGATCTCCCAAAATGACCTGGGTGGCCTCATCCAGGCCCAGAAATCGGTTCGGGCTATCCGGCTGGGCGAAATTCTTTTGCAAGAGGGGTTGATTACCGAGGATGAGCTCAACCAGGCCCTGGAGCGGCAGAAAGGCCCAGACAATGGTCGCCGACTGGGGGAAATCCTGGTATCCATGGGCTGTCTGGAACACGAGCACGTGGAAGAGGCCCTGAAGCTCCAGGAGGGGTTCAAAGAAACCAAGCTGGGTGAAATTCTACTCAAAAAAAAGATTGGGGCCCCCGAGAAGGTGGCCGCCGCTCTGCGCGAGCAGAAATTGAGCGAGGTTGGCGGCGGCCAGCAGGCCGCCACCGTCAACACCGTCAAAGTTGAGACCCAGAAGCTTGATGGCCTCATTGACCTGGTCGGGGAGCTGGTTATCACTCAGTCCCTGGTCACCTCCAACGCCTCCATCAAAATCTTGAAGGAGCAGAAGATCATCAAGGACCTGGCTCAGGTCTCCCGCATAACCTCGGAGTTGCAAAGAAACGCCATGAGCCTGAGAATGGTCCAGATCAGCCAGACTTTCCGAAAAATGAATCGCCTGGTCCGGGATCTGGCCCACAAGTTTGAGAAGGACGTGGAGTTCTCTTCCCAGGGCGAGGAAACGGAAATTGACCGGAACATGGTGGAGTCCATTTACGATCCCCTGGTTCACATGATCCGCAACAGCCTGGATCATGGCTTGGAG
Source organism: Deltaproteobacteria bacterium (assembly GCA_031276635.1). Classification (GTDB taxonomy): domain Bacteria; phylum Desulfobacterota; class Desulfarculia; order Adiutricales; family Adiutricaceae; genus JAIROO01. The sequence continues at coordinate 4,712 of JAISMU010000059.1, read as the reverse complement.
CCTCCCCAGGAAAGGGTGGCGGCTGGCAAGCACCCCAAGGGTCTTTTAACCTTGAAGGCCTACCATCAGGGCGGAAACGTGGTTATTGAGCTTTCTGACGATGGTCGGGGCCTAAACCGGGAAAAAGCCGTGGCCAAGGCCTTGGAGCGGGGGTTGATCCAGTCTGGGGAGGGGTTGTCGCCCCAGGCCATTCACAACCTGGTTTTTTTGCCCGGTTTTTCCACCAAGGATCAGGTCACCGACATCTCCGGTCGGGGGGTGGGCATGGACGTGGTCAGAAAGTCCATTGAGACCCTGCGAGGCAAGGTTGACTTCAGCTCTGAGCCGGGCCAGGGCTCGACCATCACCATCAGACTGCCCCTGACTCTGGCCATCATTGACGGCATGATCGTCCGGGTCGGGGACTTCCGGTACATTCTCCCGACCATCTCCATTAATGAGTCCTTCCGGCCCAAGCCAGAGGAGTATTTCACCGTCCGCAACCAAGGTGAGATGATCAAGGTTCGCGACACCCTGTTGCCGCTGGTTCGCTTGTCGCGGATAGTCCGGGCCACCGGGGCCACGTCTGACCCGGCCAGCGGCCTGGTGGTGGTGGTGGAAAATGAAGGTCAGCGCTGCTGCCTTTTGGTTGACGAGGTTCTCGGCAAGCAGGAGGTGGTCATCAAATCTTTGGGCGAGGCCTTGAAATACGTGCGCACCCTGGCCGGGGGCACCATATTGGGTGATGGCCAGGTGGGCCTGATTCTGGATGTCAGTGGCTTGTTTGAGGCTCGGGAGCTCTCCCTGGGAGGCGCGTTACCCTCCCGGACTGATGACTGGGAGATGAGTGACGAGTCCTGGAATTGAGCCGGCGCTGGCTGACTCAGGGCAACCGGCTCGGCCTGCCCGTGAAACAAATATCAATGCCCCAAAGGGGACGAGGATAAATGAGCGGCGACCAACAACATAACCCCGCCACGGCCTTGGCCGTGGATCATTCCCTGGACATGAAGGTGCTGCGTTTTGAGCTGGCGGGGGAGTTTTATGGCTTAGACATCCTGAAGATCCGGGAAATTAACGGCATGATGGACATCACCAGCGTGCCCCAGACACCTCAGTTCATGCGGGGTCTGATCAACCTTCGCGGCAAAGTCATTCCGGTCATTGACCTGCGCCTGAAATTCGGGCTGCCTGAGGAGGCCTACACCGAGCGGACCAGCATTATCGTTATTGAGTTCAAGACTGTCACCGGCCCCACCCAGATGGGCATAGTGGTGGATCGGGTCTCCGAGGTCATCACCATCAACAAGGCCGACATTGAACCACCCCCAGACTTCGGGACGAGTCTGAAAAGCGACTATATCAAGGGCATGGCCAAGACCAAGACCCAGGTTCTCATCATTCTGGATATTGATCTCATCCTCACTGATGAGGATTTGACCTTCGGGCCCAAGACCGTGGTGGCGGAGGAGCAGCCTTGAGAGGAGAATTGTGAGCTAAGTTGGGCCAGAGCCTGACTCGAGGTTTTATTTAGTTTTGTTCTCTAGGGGGCGGGACTGGTGACAGCCGCCCTCAAGCGCCCTGAGCGACCCCCAAAGGCCGCCCGCCAGAGAAAGCCAGGGGAGGTAAGTGAGATTGGATCACAACCAGGCGCCCTCCACCGCGCCAAAATTCAACGCTCAACAGTTGGAGCTCTCGGACCGGGATTACCAGGCCATCGCCAGCTTTGTCCATAAGGCCAGTGGTATCAACCTTTTGGATGGCAAGAAGGAACTGGTGCGGGCCCGGCTCGTCAAGAGAATCAACCAGCTGGATTTCCGAGATTTCAAAAGCTACTTCAAATACGCGACCTCGGACGCCTCGGGCGATGAGCTGGTTTTTTTGCTGGACGCCCTGGCGACCAACCTGACGAGTTTTTTCCGGGAGCCCCAGCATTTCGAGTTCATGCATAAAGTTCTCCTGCCAGAGCTGGAGAAAAAACGCCGTCGACCCGGGGGCGGGGGACCTCGGTTGCGGATCTGGAGCGCGGCCTGTTCCTCGGGAGAAGAGCCTTACACCATCGCCATGGTGGTTCTGGAGCGGAGCCCTTATTTCGCCAATGGCGGGGATTTCCGAATTTTGGCGACTGATCTCTCGACCAAGGTCTTGAATATCGCCAAAAAGGGGCAGTATGGCCCGGAAAGTGTCAAGAGCATCAACCCGGTGACGCTCCGTAACTTCATGGCGAAAACACCCACGGAAAGCGGCTCGAACTTTTATACCATCATTCCTCAGGTCCGGAACCTGATCTCTTTCCGACGCTTCAATCTCATGGATCCCCTGCCTTATAAGGGGCCCATGGACCTGATTTTTTGTCGGAATGTCATGATCTACTTTGATCGGGAAACCATCGGCAAGCTCATTGATAAATTTTACAAAATCCTGGAGGTCGGAGGCTATCTCTTCATCGGGCACTCGGAGAGCCTGTCTGGTCTGCAGCACAATTTTCAGTACGTGGCCCCTTGCATTTACCGCAAGGTCGCCAACTAACTATTTTGGAGGCCTGGCTTGGCCAGCGGGTTGTTAAGCTCTATGATCTGGTAGGTTAGATGTCATGATCAAAGTTCTAGTAGTTGACGATTCCGCCATAGTTCGGAAGATTTTCACGGAGCAGCTATCGAAGGCCCAGGACATAGAGGTGGTCGGGGCCGCTCCGGATCCTTACGTGGCCCGGGACATGATCCTGAAACTCTCCCCGGATGTCCTGACGTTGGACATTGAGATGCCCCGCATGGATGGCATTACCTTTCTCAAAAAAATCATGGCCTACCACCCGATCCCGGTCATCATCGTCAGCTCCCTGACCCCCAAGGGCAGCGCCATGGCCTTGGAGGCTATGGATTGCGGAGCGGTGGAGGTGCTGGCCAAACCCAGCGGGTCATTTTCGGTCGGTGAGATGGGGGCCCAGCTGGCGGAGAAGATCCGGGCCGCCGCCAAGGTCAGGGTCGCGAAAAGAGTTCCCTCTGAGGCCGGCCCCATGGCCGCCCACAAGGGGGCCATCACCCAGACCACCAACAAAGTCATCGCCATTGGCTCATCCACCGGAGGAACCGAGGCTCTCAAAGACATCCTCACTCGTCTGCCGGCCGACACCCCGGGCATTGTGATAGCTCAGCACATGCCCGCCAATTTTACCAAGGCTTTCGCTGACCGGATCAACACTTTATGTCGCATCCGGGTCAAGGAAGGCGAGGAAAATGATTCCGTGGTGCCGGGGGTCTGTCTCATCGCCCCAGGTAATTTTCATATGCTTCTACACCGGTCAGGGGCCAGGTATTTTGTGCAGATCAAAACCGGGCCCATGGTCCATCACCAAAGACCGGCGGTGGACGTGCTGTTCAAGTCTGTCGCCAAGTACGCCGGGGCCAACGCGGTTGGCGTGATCCTGACCGGCATGGGCTCGGATGGGGCTGAGGGTATCAGGGTTATGAAGCAGGCCGGAGCCAAGACCATCGCCCAGGACGAGGCTTCCTGCGTGGTCTTTGGCATGCCCAAGGAGGCCATCAAGACCGGGTGCGTGGACAAGGTTGTCTCCCTGCGGAATATGCCCCAAGGCATCCTGGACATGGTTTGAGGCCGAGGGAAAGCGGCGAGCTCATGGATAAGGCTTTAATTGCCATAGATAGCGAGGGGGGCGGCTGCGTGGATCCTCTCAGCGGGCTTTACCGACCCGAGCATTTTTTTATTGCCCTGGACAAGGAGCTGGCCCGTCTGAGTAACGCCCAGGGAGCCCTGGGGATTTTATTGATCAGTTTTCCCATGCCACCCAACTGGGCCACAACCGGGCGGGAGATAGTTGACGCCTTGGGGGGCTGTGACCAGGCCGCCCGGCTGGGAGAGGCGGGATGCGCCGTTCTTATGCCGGAAGTGTCCATTCGAAAAGTTGTCCGGGTCTTAAGGCAACTGGGCCAGGGGTTGGGCGAGCTCAACTGCGGTCTGGCTCTGGCCTGGCCGGGTCAGACCCCCACCGCCGAGGGCCTGCTGACCTTGGCCAAGGAAAGGGAGGCCGAGTTGGCTGTGACTTTAAAAAGTATTGATGAGGACCATGGCTCCTGGGAGCGGGACACAGCCTTGCGGCCAGCCGAGAAGGATAGCCTCTTTCAGGGGTTCGGGCTGCTTAACGCGGGAAAGTAAAAAGGCTCTGCCCAAAGATCCGCTCCTGAGTAGATGGAGTGGATTTTTGTGAAGAGCCAATAATTGTCTCGTCCCTAGTCAACTCAACTAACCCATTCCAGAAAAAAGCCTGAACTAATTGAGAATTCATGGACACACACGCGCACAGAGTCATTGACATTGACCTGACTAAAGAATAAAATTGAGATGTGTTTAAAAAAGGTTTTCCAGCTTGTCGTCTGTCGCCAGATTAATTGTTTAAAACTGAAGAATTCAGGTGGTCCCGTGAAAGAGCTTCCTGTGGACGTTTATGACTTCAAAGAGATCATTGAGGGAGGATATCTCTACGTTGACAAGACGGATTTATTATTTGAGCTGATCAGGGGCAAACAACGTTTCCTCTCTCGGCCTCGACGATTTGGCAAATCTCTTCTTCTCGACACCCTGGACGCGGTTTTCCGAGGTCAAGCCGAGCTTTTCGCTGGTCTTAAAATCGCTCAATCCGGCTATGAGTTTAAAAAATATCCGGTTTTCCGTCTGGATATGTCTTTGGACAGTTACTCGCCAGAAATTTTAGTTGA
>JAISMU010000192.1 GCA_031276635.1 Deltaproteobacteria bacterium | reverse complement strand
CGGCGTAATCCTGGCTGGCGATGATGGCCGCGATGCCCAAGCCTCGGCCTTGGGTCAGGACCATCTCAAAGCCAGGGGTGACGATGGCGGCGTACTCATCGACAATAGCCAAAAATGGTCCAGAGCCTGTGAAATTGAGGGGAAGAGCGGCCAGAGTTTCATTTTCCGGCCCCTCAATCTCCACCCCTAACCCGACGGCGCAAGCCGCCTTCAGGCTGGAAAGGGAGATTTTGCCTAAAGAGGCCAGTTCTAACGGGCTTTTTTCCAAAGACGGCAGCAAGACCACCAGGATCCGCCGGTTAAGGACCACATCTTGAAAATCCACTTCCCCTGTTTCAACTCCGTAGATATGCCCATAGGTGTCGGTCAGGCTTGACAAAGCTCGGCCAAAATAGCTTTGGGCGTAACCGAATTGCTCAAAGAAAGCTGATTGTAGAGCCAATGGTCGGGACTCAGACCAGTTGCAGGTTTGAAGGGCTGAGCGCAAGGCGGATCTCGAAGAGTTAGAAATATAGGGATCATCCAAGAGAGACAAACAGAACTCTACGGAGAGGTATTGCCGAATTTTGGCCACCGATAGAATTAGTCTTCCCTGATCCCGGAGATCCACCAGAGCCTGGAGTAGCCCGGCGATTAGGTTCATGGCCTTTTCAGCGAAGACACTGTTCGGGCCATTTTTGGTGGGGGGCATCAGGGAGGCCAGTATTTGGGTTAAAGAGTCGGCTGTTCCGCAGGAAAATGGGTTATTGGTATTGGACAGGCGGTTATGGAGATTAAGGTCAGGTCGGGGGGTGCCGAAGTTAAGGACTCTGAAATCATCATCCCGGCCTAAGAGCCTAGCCATTTGCCAGATTTGGACCGCCAGCGAGGGAGCGGCCTTGGGATCAATATAAAAGAGCCCCGATCCTGTGATCAGGGCGTTGAGGGATAGGGAGATCAGGGCCTCGGTTTTGCCGCTTCCAGTTGTTCCCAAAAGGAGCATATGGGTCAGCAGATCCCTTTCGGAAATCCACATTTCCTGGCCACTGTCAACGTCATGGCCAAGAAAGATTTTTCCCTCGGCTTTTTTCCAGGACTGCCGCCCCGGGCCAGGGTCATGAGGATCCACTCGCTGGGCTGATTGAGGCAATTTCAGGGGCAAGGCTTTGAGGATCTCCAAATGGTGGGCGATTAAGAGGACGACCATAGCCCAGAGCCAGAATAAAAGGCTTTGAGGCCAGACCAATTCCAGGATCATCAGGACAACCAGCCCGCAGGCCACGGGGACGCCTTGACCAATTTTGGCCAACCGCCGGATAATTGGGGAACGGATGTCTCTTCTTAGTTTACGTCGGTCAGTGGAGTCCTCAGGCCCAAGCCCGCGGATGGGAGGTTGACTCATGGCGAGCTCCGATAGGTTTGACGAGCGGGAAGAAGAAATATTGAAAATTGGAAAAAAAGTATCTGGGTATAGTTCTGGTGACCCAGGTCAGGCAACCTGGGCCACCAAAATGGTCACCCTTTTTTGCTCAAGACAATTTGCTTGATTTCCACTCCTTTGATTTTTTGAGTAGTGTCCGCGCGCTGGACAGTCACCAGAGCTATGAGGTTTTGGCTGGCGACCACCCCATTGGAGGATTGGTAGGAAACCAGAACCGGTAGCTCCAGTTTCCAGGTCAGGCGGCTACCTATCATTTTGGTGTTAACAATGACCGGAGCCCCGGTCAAGGCGCAGGAGAGATTGAGCCGATCAGACTCAATTTTTTTTATATGGCCGCCGTTTTTTAAGGAGTTTACGAAGCTGTTAAATCCGTTTTCGGAAAAATTTTCCTTGACCGCCATCAGCTTCCTTCGCCAATGGAGAAAATCTAGCGACAGCGCGCTGGTAACTGTCTGGGAAGTCCAGTCAATAAGGGTAGGCGCGCTGATATAGGGCTCGTTCAGGGGGGTCAACTCCAATAGGCGTAAATCTGGGGTAACCGCGAAATATTTAGGCTCCGGTTGACTCAGAGCCAGGTAAAAGAAGAGCCCGACCATTAAAAGCAGACACACGGCTAATACGCTAACAACGTTAAAGAGGCGAGGGTTTTGCCTCAAATACAGGTTCCGGGCCAAAAGGATCAGCTCCGCCCCGCCTTGGAAGCTTGACGCGTTTAACTCGGCGCTCGCCTGGTCAGAGTTTTCTGGATCTGGCTCATCTGTTGGGGTGGGCTCCAAAGGTTCCAGATAAAGATAGGGTGGCTTCTTGGCCCTCGTTTTTCCCTCTGGTGGCTCAAGGAGAGCCTCTTGGGTCATCGCGGGTAAAGGATTAAGCTCGCCCTCTTGAGCGTGGGGCAACCAGAACTTGAGACTCTCGGGTTCCGGCTCATTGGCGAGAGCCTGGTCAGATAGGGTCAAAGGTAGCGACGCCTGGGCGAAGGCTTCAGGGCCATTCAGGGGTTCAGGGGGGGCCTCAGGGGACAGGAGAGGTCGAGGAGTTGGTTCCTCAGTTTCAGGAGTCCAGTTTAGAGAAGGGGAATTATCGCCGGAACAAGTTGGCTTATAACCGAGAAGATGAGACTGAATAATGTTTTGGTTGAGCGGCTGACCCTGGGCGCGGGCGGGAGGGTTAAGAGCCTCATTCCGGGTAAAAATCGAGGAGGGGCCGTCGTCCGATAGCCCGGTCGTTTTCAAGTTCCTGGCCAAGGGATAATCCGGAGAGATTAAATCCAGAACTGAGGGCTCAGAAGTTGAAGTGGAAGCGGCTAAATGGTCCTCAGGGGAGTTGGCTAAGGGTAAATCTGAACTCGAATCGGGAAAAGAGTATGAGGCCACCTGGGCCGGAATAACTCGGGTAGGGGACATAATACTATCGGGAATCTGATCTAAATCCTCGTCCTCAAATAAGTCATTTTTGAAGGAGCTGGGGGGTGGAATATGGCCCTCAACTGAATCGCTCACCGGGACAGACTGGCTCAATTCAGGTAAGGGAAAAGCGTTGTTTGCTGTCTGAGAATCTTGGTTAAATGACTTGAGATTCTCGGAAATTTGACCATATTCCCAGACCTTAAATAAATCAGCCTTGGTCTTCTCAAGTGTGGCCAAAAGGGTTAACTGGGGCCCCATATGGGGAGTAACTTGGGAACTTCCAGAGTTAGTTCGGGCGTAAAGAGCTGGCCAATAGACCCGTAAACCCCCATCTTCCACCGGTCGCTCTGACGAGGAATCTGGTGGGGTTAGGTTAGTCAAATCAGTCTTCTCAGCCGACTGGTTGAGGGTAGTTTGAGGGTTTGGAGGCCCCGACTCGGGCCGGGTTTTACCCGCGTTTTTAATCAAATTATCGTCAGGTTTGTCCTCAGATGGGACCAAATTATGAGAGTTAATGAGGGTTGGACTAGCCTTAGCCGTCTCCTCAATTGACCCCAAATTAGAGGTTATTGAGGGGGAGGCAACGGCCAATATATTGACCTCAAGGGAGTTAATCGAGGGAGAAGTCGACCTCGAATTCGGTAAAAAATCCGGGTCGGATTGGGTGAGGGAATCCTGATCCAAAGGTCCAAGTGGCTCGGAAATTTGGTCCCACTTTAAGGCCTTGAACAGATTAATTTTGTTATCTTTCAAAGCTTTCAGAAGAGAAAACTTTGGCCGTAGAAAGGAGTTAAAACGGGAATTTCTTGAGACAGGAAGAGACTCTATCTCAGGAAATTTGGCCTTTAAAATCCCCTTTTTCCTGGGGCTATCAGGCCTGGAAATGGCAATCGTATCGTTGGTTGAGTCAGGCGTCAAAGGTGACTGTTGGCGGGAAATTTTGTCCTTATTGTCCCTTGGCTCTGGAGCGTTTTTTCTCTGGGTTTTGGCTTGAGAAGGGAGAAATTCGATCCCTGATTGAGCTAAAAATGGAGCTTTGGCGGCGGGATGACTATCTTTTGGCGTCTCGTCAGCTGACCCCAGAAAAAAAGTCGCGGCTGAAGATTGAGGTAGCGGGGGCGGCAAGGTATTCATCCCGAGTTCCGCTGGATTTCTCGCGTCCGAAACTGTCGACCTAAAGAGCTGAATATTTCGCGTTTTGGCCTTGATTTCCCGGGATTTGGGCTGCGACTTCCCTTTGGGGGAGGTCTGTAAAACGGTTGCTATCCTCAAGGCCCTGGACTCAGGGGGCTTAGGGCTTTGGGCCGGTTTAGCCGAAGCGCCCGCGACAGTCGACCTGGCGAGCTGATTTTTTCGCGTTTTGGCCTTGATTTCCCGAGATTTGGGCTGCGACTTCCCTTTGGGGAAGGTCTTTAAAAAGGTAGCTTTTTTCAAGACCCTGGACTCAGGGGGCTTAAAAGGCTTAGGGCTTTGGGCTTGTTTCGCCGGCTTTTTCCCGGTGATTGACCGCGGATTGGTGGGCGCGGCGACCTTGAACTTTGGGGTTTCGAGCGCGACCGCTTGAGCCAGGTTTTTTTTCCCAGGTGGGGTCTTTTGGGCCGGAGTGGCCGAAGGCTTGGTTTTTGACAAAAGAGGCCCTTTCGCTCCGGTTTTTGGCCAGAGCTGTTGAGATGGTCAAAAAAGGCTTAAAACGCTTTAACTGTTGAGGCTTTCGCGTTTGACGAATGATTTTGAGCTTAAATTTTTCAGATCAGTAGCTCCCAGCTCGTCTTTCGCTTCTCTCAAGGTCTGGAAGTTAGAGGGAGGGTCCCCAAAAGCTCCCAGGCCTGAGTTGGCGGCTTAAATGATTCAGCTGGTTGGCTGGTTATTGGCCGGGATCAGTTCTGGAATCCGCTTGGCCGCTAAATTTCCGGCCCGTTGGGCTCAGTTTTTCAGGCCAGGGCTTTGGGATTTAGCCCGAAGCCTGACCGCGAAGGAAAATAAATTGGAAAGAGCTGGTGCCCAGGCTCAAAGTTTTGGTTTATTTTGGGCCAAGGCCCGAAAAAATGAGGTTTTTCCAGAGTAAGGCCGCGAAGCTCAAGACAAGGAGGGTAGCCTCTCTTGAGGTAGGGTCGGCCCCGCCCAGATGGGCGGGAGATTTTTGAGAGCGATTTCGCGGTTGGCGGCGGCTCTTTCGCGCTTTAGACGTTAAGGTCAGTTGAGAATAAGGCTGAATATGGCCAAGAACTCTCTGTCTCCCCAGGGACATTAACTAATCAGGAGCCTGGGCCTCTGATGGAGCCCATGAAGGCAGAGGGAGAGTTTTGCGCGCTTAAGATCAGGACTCCCAATGATTGGCCGGCGTTAACGTGAATGGTCGCTGGTCGCTCAAAATTCTTCTTAAATTGCTCGCCCGCCTGACGACCAACCTGGCCCAGAGCCTCCAAAGACGCGTCTCGAACAGTTTTTTCCGGTTGCTCTTGGATTAAAATGTCTCCATTGGCGTAGATACGACCGCCCCGGTTGCCTAAGGCTGTCCCGAAGCCTTCCAGAAAACCGGACGCCAATAAGCCGCCCCATCGTTGAAAAAAATGGTCATCCACCTTAGAGGCGATGGCCGCTTTGGAGGTGTGTGGGTCCACGGCCACGGCCTCTATGGATAATGGCGAGCCCCTTAAGGGGATCAGGCGGTTAAAGGTCACAATGGCTCCAGTTTCGCCGCGCTCAAATTTTCCTAAAAGCTTGGCTCCCTTGAAGGGGCCAAAAGTTACGGTGGCCAGGGCTGGCGCGTTGATATCGCTGTCAATAGCCAAAGTGGTGGTGGCTGAGAGAAGATCGCCCGGTTTAAGGGTCGTCTCAAGGTGGTCTGGCCTGGGCTGGTTTTGGCTCACAAACTTCTCTTTGGCTTCCGGGAATGACACGACCGGCCCGGTCAACTGGCCATCGGATCTGGCCAGGATGGATTTAAGATCGTCCAGGATGGCCTTTTCCAGGTCAGGGTCAGGTTTTTCCGGGGGAGATGGGGGCAGGGGCGGTGGCTTGACTGGCGGGGCATGCGGGGCCGGGAGCATTTTGAGCTGAAGCGAACTTGGTTTGGGTGGATTCGGCGAAACATCAGGCTCTTGGGGTTTTCCCGCTGGGGAGCTTAACTCAGTCTTTTCGGTCAAAAGACCCACCGGGGTGGGAACAAAAGACAATCCCTCAGCCTCAGCCTGGCTGGCTTGAGCCTGGTTTTGCTCCTCTATGAGCCTATTGTAATCAGGGGCGCCTATTCCCCCGACCTCCGCGCTCAAGGATTTGGGAGTCAAAGAGATTTCGGAGAGCGGATCCGTTGAGGAACTGGCCGGAACAGACAATAACGCGTAACCCAAGACCGCGCCCACGACCATAACTCCCGCGCCTATCAACAAAAGAGCCCCGCGATGGACCTGGCCAATAATCTCGGCCAATCGGGACAGGCCAGAGGCGAAAAAATTTAGGATGGGGACATTGGGGAAGAAACTCATAATGTCAGTCTCTCTCTTTCAGATTGACCTGGGGCAAATTAACCCGAAATAGTTGGCCCGCGTTTTTGACAATAATCTCGTTGACCGGGGATATTTCATAGACCGAGCCCCGCGGGTTGGTCACTTTCTCTGACCAGGCCGGCCATTGCGCCTCCAGGGGGGTTCTGAGGTAAATGGGCCCACCGTTATTTTTTTGGAAAATCTGACTATCGGGCAGAGCCGGGTCAGACAGCAGAAAAACCCCATCGGTTGGATTGCGGCCAGCCAGTAGATAGTGAGCGGTATTGAGGCCAGAGGTGATTTGGTCAGGAGGATCCTTGGTCGCGGGTCGGGAGGCGTTCTTAATTTGAAAATTGACCACGCCATCAACCTGGCGATGGGGTTTCTGGCCAGAGAAAATTTCCAGGCTGATCATCAACGGTAGATCCAGGCCTTTGAGGCCGACCAGTAGATTGGAGTGGCCCCGGTGGGCCAGGGGGGAGACCATTATTTGATGCTCAGTTTCTTTCAGGGGCTCAGCGCTGAACACCGCCCCATTACCGAGGACACTGGAGGTTATCGGCCAGGGTTGACCGGTGGAGGTGGTGAAAACCAGAGCGGTGACCAGGCCTGGGGTCAAAGTCACTTTTGGCGGTCTTAAGCCTGGGGTGAGCCGAAGGATCATCGCTCGGTTGATTAGGGAGCCTGGCGGAGCGTCAATCAGGGCTTGAGCTCGCCCGTCCTGGATTGACCGGGCGGATTTAATTTCTTCTGGGGAAAGCGGCATCAGCTCCTTGAGTAACTCGGTGTAAATTTTTTTGGCCAAACCATTATTATTGTTAGTGGTTTCGCCAGGGCTCAATGGCCCCCGTTCCTCGTTCGTCTCGCTCGCCTGGGGAGGCCAGGTCGGCTGGTTGTTTGGCGCAGTTGACTTAGTTTGGCTCAATGGCTCGTTCGGGGTGGCTAGCGGCGGGTTAGATTCTCTCAAAGCGACCTTAAGCTCCGTAACCGGCTCCACTTCCGTAGAGGGGATCGCTCGCTCGTTTCCAGAGCGCTCGTTTAATTTGGCTCTCGTATCCGGAGGATTGACCGGAGCTTCCAGGCCCACGGAGGTAGGCGAGAAAATAAATTTCCCGTCATTGGCGAGGACTTGGCCTGATAAGGCCAGATAAGCCCAGCCAAAGGCCAGGGCCAGGAAAATGAGCGGGGCTCTCTTAGCGAGGCTGGTCTGATTTGAAGATTGAAAAGTTTTTAATAACATTAAATACTCCCGCGATATTATTCAACCAATCTGATATTAAGCCGTGATATTAACGAGCTTGGAGTGATTGACGAGAGCTCGAAATATTCCGAACTCATGAATGTAATGATAATACAAAATATTTTTTTGTCTAGACCTGTCAAGCATTTTTCAAATTTTTTGTTTTTATTGCATATTTCAATTATTTTTTCGTTGTGGAAAGGTTTGTTGGAATATTTTATTTTTTTCTAACCTGTGAGGATTTAGGGGGGTCTCCCTTTAAAGGTCATTAATCAAGCTGTTGGGTCAGGCCGAAAAAAAAATGGTTTGGGAAGTCTAAAAAAAAAATAAAAAAATTTTTTTGTTATTATATATATACTAATTATTAATTTTTAAATAAAATAGATTTAATTTGTAAAAATTTAATATGTATAAATTTAATCCTGAAGAGACAAGTTGTTTAAATTTGGGTTAAATTCTATATATCTCAAGATATTGAGGTTGCGCTCTTTAGCAACAAAAATATAACTAAAATAGTAAAAAAATTTAATATTTATCGTTTTATAACTGTGGCGAATTCATTTTTTTATAGGCGCGAAAAAAAAATTTTTCCCCCGTTTGGTCATGGCGTATTTTTAGTGTTTTATTGATAATTTTTTTCAATAAGGCCAAGATCTGGCCCGCGGGCCCAGTTGATTTAAAAAATGAGTCTATTTTTGGCAAGGAGAAATACCAAGTAATTAGTTGAGACTGAGGCGACGGGGATAGTTTGAGTTAACGCTCTACAGAAGTATAATAATAAGTATAGGCAAAAATATTTAGTTATAAATATAGTTATATTATTTAACAAATTATATTATAAAATATGCTAAAAATTATTAAATTAGCTGTTTAAAAATTTTAATAAATTATATTTTTAACAAATTTTTTTTGGTTATCAAAAAAATACTTGACAGCCACTTTGAAAGGTGATAATAATGTAACTGCCTCGAATGAGAGAGAGGACAGACGGGGAGGTCTACTTGGTTTTTCCAGGTGGGCCTTCTCGTTTTTTTAACCTTGGCTTCGGCTTCGGCTTTCAGGAGCCGGCTTAATAATAGTTGCCGCGTTGAGGTGGAGTGGTTTATTTAAGTCTAATTTTCTTTTTATTTTTAAGTAAAGTGATAATAGTATATATATAATATTTTTAATTTTTTTTTATATGTTGTTTTAAGCCTTTGAGAAGGTTATTTTAGTCAGTTTGAAATTTTCTCGTTCCAGTTGCCGCTCGCCTTTGGCTCGGCTCGGCCAGGACTTTCTCTGGCGGGGCTTTTTTTTGGCCCTCAGGTGTTTTTTGGTTTATAATCCGGGCAATCAAGCGGTTGAATCGCCTTTCCTATGAATTTGATTTAATTTGTCTAATGATTAGACTAAAAGCATGTTTTTTGTTATTAATGTTAATATAATGTTTATATGATTTTAAGGTAAACTAGGCGCGATCCCTATCAAAGGTTAAATACATAATCAGCTAGGGCGAGCGGTCGGCTTTCCCCGTTCGCGGCTGAGACTTAAAGGGGGAGTTTTTTTCCGTCTCCTTGACCAAAGGGGCTCGCCTCCCAACCAAGTTGTCCTGGTTGAGGTTTTAGAGGTGGTTGATGACCAGGCCATTTTCGCCATAGCGAGGCGAAGCGAAACCTGGTGGCTTTTTCCTGTTGAAAGGCTTCCGGGCTGGAGCAATGAAGTTTCACAATTTGAGAGACCTGGCTTGGTGATTAGCCTAAAGTTTAGTTTTTGACGCCTTGGGCCTATGTTCCCAGGCTTACGGTTTGGTTTTTTCAGGGAGAATTACATGAGCTTTAAAGATGGCGGCGGCTTGACTTATCGGTCAGCGGGTGTGGACATAGACGCTGGCAATGAGGCGGTTCGCCGATTGGCCCCGTTGGCCCGATCCACCTTTGACTCCCGGGTTCTCAATGACATTGGGGGGTTTTCCGGTTTGTATGGTCTGGGGTCCTTGAATTTGGACGACCCGGTCCTGGTCTCTTCCACCGATGGGGTGGGCACCAAGCTGAAAGTGGCTATCATGGCCGAACGCCATGACACAGTCGGTCAGGACCTGGTGGCTATGAGCGTCAATGACATTTTAACTCAGGGCGCCCGGCCCCTATTTTTTTTAGACTATCTGGCCATGCCCAAGATTGACCCAGAAAAGGTGGAAAAAATCATTTCCGGGGTGGCCACTGGCTGTCGTTTGGCCGGTTGCGCCTTATTGGGTGGGGAAACCGCCGAGATGCCCGGCTTTTATCAGGACAATGACTATGATTTGGCCGGTTTCGCGGTTGGGGTGGTCGAGAGAAACAAGGTTATTGACGGCAGCATGATTGGCTTGGGCCATAAAATTATTGGCGTCAGCTCCTCTGGCCTTCACTCCAATGGTTACTCCCTGGTCAGGCGACTGATGTTTGAGCGCCTGGGCCTCAAAATTGACTCCACCTTGTTTGAGGAGGAGACGGTGGCTGACGTGCTTTTGAAACCCACCAAAATTTATGTTAATCCGGTTTTGACCGCTTTGCGCCGACACGAGATTCACGGGATAGTTCATGTCACTGGCGGTGGGATCCTGGAAAACCTGCCACGCGTTCTGCCTGGGGGGTGCCGGGCGACCATTTCCCTTAGTTCCTGGGCCAGGCCACCCATCTTTGACTTTATTAAGAAAGAGGGCCAGCTGGCGACCGAGGAGCTTTATCGCGTTTTTAACATGGGGCTGGGCCTGTTGTTGATTCTGCCGGACAACGAGGTTAATCCGGTCATGGCCATTATGGAGGACCACCGGGAGACTCCTCAGGTGGTGGGGATAATTGAGGCGCAAACTGACCAGGATCGGGTCAAGCTGGTTAATTAGGGGGTTTTATGAGAGTGGCCATCCTGTGCTCAGGTCGCGGATCCAATCTTCTGGCTCTTTTGAGGGCTTCTGAGGCCAATCTTCTGGAGCCGGCTGAGTTGCGAATAGTTTTGACGGACTCCGCGGCGGCTGGGGCTATCAATATAGCTCGCGAGTGGGGGCTTTACGCGGCGGTGGTGCCCAGATCCGCCTATCACGCCAACCGCGACGGCTATGAACGGCGCCTTTTGGAAGTGTTGGCTCCTCATGAGATAGAGTTGGTGGTTTTGGCGGGGTATAAGCGGATTTTAGGGCCGGTTTTTCTGGAAGCTTTTCCCAACAGAATCATCAACATCCACCCGGCTTTGTTACCATCTTTTCGCGGTCAGGACGTCTGGCCCCAGGAGGTGGCCAGTGGGATAAAATTGGCCGGGGCCACAGTTCATTTTGTGGAACAGGGAGTGGACTCAGGGCCTATTATCATCCAAGGGGCCGTGCCAGTTTTGGATGACGATGGCCCCGATGAGCTGGCTGAGCGGATTTTGCGGGTCGAGCACCAGATCTTGCCCCAGGCCTTGGCTTGGCTCGCCTCAGGGCGGCTATCCATTGAAAACGGGCGGGTCAGGCTGGAAAAGACCGACTCGCTGGAGTCAGCCGCGGCTCAAACCCTTATCTGGCCGCCTCTCAACATCTAGCCGAAGGTAGGAAGCCCGCTGGTCGCGGGCGCCCAAAAAAGATCATGTTAAGCCAACCGCCACCTGAGGCAATGTTTGGTTCCTTGCGGGCGTAGTTCTCTAACTCGGCCAAAAAAATAAAATTGTCCTGACCCAAAAGCCTTTGGATATTTTTTCCAAAGGCTTTTTTTGGCTCGCCCTAAAAAGGGCTGCGGATTTTTTGACCTACAATCTCCTCAAATAACCCTCCGGCGCGGTGGTTATGAGCAACTTGTTCAAAATTTCCCAATCAATCTCAAAATCAGAGCTCTCGGCCAGAAAAGCCCTGGTGGCGGTTAGAGGATTGTCGCCCGGCCCCCAGGGCCTGGCTTCATTGCTAAATAGTTCCGGGTATTTTTCCACCACCCCGTCATAGACGACCATATAGCAGCCTGGAGTTACCAACTTGGAGTAGAGCCTTAGCTCAGAGAGCACATGTTGGTGCGAGTGGTTGGAATCCAGAACCACCATGGTTGGGCCATATTTTTCCGCCATCTTTTTGGCCTCCTCAATGGCTTTTGGGTCAAGACTGCCGCATTCCAGAAGCTTGATTCGCTTAGCCAGAGGGTGCCGCTCAATCAGGGGGCGGTTGTGGGCCCGGATCTCAATGTCAATGGAGAGGACTTGCCCGCCCTCGCCCAAGAGCTCCAGCATGGAGGCGAAAAAAACCGCGGTTCCGCCATGCGCCACCCCGGTCTCAACAATTAAGCGAGGTTTGGTCTCCCAGATGATTTCTTGGAGAGCGATCAGATCCTGAGGGTATTGGATGATGGGGCGACCAAGCCAGGAAAAATTGTAACTATAGCCGGAAATGATGGATTCCCGCATGAATTCGGAGGCCTGTCGCTGGATGTTTTCATTGGCTCCTTGGGCCTGGAGTCTCTCCTTCTTTTCCTGATAAAACCGCTCAAGCTCCTCGCTCATCATTGGCCTCCTGGCGAAAACGCGGACTGAATTGAGAATTGGTAAAGTTATGTGAATAATCAAAAATTAATATTTTAAGAGTAAAAATAAACAAAAAAATATATATAAACTTACAAAAGATTAGCTTTAAAAACAATATTTTTTAATAAAAAAGCAAATGTCCATTTTTTATCAGGCTAAAATAACGCTCCCCCAGAGCTTATCAAAGCGCCGCTTATATCTCAAGCCTCGGATGTCGTCAAGTTAGGAAATAACGCGCTAATCCTCGCTCGCCCGACCTGGGCTAAAATATCAGTTTAGGATAAAGTCTTTTTCTATTAGAAAGATATTTGGCTTTACCTTTACTATCACCTGAAATTTTTTTATAATACATTCGCGATCTAGATAATTAGAGAATAATTCGTTTAACTAAATGTTGAGTATTTCTTATATAGTGGCTCAAGAACTAGTGGTCACCAATCAGAACTCAAAGAGGATTAGGGGCTCTCATAAGGAAAATTTTTTTCAGATCCAGCTGAAGAGACCATAAATTTTTGATCTAAAACTTGCTTACTATTAGCGTTAGGTAATTGATAGGTTAACGCCTCAAACAATTATATATAAACCAGGTTCTTTCATTTTGATTGACCTTTTTCCCGGGTAAACCGGAGCTAAAATAGAGGTTGTAACTATGGCGCCGAAATCATTAAAAAAATTTTTTGTTTTTGTGGCCGTGGCTTTAAGTCTGGGCCTCATGGTCTCCGGCTGCGCCAAAAAGCCAAA
>JAISMU010000167.1 GCA_031276635.1 Deltaproteobacteria bacterium | reverse complement strand
CGGTAAGCTCGCCGCCAGCCAGTCGGCGAAAATGGAATCGAATTCCTCCAGGGTGAAACCGCACAGACCGGCGAATTTGGGGTTCAGCGAAATGTCTTTGAGGTGATTGGGGCCTGAGTCCATGGAGGTCAGGGCGTACCTGGTTATGCCGGTGACCAGGGTAAAGCCGACACATGGCGATACCTTATCGTCTTTCAGATTGGCGAAGAAGTCGTGAAGGATTTTCGCGTTGGCCTTGGCGATCTTCGAATTGTCCAGATTCCTGGTCACTGGGGCGTCATACTCGTCAATGAGCACCGCTATCTCAGAATTGGCCTCTTCGCTGAGAGCCTTAATCAGTTTCTCAAAATAGGCGGCGGGAGTGCGCGCCTCAATTACCTGACGCAGTTTGGCGGCCTGGGCGTTATCCTTGAGCCTATTGATAAGATTCTGTTGGAAGATTTCGGGGCTACCCGACTCCAACGAGAGACTCAGTCTCAAAACCGGGAACCGCGGAAAATCGTAATCAGACCCGTCAATCCAAAGCCCTTGAAAACGCTCGCGATGGCCAGTAAAAAGCTCCTCCAAGACGCTTAACAAAAGGGTTTTGCCGAAACGGCGGGGCCGGGAAAGAAAATAGTTCCTTTCCTTGCTAGTTACAAGATTATAAACGTATCTGGTCTTATCCGCGTATAAAAGATTATCGTCAATTATTCGCGCGAAAGACTGATTGCCAAGAGGTAATTCTTTTAGAGTCATTAAACCTAATCCTCACATCCCTCTGCCTTTATATGGCGCGTTTGATAGGGGGCCGACTGGAGCGGCTCAATTTAAACAGGAAAAATAAAACTGGAGAGACCAAATAATATTATTCCACATTGGTGAATGTTTTTTAATGAGGAGAAAAAATTAATTTTAAATTAGCGATCCGGCTCCAGAGAAACATTGATTATATAGATGTTTGGATATATGTTAAAATAAAAGAATAAAAAAATAGTTAAATATTAATATGGTCACTTTTCTGGTTAGTGGCCTTCAGAGGGTCAGGGCAAATTTAAAATCGCCGTCTCAAGGGGTAGGGGGGTATGCCTTGAGTTCAAGTCTTGGATATTATATTATAAACCCGCTTTTCGCGCCAGAAAATTTATGACTGGTTGATTAATCGGCCAGGCGAGAGGAAAAATTTATGGCTTTGCTGCGACTGGCCTTGATTGTCCAGGCCAAGCGGGAGTTGACGCTCAGCGCCGAGGAGGTCCCTATTGGCGGCCCGCGTCCTGATTCTCTAGAGGTGGTGGACGAGCGGCTGGACACCTTGGAGGGCCCGCTTTATCGCAAAGTCGGGGTGACCACTGTCAGTCAGGTTTTTTTGACCGGGGCCGAGATCGCTGACTTGGCTAACCCGGCTGATAGCCTGAGCCTTTCTTGGTACTTGCCTGGCGAGGAGGGGCCGGAAATGGCTAAGTCCTTGGATGTCACCCAGGTGGGCCTCCTGCCCCAGAATCTTGATTTGGAGCCGCCTAGCCCTGGTCGGGAGTGGTGGCGTAAGGTCGAGGCCCGGGGCCCGATCACGGAGACGCTTTTTTTCGAAAGTGGCTTCCAACCCCCGTTTAAATCCTCTCAAGTGACTTTGTATCTGACTGATTTAAGGAATCTTGGAGTTACCTCTTTTATCTTAAGTCAAGTTATGTATGGTCATCGGGTCCCGGCTTACACCGAGGGTGAATGGGGTTTCTCCGAGCTCGTCTCTGAGGGCAGATTGACCTAACATCTTGCTATTGGGCTAGGTTTGCCCTAT
Organism: Deltaproteobacteria bacterium; assembly: GCA_031276635.1. Taxonomy (GTDB): domain Bacteria; phylum Desulfobacterota; class Desulfarculia; order Adiutricales; family Adiutricaceae; genus JAIROO01. The sequence continues at coordinate 7,385 of JAISMU010000167.1, read as the reverse complement.
TATTGGCCGATGCTGTTTCCTTTAAAATCCGCCTTGGGTCAGTGGCTCAGAGCGTTAGGCCTTTTAACCCTGCTGGGAGCTCTTTCCGCTTGTGGGTTTTTCGGTTCCTCCGCCGATAACGCGGCCCCAGATCCCAACGCCCCACCTCAGCCCCTAGCCGTGGAGGGGGAAAAGGTGGCCGCCGGGGTGGCCCCGGCGGCCTCTTCCGTTAAAGAGGACTTTTACACGGTCTGGGTGGCTAGTTACCTGGACGAGGCCCCAGCCTTGAGGTCGGCCGCGGTCTTTCGGGGTCGGGGGCTTTTGGCCTTTACAGTCAAGAAAACTCTGGTCGAGAAAAAGAATCTTCTCAGTTTTAAAAAGCCGGTGGGCGATTATCACCTGGTGTGCGTGGGCCTTTTCGGGTCCTTAGAGGAGGCGGAGATTCTGGGCCGTCGCCTGCGGGCTCAGGGTCAAGTGGCCAACTGGCAAGCCATTGGGGCGGCTGACCCTGGAGAGATGGCCAAGGCCGCTATTCAGACCGCCCCTTTGGTCTCCCAGGCCGAGAAAGTGACCACCCAGGCCCAACAACAGGCTGGCCGGCCTCAACCCCCCAGCGCCCCGGCGGTGACCGGGGAAGGGTTCAAGGGTCTGGTCAAGGGCCGTTATGTGGGGAGCTATAGGGATTTTTACGCGGCCCGAACCGAGGCGGAGCGTCTGACGGCCGCCGGCTGGCCGGCGGCCGTGGAAAGGGCCACCCCGAGCGGCGGCAACTGGTTTCGGGTTTATCTGACTGGGGCGGCCACCGACCACCGGGACTTTGAGGCTAACCCCCGCCGCTTGGCTCGCGACAAGGCCCAGGCAGCCACCCAGGGGGGCCTGATTTTTTTGGTGGATCTCTCTGGTCAGAATGGTAAGTGGGGCCAGATCAGCCCAGGTCGCTCCCGCCTGGAAGCCTCCGCTTGCGCGGGTTACTCCAGACCGGGCCGGGTTTTGACCGGGCTGGAGCGGGTTATTGGCCAGATTCCGGGGGAAACCTCCCTGATGGTGGCTGTCAAATCGGTCAACTACGCCCCGCCTGAGGGGCTGATCGAGAAGGTGGCCCGACCGGTCCGGGTCTGGTGGACTGAGGACGCTTCCGAGATGACCGAGGCTACCAGCGCCTATGGCCCAACCTTATTTAATAGGTCTCAGGTGACTCGAGCCATCCGGAATCTGCGGCTGGATCCCACGCCGGTTTCCCTGGCCCCGGCCGTGGACCGCTTGTTTGAGGCCCAGTCCGTGCCGGGCCGGAAAACTGTCTTATTGTGGTCTGACTTTCGTTGGCCAGGCGTGGACACCGAGGCCCTGGGGGCGGTGGGCCGACTGAAGGCTCAGTTTGGGGGCCAGTTGGATTTTTTGGTCATCTACGGGGACGCGGACGATCAGGGCTGGCGCTTGGCTGAGAGCCTGGCCAAGGCTGGCGGGGGCGGGGCGGCCTATGATGGCTGTCAGATTTTAGCGGATCAAGACTATTTTCGGCGGTTCATCAACCGGGCCCTGGGTCGATAATTTTTTTTCAGGGCTTTGGGACTCACCGGCCGCTCGGCGCGGGCGACCATCTTTTTACGCAATCTGGGACGCGAGGCCAATGTCAGACCATACTCAAAACAACCACGCTCAAAAAAACATAGTCTTTTTCTCCGGCGAGAATATTCCCCTGGAAATGCATAAGGCCAGAATGGTTCAGCGGCTGACCTTGCATCCGGTGGAGCGGCGACTGGAGATCATTAACCAGGCTGGCAACAACACTTTCCTGTTGCCGAATCGGGATGTCTTTCTGGACATGCTGACCGACAGCGGGGTCAACGCCATGAGCGAGGCCCAGTACGCGGCCATGTTGATGGCTGATGACAGCTACGCCGGCTCGGAGACCTTTTATCGGCTGGAGAAAACAGTTCAAGATTTCTTCGGCTTGAAATATTTTCTGCCCGCCCACCAGGGTAGGGCCTGCGAGAACATTCTGGCTACCGCCTTGATCCGCCCCGGGAAAACAGTCGTCACCAACTACCACTTCACCACCACCAAGAGCCACATCACCCGCCAGGGTGGCCAGGTTCTGGAGGCGGTGGCTGAGGATGCCCTGAACCCGGTCAGCCAGAATCCCTTCAAGGGCAATTTTGATCTGGCCCTTCTGGATCGCCAGGTCGCCCAGGTAGGCCCGGAAAATGTCGCCTTTGTCCGGATTGAGGCTGGCACCAACCTCATTGGGGGGCAACCTATCTCTTTGGGCAATATGCGCGAGGTTTCGGCTTACTGTAAAAGCAAGAAGCTATTGTTGGTGTTTGACGCCAGCCTTCTGGCCGATAATCTCTACTTCATCAAGACCCGCGAAACTGCCTGCGCCGAAAAACCCCTGCCCACCATTGTTCGAGAAATCGCCTCCCTCATGGACATCATCTACTTCTCCGGTCGCAAGTTGGGTTGCGCTCGCGGGGGTGGCATCGCCATTGCCAAAAAAGCCCATTACCTGCAGATGCGAGACCTGGTTCCGCTCTTTGAGGGTTTTTTAACCTACGGCGGCATGTCGGTTCGGGAGATGGAGGCCATGGCGGTGGGGATCCGGGAGACGCTGGATTTTCACGTCATCAGCCAGACCCCTATTTTTGTCGAGGCCCTCGGTAAAGAGCTTCAGGCCAAAGGTGTCCCGGTGGTGACCCCGTTGGGGGGGTTGGGCTGCCACGTGGACGCGGGGCGGTTCATTCCTCAGGTGCCTCAGATCCAGTATCCGGCTGGCTCTCTGGCCGCGGCCATCTATTTAATTAGCGGGGTCCGGGGCATGGAGCGGGGAACCATGAGCGAGCAGCGCGAAGAGGATGGCTCGGAGCGGCTTTCTCCGGTGGAGTTGGTGCGCCTGGCTGTCCCCAAAAGGGTTTTCACCCTCTCCCAGATCAAATATGTGGCTGATAGGCTCGGTTGGCTTTATAAAAATCGTGACCTGGTCGGAGGTCTGGAGTTCGTCGATGAGCCCAAGACCCTGCGTTTCTTCCTGGGACGCTTGAAACCCGTGGGGGACTGGCAGGAGCGATTGGCCAAGGCTTTTAAAAAGGACATGCCCTCGGGATTATAAAAAAAAAAGGGACCGGCGACGGTCCCTTTTTTTAGGTTTATTTGAGTCACGACTCAATCTCACTGGTTAGGAAAATAAATCTAGAAAATTATTTTGAATGAATAGTAAATTACAACCAGAGTCAGTTCAGGTTGGCGAGCCAGCGACCGGTGGATCTCAAGGAGTGGGGTGGTCAGTAGCGGTGGACTGATTGATTGCTGATCCGGAATTGCGCCTCGACCGCCTTGTTCAACCATACTCCATATGCCAGTTGTATTTTTCAGATAAAGCGCGCCGCGATTTGACGATCTGGTTTCTGGACTTTTCTGGGCCGTTTCAAGTCTTTTGGTCGTCTGTCAGAGGCCAGACGCGACAGTATAAGAAATTTTTGGCAAAATTTAATTGCTCGATCTTTGAGGCTACTGACTATAACCGATGGATTTACCCCATTTGTTGATGGTCTCATGGACAAGGTCGGGCGGCTGCCTCTCTCATATAATCCTGATAACCTTGACCATGAATCCAGGCGGACAGTTTCTCAGGAGAGAGATAGTTCCGTTTGATTCCTTAGCGGCGGCTGAGAGAGGCCGCGCTTTGAGAGATTCATTTCTGAGAATATCTCCAAGAGTAGAGAGTTGTAAATTCCCAATCTCATCTTTCATTTCACGGCTATGGTAATGACGACCGAGTCAACCGTTGAGATAGGCTTTGTTTTAAGAGTTTTTTCGCCAGAACATGGCTTTTAGAGAAAGACTTTGGCTCCGTCAAATCGGCTACCTACCTTGAGGCTGACGAAGGATAGACGAAATCGCTCCGGTGGTTGACTTCTATCAACTCTTCATTTAAAAATTGTCGGCGCTTTAGTCAATAGTTCCACGATTAAAACGCATATTGCGTATTAAAAATAATGAAATTGAGTCAACACCTCCCTTAGCCAATAAAAGGACAAGAACAATTTGGCCGAGGCGTAAGCTCGCTCCAATTTCAGATCAACTTCCATACTAGGTCCCGCTTTATTGAGACTGTCTCTAGATAACGGCCAGGTCACGGGTTGGATTGGAGTTTTACGCCAGCTTCGCCCTGTGGCTGGGAACTAGTCACCATTGAGATGGTCAATAAGTTCATGGGTCTCAAGGGGAAAGAGCTGTCTGGGCGACCGGCGCCCCACGAGCGTTTGATCAACCTGCTCTTAACTTTTACTGGCCCGACAGATTATCACTCGGTCAAGATTTATATTTTCTGGAAACGACTTCACTCTACGACTTTTTTTGGTTAACATGCTGAAATCTATAGATTTTTATTAACTAAATTTTAAAACAATTCTTTTTTTTGAGAGCGTCAAGATTGCCAGGGTTAGGTCTTGGTCGAGCTGTGGGCGGTCAAGTTTACGCTCATTCCAGCTCTAAGGCCGAATTTGGGAACTGACCACGGTATTTTCTCAAATTGACTGAGTCCTGAAATCACGAAAATTTCGGCTGTTATGGTCTTAAAAAGCCTGATTGGGCCAGGTTCAGGCGAATTTATTTTCCTTCCTGGCAGTCGGGCCGAGGCGCCCGGATGTTGAGAAAATCATTTGAAAATTTATTCCCGAAAAATTCAGGCTAGCCTTGATAAAAATCTCAATCATTGTTATACTACACCAATATTTGATTGTTTTGGCTCAGGAGAATCGACCTGGAATTGGGCTTGGATAGTTGGCTGACCAGACCGCCAGGTGAGACCTTTTTTGGTGATTTATCTTAGCGGAGTTCGCGGCGTTTCAGGCTAACTCCGTCTTAGAGTCCCCTCAAAGTAGGTCTGACCTAGTGGGGTAGCTTGATTTCGAGCCTTTTCCAGGTAAGCGCGGCATTTTTATAAAATTTTTTAGTTTGCCTGGCCTTGGCCATTTTCAGCGTTTATGGGGATACTTGTGAGCGAAACGCTTTTTCAGTCAGTGGACCCACCAAAGGTCAGGGAGCGTGGCGGGTCATCAATGTGGATTGTTCTTTTGGCGACCGCCCTTTTTTTTATCTCCATGCAGCTGGCCGCGGTCATGTCTTCCGCTGACCAACCCAACGTGGTCAGACAGCGACTCAATTTCACTATTCTGCTGATTTGTCAGACTGGCTTGGCCTGCTTTCTTTGCCTCGATCGTCGCGTTGGGGCGACCATCAGGCCCAGGCGTTTTTTTATCATATTTCTGGCCAGCGGGATTCCTCTTTTTATTTTTGGTCATGTTTCTTTTTCCTATGGCCTGTGGCCAGTTTTTTCTATTTTACCCTCCATGGCCGGTAGCGTATTCTTCCCTCTCATCTGGGCCGCTTACGCCGTTTCCGTCCCCCCTAGTCGGCACGGAGCGGGACTCGGAGTCTCGATGGCCATTGGCGAGTTTGTGTGGGTGGCTTTGTTGCCCTTGCTGCCCGCCCTTTATGATGGCGACGCCCGAGGGGTGGCCGAGCTGGCCCACGCTCACAAAATCCAAGCTATTGTCCAGGTGTCGCTGTGTAGTCTGCTGATATATCTGCTCAACAAACGAATAGATCTTTTTTCGGGGAACAGCCACAACGTTACTGGGCCAACCACCGCCCTTAATCATTTCCCGGGAGGCGACGAAAAACCTCCGGTCACGTTTTTTTTGGCCGAGGCTGTCTTTTTTCTGCTTTCAGGCTTCGCCATTGGGGTCCCTTTTCCCAAAACCCTGTATCATCCAGAACTTCCACGTAATTTGTCATATTTTTTGTTATTTATTTTTCCGATCGTTGGAGTTTGTTTTGATAAATACCGGCGGGGTCCCCACCTGACCGTGATTTTTCTGGCCATTTCCATGTTTTCCGTAGCCATGGCCCTTTTGACGAAAAACGCCAGTCAAGTCTTCTTTCTGGCCTTCTACATCGGTCGCCAGGTCATCATGTTGCTTTTCTGGCTCATCTTGCTCCGTATTTCCAGAAATTGTCCCTTATTTCCGCTGTTGGCCTCGGCCATACTGGCGATGGATATTATGGCTTATCCTGGCATCTTATTGGCCCGTCAGGTTCCGATGGCCACGCGGGGGGTCATGGCGTTAGTTTTGGCCTGCCTTTTCGCCATCCTGGTGGTCTTCAGTTTTCGTCGCCTGAGATGGAACCCGTCAGATCAGCCAACTATCCTGATTGAGCCTGAGGTTGAGGCTAGGCCAGAGGTTGAAAGTGAGCCAAAAATTGAGGATGAGCCTCGGGTTGAGAGTGAGTCAAAAATTGGGAATTTGCCTGAGATGGAGCCGGCGACAGTTACCCCCGATCCGATTGATCGGGAAAAGCTTTTTGAGGAAAAAGGTTTGACCGCCCGGGAAAAGGAAGTGGCCGCCCTGATCATCCGGGGTATGAGTAGTCGCGAGATGGCGGAGGCTTTGGGCGTGTCGGAAAATACGATTAACAGCCATATCAGGCGATTGTTGGGAAAATTTGGGGTTAGCGGTCGCAAGGCCTTTCTGGCCAGGTTCATCCAGTAAAACCCAATGAGGGATCTGGATCTGGTTGGCCAGCGTCGCGGACTTTTGGCTTTTTCGCGAGTTTGGCGACTCTGAGGTTGAAAAATTTTCGGTAATATTATTGCTGCCCTGGTAAAATGGCGTTCTTTTAAGAATTACCTTGGGTAACTTGTTGAAATAACTAGTTTTATTTTAGACTCGCGTTTAAAACCAGGTTTTTCCGAAGGCGCCAATATTGTTGTTAAATAGAATTTTTTTATAATTTATGCAATAATTTGATAATATGTTTTTCTGATTGAGGCTCTTTTTGTTAAAGAAAAGCAGGGCCAAGTTAACTCTAGTCGGCGGTATTTTCCTTAAAACTCGTCGGCCCTGGACAACCCGTCCCGCGAGGCCTTCGCTAGCCGGACTTTGCCTAGGCCCTTTCAGAGCCCTAATTCTGAATTTAGGGCGGGCCTTACCCAGGTGTCTCTGCGGTATATTTTGGCTAAATTAAGTCTAATTAGTTTGCAATTATTTATAAAAAATTTTTATTAACATAATAATTTGACTAAATTATGGCCAATTTTGAGCCTCAAGTTGAAGTATTTTTCGTTGGAAAGTTGAGTTTTCTGTTCTGGCTTTCAGAATTGGGAGCCACTGTCAGAATCTCCTTTTCCCGCTTTCTGACGAGGAGTCGCTCTCTGACGATTATTTAGTCAACAGAGATTTTATTGTTTGTCCCCAATATAAGCCAAGTCGCCCGGACTGGCGCCCATATCTGGTGTAAGATGACTTTTGAACGACTATTCCGGTTAACAATACGGGGCGGCGATTTGGTTGGAGGAGCGTTTGAGGGACATCTCTGAGTTCGCTCCGCCAGAGCCGGGGCGGGGC
>JAISMU010000181.1 GCA_031276635.1 Deltaproteobacteria bacterium | reverse complement strand
GTGAGGGATGAGTCGCTGGGGATCAAGCGGCTGAGGCTGGCCATACATCGTGGCCAGTTCCCCCATGACTTTTTTGGTGCCGAGCCACAATTTCTCTGGCTCGATCAGATGGCCAATGGCCTTGGCGTGGACGACAGCCCTGGTTTTGGGCCAGGCCTGGAATATGGCCCCCAGCCCGCCGCTGTGGTCCAGGTGGGCGTGGGTCAGAAGGACCAGGTCCAGGTCCTGGCCCTGGAGCTCAGATCGCAGATTGGCCACCAGGTTGGCGGCTCCCGAGACTGTCCCGCAATCGACTAAAATCTTTTGGCCCGCGAACTCAGTCAGAAACCCCCCGAACATCGACCCAAACTCAGGGCGGTTCGTCAGGCCGGGGATAAATTTAGTTTTAAAAGTATGCTTTTTAGACATATATATTCCTTATATTTAAATTATTATAAGTAAATTAGTAATATAAACAAAATCAAGACCGCGGGCTAACCCAGCAACGCGCTCCAACTCTTACTATAGCAAAAGGCGGGGTCCAAAGACTGGGCAATGGCCGCTGGCCGTAAAGAAAATCTGGACCGGCGAGGTTTTTAAAGGGAGGGCGGGGTGGAAGATTATGGTCGAGGCTCAACGACTTTCAGAGTCAATTGGCGGGCCGGGCTTTTTCACAGTTGGGTGATCGTCTGGCCGGATTTCTTCCAATTCAGCTGATTGGTTAGCCGACTTTTTTCAAGTCAGTTGCCCGGCGGGCGGTTTTTTTCTGGCTTTAGGCGAGACTTGGCCAGACGGTCCAGTCCCGCTGATTTTAAAGGGCAAAATTAACTTTTGGAAAATCAGTCAGACCCGATTAAACCAGTCAGACTAGTTTAAACCGACTCGGTTCTATTAAAACAGTCAGGCCCGATAAATCCGATTAAACCCGCTTAAACCCATCAGACTCCCCGGTGGGCATGTTTTCTTAGCCAAAAGCGATAGGCGTTTTGGTTAAAAAGCTGGTTTCATTTGCCTAGGCAGAAATTGCTGAAGACTTCGGTCAACAAATCCTCCGTCATGACCCGACCGGTAATCTGGCCCAGAGTCTCCAGGGCGTCCACGATCTCCAGAGTGATGATGTCCGGGGGCTCGCCCTCCTCCAAAGCTTTCACGGCGGCGTTGACCAACTGGCTGGTCTTCTCCAGGGCTTTTTGGTGGCGAAAGTTGGGCACCAGGTCCGGGGGCTGATCAAAATTGAGGCCCAGGAGCTTAATCGCCTCATCCTTTAGCTGGGCGAGGCCTTGGCCGGTTTTGGCCGAGATGGCCAGGCTATTCGGGGCCGGCTCAGCGATGAGATCCGCCTTAGCCCAAACGGCGAGGATGGGAATCCCACTCTCCTGGGCTTCCTGAGGGGGAGGCGAGGGGTTGGGGGCGCTCAAATCTCGCAGCCAGACAATCAAGTCCGCCTGGCCCATCTGCGCCCGGGCCCGGTCCTGGCTCAACTGGTCCAGCTCGTCAGTGGACTCGGGCCAGAGCCCGGCGGTGTCCACTAGCTCCACCTTGACCCCCGCCCAGGAGACAGAGGCCTCCAGGTAGTCGCGGGTGGTGCCGGGTCGGGGACTGACCAGAGCGCGGTCCAAGCCCAGAAGGGCGTTAAAAAGACTGGATTTGCCGGCGTTGGGGGGCCCGGCCAGAACAATCCTCAAGCCTTCCCGAAAAATTCGGCCCTCCCGGCGCAGGGCCAGCAGGGCGGCCAGGTCCTGGCGAAGGGCGGCCAGATTCTGAGTCAAATTGAGTTGGCTGTTGGCGTCCCAGGGCTCGTCAAAGTCCAGGATGACCGTGAGGGAGGCGGCCAAAGAGATCAGTCGCTCGGCAATAGGGTTGACTCGCTCTTTTAGGGCCCCGGCTAGCTGCCGATTGGCCAGAACCGCCTCGGACTGGCTCTGGGCGGCCACCAGCTCAGCCACGGCCTCGGCTTGGTCAAGGCTCAGGCGGTTATTGAGGAAGGCTCTCTGGGTAAACTCGCCTGGTCGGGCCAGGCGGGCCCCGGCTTCCAGAATGGCGGCCAGAACCAGGCGGGGGACAACCGCCCCGGCGTGCCCCTGAATCTCAGCGCAGTCCTCCCCGGTAAAGGAGTTGGGCCCGGGAAAATAGACGGCCAGAACCTCATCAATGATCTGGCCGTTTTCCCCGCGGATATGGCCCAGAATCAGGGAGCGGGGATGGAACTCCAGGTCCGTGTGGATAACCAGGATTTTCGCCAGGGCCTCTAAAAGCCCTGGCCCAGAGAGGCGGATGATGGAGACGGCCCCAGAGCCCTGAGGAGTGGCGATGGCCGCGATGAGGTCGGTGGAGCCGGACATGAAGTCTCCCTGAGAAATGTCTGACTGATTAAAAAATCAGCCCGGGTTGGCGCGGCCAGGATGGGGGCGGGGCTGATCTTAAAATGATCTCACCGGCCCCGGCCTGGTCGGCGCCGGGGTTATTTGGGGGCGAGGTTTTTTGTTTTTTGGGGTCCGGCTGGTCAGCTTAACCAGCCGGATTCGGGTCCTCCCGGGTGGCCAGGGCCAGATGCTCACCCTGACCAGCCCGGATCACCAGCTTATCGGCGTCCGGGTCAAATTCCACTGTCAGGGCCTGGCCGTCCAGGATGTCGCCATTCAGCAAACTCATGGCCAGAGGGTCCATCAACTCGGTTTGGATGGCTCTTTTAATGGGCCGGGCCCCATAGACCGGGTCAAATCCCACCCGGGCCAGAAAATCCACCGCCGCCTCCGTCAGAGTCAGGGCGAGTTTCCGGTCAGCCAGCCTTTTGGCCAGCAGGGCCACCTGCAGCCGGACAATGGCCCGCAGCTCCCCGGGGCCGAGGTTGTTAAAAATGACCAGGTCATCGATCCGGTTGATGAACTCGGGTCGGAAGTGGGCTTTCAAGGCCGCCAGAACCTTTTCCCGGGTCTTTTGCGGGTCACCGGTCGATTCCTCGGCGAGGTAGTTGCCGCCAATGTTGGAGGTCAGGGCGATGACCGTGTTTTTAAAGTCCACGGTCCGGCCCTGGCCGTCGGTCAGTCGCCCATCGTCCAAGATTTGCAAGAGGGCGTTAAAGACGTCGGGGTGGGCTTTTTCGATCTCGTCAAAGAGAACCACGCTGTAAGGCCGTCGTCGGACCGCCTCGGTCAGATAGCCACCCTCCTCATAGCCCACGTAGCCTGGCGGGGCCCCGACCAGGCGCGAGACGGAGTGCTTTTCCATGAACTCGCTCATGTCCAGCCGGATCATGGCCGCCTCGTCGTCAAACAGAAACTCCGCCAGGGCCCGGGCCAGCTCGGTTTTGCCGACCCCGGTCGGGCCCATGAAGATGAAAGAGCCAATGGGCCGGTTGGGATCCGAGACCCCTGAGCGGGCCCGGCGCACCGCCTTGGCCACCACCGCGAGGGCCTCAGGCTGGCCAATGACCCTTTTAGCCAGGCGCTCCTCCATGTGAGTGAGCTTGTCGCGCTCGCCCTCCAGCAGCCGGCCTACTGGAATGCCGGTCCACTTGGCGACGATTTGGGCGATGTCGTCCGGGCCGACCTCCTCTTTGAGGAGCATCTGGCTGGACTGGCGGGAGATTTTCTCCAGCTCGCTCTCTAGACTCGGCAGGCGCCCGTACTGCAACTCGGCGGCCAGGCCCAGGTTGCCCTCCCTTTGGGCGGTTTCCATCTGCCCGCGGGTTTTTTCGATCTCCTCTTTGAGGTTCCCGGCCCGGGCCAGCACGTCTTTGTCCGCCTGCCAGCGGCGGGTCAGCTCCTCGTCCTTAACCTGGCACTGGGCCAACTCGCTCTCCAACTTGGTCAGCCGGTCCCGGGCCCCCTGGTCAAACTCCTTGCGCAAGGCCTCGCGCTCTATGGACAACGTCATGATCCGGCGGCGGATCTCGTCGAGCTCAGCCGGGAGGCTGTCGATTTCCAGGCGCAGCCGGCTGGCCGCCTCATCAATAAGATCAATGGCCTTGTCCGGCAGAAAACGGTCGGTGATGTAGCGGTGGGAAAGGGTCGCCGCCGCCACCAGGGCTCCGTCGGTGACGCTGACCTTGTGGTGGACCTCGTAGCGCTCCCGCAGCCCCCTGAGGATGCTGATGGTGTCCTCGACCGTGGGCTCCTCAATGAGAACCGGGGCGAAACGCCGCTCCAGGGCGGGATCCTTCTCAATGTTCTTGCGGTACTCGGTGATGGTGGTGGCTCCCACGCACCGCAGCTCCCCTCGGGCCAGGGGAGGTTTGAGCATGTTGCCGGCGTCCAGGCTGCCCTCGGATTTGCCGGCCCCCACCAGAAGATGGGTCTCGTCAATAAAGAGGATGATCTCCCCGGCTGAGGCCTCCACCTCTTTGATGACCGCTTTCAGCCTTTCCTCAAACTCGCCGCGGAATTTGGAGCCCGCGACTAGGGAACCGATGTCCAGGGCCAGAATCCGCTTGTTTTTCAGGGTCTCTGGGACGTCGCCGGAAACCACCCGGCGGGCCAGCCCCTCCACAATGGCGGTCTTGCCCACGCCGGGCTCGCCGATCAGAATGGGGTTGTTTTTCGTCCGGCGGGAGAGAACCTGGGTTACCCGCCGGATCTCCTCGTCGCGCCCGATGACCGGGTCCAGGGTCTGGCGGCGGGCCTCATCGGTCAGATCCCGGCAGAATTTTTGCAGGGCCTGGTATTTTTCCTCCGGGTTCTGGTCAGTTACGCGCTGTTGACCCCGGAGTTCCTTTAAAGATTTGAAAATCAGATCCCGGCTCAGGCCGCGACTCAGGAGGATCTGGGCCGCCTGGGTCTGTTGGTGGTCCAAAAGGCCCAGCAGAAGATGCTCGGTGGAGACAAAGTCGTCGCGCATCTTCTCGGCCTCGTTGATGGCCAGAGTCAGGCATTTTTTCAGATCCGGCCCGGTGTAGCTGGCTAAACCCGTGCCCGAGATAATAGGTAGCTTATTCAGCTCCGCCTCCAGATCCGAGATCAGAAGGCTCGCGGGCACCCCGGCTTTGGTCACGATGGGGCGGATCAGGCCCTCGGGCTGCTGAAGAAGGCTGGTGGCCAGATGGAGAGGGGTGATTTCCTGATGGTTGCGCCTTTCAGCCAAAGCCTGACTGTCAGCCACCGCTTCCTGGCTTTTAATGGTGAATTTGTCGAATCTCATGTGGTTTATTCCTGAGGCCTGGGGGGCTATTAAGCTCATTTGGCCATTTATATCGCTAAAACCTTTCTCAAAGTTAAGTTGCCCTCTGGCTCTTGTCAAGCCCCAGGTCAGCTCTGGCCGCGGCTGGCCAGTCAGACCGGATCCGCTCAGGCCTAGCTCGCCCGGGCCAGGCCTGAGCTGGTCAGAATCTGGAAAGATAATCAGGTATTTTTGAGTCAAGCCTGATAGATGAGGAGGCGCCTGGCTCTTAACTTAAGGCCCGGCTTGTGTTAAACTAGCCTAACTCAGCTCGGGTGGGTTTATTGTCGGGCGCTTTCTTCTGGGGAAGCGGGGAGGTAACGCGATAACCGCCTATGGTCGCCAGAGGCCGCTTTGGCCAGGCTTTGGCGCGGGCGGTTTTTTCCCCTGACCGCTAGCCTCATTCCTTGGCCGGCGTCCTCAATAATCCCGAGGCTCCCGCGGATCTTGAGGTTCCCTTTCAAGTTTATTTTTTTGACCCTTTACCAGCTCAAAGTTTTTTGGTTTTTCAGCCCAGAGTCCCTGGGCCACTGGGGTTGACCCGGCGGCGCCTGGACTGGGGGCTCTCGCCCGAAAGGAGAATTTGAGACAATGGCCGAGGCCATTTCCAATATTCGGCCCCCATCCCTGGAAGTTATTGACTCGTCCCAGGAAAAGCAGGCCAGTGATCTGTTGCCAGCTGGCTTTGACCCGCATCAGGCCATGCGGGTTCTGTCGGATTATCTGCGCAATCTGGAAACCATGTTCACGGATCTGCGCAAAAAGTCCCTTCTGCACCAGAGGCAGAGCGACTCGGCCATGCGCTCCATCACCAAGGTCAAAGAGGATCTGGAGCAGGAAAGGGATCGCCTGACCAAAGATCTGATCAGCCTGACCTCCCAGCTCGAGGAAATGGAGAGCGCTCTTTTGACCGCCAGCCAGAAGGTCGGCAGTTACGAGAAGCAGGCCAAAAAATTGCACCGCGACAACGAGGAACTGGAAAACAAGCTTATTCAAAAGGAGAATGACAACAATTTTCTCCAGTCGGAAATGACCCGCTTGTCGAGCGATTTTGAGACCGTCAACTCCAGCCTGATTAATATGGGCAACCGGGTCGATGGTTTGGAGCGCAAACTGGCTAACGAGCGGGGCCAGACCTTGACGCAGGAAAAAGAGTGTCGCCGGTTAACTTCCTCACTCCAGGAGGCCCAAGGGAAGATCCAGATTCTGGAAAGCAAGCTGACCGAAATGACCAATCAGCACACCGAGGAGCTGAAAAAGCTCACCGACCGCTTCAGCTCTGACTCCAAACATGAGGCGACTCTGCTGAAGAAGCGGGTCAAGACGGCGGTGTCCCCGGAGTTGAGCGATCTGGAAAAACTCTCAAGCGAAAAACTTTCGGTGGAGCTGGCCAGCAACTTGCGAGCTCTGATCTATCGCCTCCTGGCCAAGTTGCGCCAGGCCGGGGTGGAACTGTAAAGGCCCTCAGAGAATAAAACTGAAAAAAAACTCCCCAGCGGCCCTGGGGAGTTTTTTTTGATTTTTTTTTTGATTATTGTTGTTTGGCCTCGAGGGTCGGCTCAACTGGCTCAATCAGTAAGCGTTCGCCTAGGAAGGCCTCAAGAGGGCTAAATCTACTCCCACCCTCCTTAAGAGGCCTCAGAGGTAGCCCTTCATTTAACTCTTCCTCCGCTTATTTTGGTAAATCCTAAAGCCCAGGTCAAAACCCTGGGAAGCCTCATTCTGAGACACCTTCCCCAATTCTGGAGGAGTAAATGGGACCATTTTGTCGATCTTGGCCCGCTTCTGTTCCCTCAGTTTTCTGGCCCGTCTCGGAGCGCCCGGGGTTAAGGTTTTTGGGGTTTTGTCCCCAACGAGCGCTTGCGAATGAAGGGCCGATAAAAACCTATAAAGGCCAGGTTATTCGTTAAAAGAACGTCTCAATTTATTCGGGAATGTGGAGGGTCGGCCCGGGCCCCACTCCGTTTCGCGCCTGTTCCGGCTTGTCCACTAATGAGCCTTCAAGAGGTCAGAGCTGGAGCGGCGCTCTGACGTTGGTCTTTAGCCATTTTATTCCACGTAGTCTCTGAACCGTAAAATCCAGAGCCTGACCCTGGTAAGCATGGGGGCTATTTCAACCCCCCCCTTTTTTTATCGTGGGTGAACGGTTACTTTCATTTAACATTGATCGCTCGGGGGGCGGCTGGCTCTTGGGCGGCCTTAGCCTGGTTATCGCGCCAGGCGTTGACCTCTTTCTCGGCCATGGCCACCTCCTCGGGCTTTAACTTGTCCCGAACAACGTTGATGGTCTCCTGGAGAGCCGGGCTGGCCCCGCCATGAAGCCTGGCCAGCAGATACCACTTGAGGGCTTGGACATTATTGACTGGCCGGCCCAGGCCTTCGCGGAATATGAACCCGAGGTTTTCCATGGCGTCACTGAAACCCTGGTTGGCTGATTTATTGAAGAGCTCAAAGGCCTTGGCCTCGTCTCTCTTAAAGCCCAGCTGGCCAACGAGGTGAACCAGGCCCAGCTCATTTAAGGCCGGGCCGTAGTTGGCGTTGGCGGATTTAACGAGGAATTCAAGGCCCTTTTTGAGGTCCTTATCCACGCCCAAGCCTTGGGTGAACATCAGGGCCAGCTGGTAATCCGCTTGCGGGAGGCCGATTTGGGAGGCTTTTTGAAAGCTTTGCGCGGCCATTTTCAGGTCCGTCCGCGTCCCTTTGCCCTCCATATAGCACAAGCCCACGAAGTAATGGCCTTCCGCCGAGTTTTTGGCGGCGGCCTTTTTATACCATTCCAGGGCCTTACCGTAATCGCGCGAAAAGATATCGAACCGCTCGTAAGCCAGACCCAGGGCGATCATGGCTTGGGGATTGCCGCTCTCGGCTTCTTTGGTCAGGGCCGCCAGAATTTCCTGGTCCGTGAGTTGTCTTTCCGGGGGGGCGGTCTGGTTGGTCGGGGCGGCCCTCTGGGCCAAGGCCAGGGGAGCCCAGACGGTTACAGTCAATAGGGCTAGGAGGGCCAGGAGTTTGGCCAGGGGTTTCAATGGGGGCATATGGAGCTCTCCACAAGATCTCCCTCGGTCCGGTTTTGGTCGGCCCGGGGGCTGAGATGTTCAGAGATATTTTTTGGCGGCTATTTAGCGGCGGCGATTTCTTTTGGGTTTGGCGACCGGTTTGGCGGCTGGCTTGGCCGCCGGCTTGGCCGCGGGTTTGACCTTGGCCTTCTGGTCGCCGGAGCCTGGAGCCAGGGTTTCGTTTCTGGCTTGGGCGGTGGCCCGGTCTTTCCAGGCCTGAATATCTTTTTCCGCCTGGGCGATTTGGGCTGGCTTCATATCCGCCCGGACGGCCTGGATGATTGGCTCCAACACGCCAGGGGTGAGGCCAGAATCCCGGGCTAGGGTCAACCACTTGAGGGCCAGGACATCGTTTTTGGCCTGACCATCGCCAACGTAGTAGCAGGAGCCAGCGTTGCGCATGGCCTCAGGGAAACCGATCTCCGCGGCCTTGGTGAAATAGTCCAGGGCCAGGGTCTTGTTGATTTTCTGGCCCCAAAGACCATTATAATGGATGACCCCGAGCTGATTGATGGCTACGGGCAGCCCGGCTGTGGCGGCTTTAGTGAGGTATTTGAGGCCCTCGGGGATGTTCTGGGGCAGGTTCTGGCCGCGGAGACTGAAGATGGCCAGCTGAAAATCGGCCATGGGCACCCCTTTGTTGGAGGCCTGGCGGAGGTTATCCAAGGCGAGCTTGATATTGGGGGCGTCCCCCAGTCCGACGAGATAGGCCATGCCCACCTGGTAGTAAGCCAGGCCCAGGCCCTTGGCCGCCGCTTTTTTGTACCAGTCCAGGGCCTGACTGTAATCGCGGGTGAGGAACGCGCCCGTCTCATACTGTCGGCCCAATTGCAGCATGTAATCGGGATTGCCCTTTTCGGCTTCCTGGCGCAGGTAAAGCATGGCCTGGGCCACCTGGTCATAGTTGGTCGGCGGCGGGGCCGGGTCAGAGGCGGCGGGGTTCGGGGCGCCCTGGTTGGGAGCGGCTGGTTTAGGGCTGGCCGCGGTTGGCGGGGGGGTCTGGGCCAGGGTCAGCGACGCCCAGACCAGCCCCAGACAAAGAGCGCTGACAAAAATCAGGGCGATCTGGCGCATGGATTCTCCTAAAAGGCGGTAAAAAATATTAAAATAGACCCTAAAAAAGGGTAAATATCTAAGGATAGGCTCGGGACGGTCGTCAGGCAAAAAAAATATTCCGGTATATTGGATCATTTTTGCCCAAAAGAAAAGCGTTTTTTAACCAGAGGCCGGGCCAAACCCGATTTTCCCAGGCCGAGGCCGACCGAGATTCCGCGTTAAGATCCGGCCAAGATAGCCGGGCGAGGGTCAATTTTTCCCCAACATCTTGAGGTGACATTTAAAATAAGCGAAGATTCTCTGACCGGGTTTTGGCGAGATGAGTTTTTTTTCATTAAAAAATAATAACCAACAAGATAAATATTGTTAAATTATAAACCAAAGTTTAATTTATCTTTTTATATATATAATTAAAAAATAATATTATAATTTTATTAGTAATAATTAATCTAATATTTATGTGACGATAAGTTTATAAGGTATAAATAGATGTTGTTTGGCGGATATATCAGTCGCCTGAGAAAACGCTAATTTTATTTTAATCAAGGCTAATAAACCACATAAATAAAATATTATTATTTAATATCATATTTTATTTTTAAATATGTAAAAATTTGTTTTAGCGTCATTTAAAGCTAAAATAGCTGGCCGGGTGGCCGCGCTCAATTCCAACTCTCCTTCCCGGATCAATTGAGCCCCAAGTTGGCCAGAAAAAGTTTGAGCCGCCTTAGGCCTGGCTTATCCTTCATCTCAGGCCCCGGTTGGCTTTTGACCTACCAGCGGGTGAGCCCGGTTAGGGGTTTGTTTTTTCTTTTGGGGTTCAAAAGCTGGATGGCCATCATCGTCAGGACCGCGAAGGCCATCAACCCACCGGCCAGGATATGGGCCTGGCCATATTCGCCGTTTTCCACATAAACATAAATTTGCATCGACAGGACTCGGGTGACTTTGGGGATATTGCCACCGATCATCAGGACCACCCCGAACTCGCCAATGGCGTGGGCAAAGGCCATGACCGTGGCGGTCAGGAGCGCGGGTCGGGTCTGGGGCAGGATCACGGTCAAAAAGGCGTCCAGGGTCCCGGCCCCCAGCGTGGCCGCCGCTTCCAAGGGCCTTTCGCCCAGAGCCTCAAAGGCGTTCTGGAGAGGCTGGACCACAAAGGGCATGGAGCACAGGACCGAGGCCACGACCAGCCCGGCGAAGGTGAACGGCAGGGTCGGAATCCCCAAGGCGCGAAAAGCCTGGCCCACCGGCCCCAGTGGCCCCAGGGTGACCAGGAGGTAAAAGCCCAGGACCGTGGGTGGCAGCACCAGGGGCATGGTGACCACGGCCCCGATGAGTCGGCGGAAGAAGGTGTCGCCCCGGCTGAGCCACCAGGCCAGGGGGCCGCCAATCAAGAGGGTGAAGAGGGTCGTGGTCGCCCCTAGTCGCAAGGAAAGCCAGATGGCGTTTATGTCGGCGTCGGTGAGCATGGGGGGAATTATATAATATTTCTGGGAAATTTTGGGCTGAGGGCCCGGCTCCCGGCTGGGAGCCGGGGGGCGGGCGGGCTTACTCGCTCAACTCATATCCAAAAGAAAGGATGATTTTTCGGGCCTCGGGATCGCTTTTGACGTAGTCAGCGAAGGCCTGGACCGCCGCGCTATTCTCGCCGGGCTTCAGAATGACCATATCCTGGAGGATGGGTGAGTACAGGTCCGCCGGGACATTCCAAACCGAGCCGGAGGTCAGTTGGCCGTCCTGACAGACCTGGGACCAGGCGATGAAAGCCAGCTCGGCGTTGCCGGACTCGGCGAACTGGAAGGTCTGGGTGATGTTGTTGCCGGTGACTATCTTGGCCTCAACCGCCTTCTCCAGGCCTAGCTTGGCCAGAGCCTCATGGGCGGCTTTACCGTAGGGGGCCAGTTTAGGGTCAGCCACAGCGAGTTTTTTGAATTGGTTCTTTTTCAAAACCTCGCCTTTATCGTCCACGTATCCAGTGGTTTTGGACCACAGAGCCAGAGCCCCCTTGGCGTAGGTGAATCGGCTGCCGGGCTTGATGAGTTTTTCATTTTCCAGCTTCTGGGGCGTGGCCGAGTCAGCGGCCAGGAAAGCCGCGAAGGGAGCCTCCTGCTTGATCTGGGAATAGAAGTTGCCGGTGGAGCCAAAGGATAAGATGGCCTTGTGCCCGGTTTTCTTCTCAAATGCCTGGGCGATTTTCTCAGCGGGTTTGGTGAAGTTGGCGGCCACGGCCACCTGGAATTCCTCAGCCTGAGCGTTGAGGCCCAAGCCAAGGGTGAGGATAAGGGCGGCCAGCAGGGCCAAAGCGATTTTTTTCATGTAACCTCCAACAAACAAGGTTTGTCACCGGGGAAAAGGGCAGAAAATGGAATTTAAGTCATCTTAAATAGGTTTTGTCAGCTCAAATTAAAGCAATTATAGGACCGGGCTTTAATGACGAAAAAATACGAAAACTAATGAAAACGATCGTAATTTCTTGTTTGCTTGAGTATATACATTTTTAAACGTCATTGTCAACCTAAAACCCTAATAAATCTGGTCAAAGATTTTGGAATCGATCTGGCCGAAGGGCGTTCGGCCTTGAGCTTAATCAGATGAGGCGGGGCAGGGTAACTTTTTGCCGGGAAGTTTTTTTTGGCTTATTTCAAGGGCCAGAGAACGGTTAATTGGTGGAGCGGCGATTGTTTCTTCGGTTATTTTTTAGGAAATTTTTCTTTCTTTCCAAAAGTTTAATATGTTACAATCAATTTAATCTTGGGAAAGCGAAAAAGAATGGAACCAATCTTTAGTTGAAATAAGCGGGCGAGGAGCGCTCAAGTCGCGAGGAACGACGGACTGGAACGGGGCCAAACGCCTTGATTATAGGCCAAGCCCTGGGGAGCCCGGATCCGGCGAGGTCCAGCGCGAGAGGCGAAACCTCTTAATTGTTGGCTCCTTCTTTCTTAATAGCTTTTTTAGAGGATATATTTTTTATTTGAGAATTGAGCTCTAATCGAGACTTGTTTTTTTACTAACCCGCTGATTATTTATTTATTCATCTACTTTATGGTTAAAATTTGTTTAGTTAAAGATTATAGTTGATCGTTGGAGCTTAATCGAGCCTGGGCCAGTCTGGTCAAGCCCTGGCGGCTCAGGCCCAGCCAGCGAGTCAGCCAAGGGGGTCAACCTGGTCAGCTCAGAGGTTGGGGGCCGGGCTTTTTCGATATTTTTCCAGGGGGTGGCTTTGGAATGGATGAAAATTTGACTTTGACCGCGCAGGATGTGGCCGACATCCTGCGCATAGCCAAAAACACGGTTTACGAGCTGGTCAAGCGAGGCGAGCTGAACCATTATAAGGTTGGCCGCAAGATGCGCTTCACCCGGCCTGACGTGGATTCCTACATCGCCAACTCTCGCTCGGCCAGCCGGCAGACCGAGGAGTCGGCCGGGACCGGGGCCAAGTATGAGGGGCCCACCTCGGAAAGCGGGTTCATCATCTGCGGCAAGGATTCCATGCTGGACGTTCTGACCGGTTACCTGGGCCGGCGGACCGATGTTGACCGCCCGCCCCTGCGGGCTTACGTGGGCAGTTACGCTGGTTTGACTTCCTTATACTACGGGGAGGTCCAGGCGGCCACCACCCATCTTTGGGATGGGGACTCTAACCGTTATAACGTGCCCTTTGTTCGGCGTCTCTTGCCCGGGGTGCCGGCTGTGCTCATTCACCTCACCAAAAGAACCCAGGGGCTGTACGTGGCCACCGGCAATCCTCGGGGGGTCCAGAGCTGGGCGGATCTGCGTCATGGCTCCTTGACTCTGATCAACCGGGAAAAAGGGGCTGGCTCGCGGGTTCTGCTGGACGAGCAGTTGCGCCTCCTCAAGGTTAATGGCCGGGTCATCCCTGGTTATGAGCGGGAAGCTTTGTCGCACATTTCCGCGGCCGGCGTGGTGGGCCGGGGCGAGGCTGACGTGGGGGTAGGGGATATGAAGGCCGCCTCCATGGTCGAGGGAGTGGACTTTGTGCCGCTTCAGACCGAGCAGTTTGACCTGGTGGTCCGCAAGGAGGACTTTGACACCCCGGTGGTCCAGGCTATCCTGAGCGTTCTGCGGTCCCGGGAGTTCCGGGAGCAGTTCCAGCACATGAAAGGCTACGACATAACTGATATGGGCAAAGTTCTGGCCGAGACCTGAAAAAAATGGACCCGGGCCAGCGGTCCGCCTCTGACTAGTCTTTTCTCTTAGCCCTAACTCGCGTCTTGCCTGAATGTAACCGCTCACCCTTGATAACGGGGTGGGGTTGGAAATAGCCCCCGAGGGACTTTGGCGGGCTATGCTGTCAGGGCGCGCCTCTTTCCGGTCTGGGGGCCTATCTATCAGCGTCCTCTGTTTCCAAAAAGGCCTCCTCTGGGGGCGAGGCGCCCGTTGGGCTCCCCGCCTGGCTGCCCGTCGGGCTCGCGGGGGAGCCCATCTCGCCTAAAAGCTCGGCCCGCAGAAAATCCTCCTCCAGGCTCGCGGTCATCTGG
This sequence comes from Deltaproteobacteria bacterium, assembly GCA_031276635.1. GTDB lineage: Bacteria > Desulfobacterota > Desulfarculia > Adiutricales > Adiutricaceae > JAIROO01. Next base: position 19,002 of record JAISMU010000181.1, on the reverse strand, counting down.
GTTTCGGAGATCCCCTGACCAATGGTTCCAGCCTTGTAGCAGATCCCGAAAGCCCCACCAGGAGCCAGCTGGGCGTCCGGGGGCACCTGGAAGTCGATTATGGGTTTGTCTTTTAAAACCTCTTGATTGTAGTACAAAAAAATGGGCCCGGCCGCTTTGCCGCCGACCTCGCCCACAGCCCGAGGTTTGAGCTCATCGGTCCCCAACCAGACAGCGGTGGCCAACTCTGGGGTGAAGCCGACAAACCAGGCGTCTGAGGCGTCATTGGTGGTTCCAGTCTTGCCAGCCACCGGGCGGCCCAGAGGCTTAACTGAGGTTCCGGTGCCCTGAGCCACCACCCCTCGGAGCATCCAGGTTATCGCGCAGGCCGTGCCTGGGGAGATGGCCTCAACGGACTCCGGCTCAAACGTGGCCACCACCCGGCCGTATCGGTCCTCGATCCGGTTAATGTACCGGGGGACAACGCGGCGCCCCTGGTTGGCGAAGGCCGAGTAAGCCGCCAGCAGCTCGGGCATATGGAGGCCGTGGGCGCCTAGGGACACTGGAGGGGCGTGGGGCAGCGGGGTGGTGATCCCCAGGTCATGAGCGGTTTTGTCGAGAGCTCCAAAGCCGATTCTCTCCAGGATCTTGATGGACACCAGATTCCGGGAGGCCACCAGGGCGCTGTAGAGCGTTATGGGGCCCAGAAACTTGCGATCCGAGTTGACCGGTTTCCAGCGCTTGCCCGACCCCTGGTCGTCAATAACCACTGGCCCATCGATTAGAACCGAGCCCGGGGTGAAGCCGTTGTCCAGAGCGGCCGCGTAGATTATGGGTTTAAAGGAGGAGCCGGGTTGTCTTTGGCTCTGGGTGGCCCGGTTGAACTGACTCTCCTTGAAATCCCGGCCCCCCACCATGGCCACCACCGCCCCATCGCGCGGGTCCAGGCTCAGGAGGGCGGCCTGGACCTCAGTCCGGCTCTCAATCAGAAAGTTTCGGGCGGGGGCGGCTCCGGCGGTCAGAGCGGCCAGAGCCTGGGCTTTGCTCTCAGCCGTGGCCAGCTCGGGGGTCAGGGCCGGGGAATTGGGGTCAAGCCGGGCCCAGACCACATCGCCGCGTTGGAGTTTTTTCAGTTTGGCCGCCCCGATCCAGGCCACGGCTTTATTGGAAACCCGCCCGGAGTAGGGGCCCACCGCCAGGTCCAACCCCTGGCTATCGACTCCGGTGATGACCGCCTGATACAGCTGGTCCGGGGACAAAGCGCTTTCGGGCCAGGTTTTGGAGATTTTAGCCAGAAAGCCCGGGATCTCGGCCTCGGCCAGGCGGGTAATCGGGCCGGGAAAGCCCCGGCGGCGGGCGTATTCCCAAAGACCGCGAGCCACGGCGGCGTCAGCGGCTTTCTGGGCTCGGGTGTCCAGGGTCACAAAGACGCGCCAGCCGTCGTTGTATAAGCTGTCCTCGCCCAGTCGTTCGGCCAGGAGTCGGCGGACATGCTCCGTGAAATAGGGGGCCACGGTGGTGTTGGGGTTGGGGCGCTCGCCGACAATGTTGAGGACCTCGCCCAGGGCCGCCTGGCCCTGCTGGGGGGTGATGAAACCGACTTCCTCCATGCGTTTCAAGCCGTAAACCTGCCGGGCCCGGGCCTCCTGGGGTTGGCGAAGAGGATTTTTGCCCTCGGGGGACTGGGTGATGCCAGCCAGCATGGCCGCCTCAGCCACAGTCAGACGCTCGACGGGTTTATCGAAATAAGTCTCCGCCGCCGCCGCCACCCCATAGGCTCCCTGGCCCAGGTAGATCTGGTTGAGGTAAAGATAGAGGATCTCGTCCTTGGACAAGGTCCCCTCCAGGCGGAAGGCCAGGATGATCTCCTTGAGCTTGCGCTTGAGTTTCTTTTCCCGGGACAGAAAAAAAGAGCGAGCCACTTGTTGGGTAATGGTTGAGGCTCCCTGGAGCCGGTCGCTGATCAGATTATGGTAGGCGGCCCGGAGCATGGCCAGGGGATTGACCCCGCCGTGCTGGTAGAAGTTGGCGTCCTCCACGGCGATGAAAGCCTGGCGGACCATGAGAGGAATAGCGCTCAGGGGTTTGACCAGGCGCCTTTCGTGGCTGTACTCCCCGATGACCTGGCCATCAACCGAGTAAAAATAGGTGACAGTCTTGGGCTGATAGTTTTTCAGACCCTCCACGCTCGGCAGATCCTGGGCCAGGTAGATATACCCCAAAAAGGCCACGGTGAGCCCGGCCATCGCCAGGGTCGAGCCGCCCCACAGACAAGCCCGCGCTAGCCGGGGCCAGAAACGTCGCTTGGGGGCCGGGTCTGAGGCGGCGGCGCCCGCGTTTTGGCTCGGGGAGCGCGTCAGGCGGCGTCGGTGGGCTTGAGGCGGGGTGGGGGGAGGATTTAGGCCCGACTCCGGGGTGGCCATCGAGGGGCTGGCCTGGGAGTTAGCCGCGGTCGAGGTCGAATCTGGGGCGTCGAGGGAGTCCAGTCTGGCCAGATCCGCCTCGGTCAAGTGAACCTCCTCGGCCAGTTGGCCCAAATCGTCTTGGGGGTCTCTTTTTTTCAATTCCGCTCTCCAAAAAATTTTGGAAAATATTTTTTTTAACTTGTTGGTTAAAATAATATAGTAACATTTGCTTCAATTAAACGCCAGAATAAAAAAAACCAAGTGGCAATTTTATTTGGGTCGCGCCCGTGGAGAAAAAATAGCTGAAAATAGGTGTTAGCTGAAAAATTCAAAAAAGTAATGATAATATTTATTTTATAATATAAAACAAATATAGTATATATTTTTTTGATTGAAGTTAATAAAAATTAAAAGAGGTGGGGGAAACTCATGAGGTCAAGGCGCGATCTGGTCTTGGCCTTCGTCAGAATTAATTGAGGGCGTGAGCCCAGAGGGCCAGGGCGAAAAAAATTACGCGCGTCAGGGTTGGCCGCGGTCGCGAGAGAAATTTGGGGCTTGAGGCGAAGTTAGCCGCTTTTCCTCAGATCTGGCTCAAAAGCGCTCTTGATATCAGCTTGAAGGTAGATGGCCAAGCCCATCTTAAGGACTTGGCCTCGACCTGAATACCGCCAGGTGTAATTATTTTCCTCAATTGGGGTCAAAGTCGCCTTGATCGCCAGATCCAGCTGTTTATCGCTCTCTTCATTGGCGATTTCGCCTGATGGCGCTTTGTCTGACTCAACAGGGGCCTGGTCATTGTTTTTGGCCGAGCGAGACACCACCAAGAAGAATGAATATTGCAAAGCGCGAGACGAATTACTCGCGGCCAGCCGGTCAGGATTTTCGAGCTCGCAATTTAAATTGTCGAGAAATCCGGGGATTTTCTTGAGCGCGCCCAACTGGGGCCAATGGTCACCTCCGAGCTTAACTCCACCAGCATGGGCCCGGGCCCTTTAATGGGTGGCTCGCTTCCAATTTTGGCCATGGCCGTGACTAATGCCTGGCTGACCGCCTGACTCTCCTCCACCGGGGTCTCAACCACCAGCTCGTCGTGGACTTGCAAAAGGATCTGGGCCCGCAGGCTCTGGCGGCTCAACTCCGCGTCCGCCTCCAGCATGGCCATTTTGATGAGATCGGCCGCCGTGCCTTGGATGGGGGTGTTGATGGCCATGCGCTCGGCCTCCCGGCGGGCCTGAAAGCCGCCCAACTCAAAGCCGCTCAGATAGCGTCGCCGACCGAACCAGGTTTCCACGCGACCGGTCCGTTGGGCCTCCCTGGAGACCCGGTCCATGTAGCTCTTGATCCCTGGAAAGCGCTTGAAATAGTCGTCAATGATTTTCTGGGCCATGGCCTGGGGAACCCCCAGTTGTTTGGCCAGGCCAAAGGCCCCTTGCCCGTAAATAACCCCAAAGTTGATGGTTTTGGCCTGGCGTCTCTGGTCCCCGGTTACCTCTCCAGGATTGAGGCCAAAGATTTTGGCCGCGGTCTGGGCGTGGATGTCCTCGTGATTTTTAAAGGCTTCCAACATGGCCTGATCCTGGGAGAAGTGGGCCATGATCCTCAACTCGATCTGAGAGTAATCCGCCCCCACCAGAACTCGCCCAGGCGGGGCGATGAAAGCGGCCCGGATCCGCTGGCCGTCCTGGGAGCGGGCCGGGATGTTCTGAAGATTGGGGTCGGAGGAGGACAGGCGCCCGGTGGCGGTCTGAGTCTGGTTATAGGTGGTGTGGACTCGGCCCGACTCATCGGCTGACAAGGGGAGCTTGTCAACATAGGTGTTTTTGAGCTTGGCTCCCTCCCGCCAGGCCAGAACCTCGGAGGCGATGGGGTGGGAAAGAGCTAGGTCCTTTAAAACCTCGCTGTCGGTGGAAAAACTAGTCTTTTTGGCGGTTTTCTTGCCCGCGCTGAGGCCCAGGTCCTGAAAAAGCACCTCGCTTAACTGTTTGGGGGAGGCGATGTTGAAAGGGCGACCGGCCATGGCGTAAATTTTCTTTTCCCGAGCGGTCATTTCCTCCTCTAATTCAACGCTTAACTTGGCCAGGGCCTCCTGGTCAATTAAAACGCCAACCCCTTCCATTTTAACCAGCAGTTTGGAGAGAGGTAGCTCCACCAGGTCATACAGTTCCAGGAGGGCCGGGGATTTTTCCAGCTCTTCCCGCAGCCTCGCGGCCAGGCGCCAGGTCAGATCGGCGTCCTCAGCGGCGTAGTTGAGAGCCCGCTCCAGATCAACCCAGCCGAAGTGGTGGTTTTTCGGCAGACTCAGATCTTTAAAAGCGATAGCTTGATGGCCTAACCAGGCCTGGCTGAGATGATCCAACCCATGCCGGGAGTCCGGGTCCAGGAGGTAGGAGGCCAGCATGGGATCGCCCTGGGGAGTGGGGAGACTCAGGCCATGACGGGCCAGGATCAGCCAGTCAAACTTGGCGTTCTGGCCAAGGAGTTTTTTGGTTTTCAAAATAGGGCCCATTTTTTCCAGGCAGTCGGGCAGGCTCAGATTCTGGCTGGCTCCCGCGCCCTCGTGGCCAAAAGGCAGATAATAGGCCTCATTGGGGGCCAGGGCCAGGCTCAAACCGACAATCCTGGCCTGGTGGGCGGTCAAGGAGTCAGTTTCCAGGTCCAGGGCCACGTAGTCATCAGTCGCCGTCAGTTTGGCCAATAACCCCGGCCACTGGGCCGGTCCCACCAGGACATAGCGGTAATAATCAACTATGGAGACCACCTCGACCGAAGTCTGGGGGCTCGAGGGTGAGGTCTGGGCGGCCGCGGTCGAGGGCAGATGGGATAACAGGTCTTCCTCGGGCCCGAAAAGTTTCTGAGCCTCGGAGCTCAAGCGGGAGAGGGCGTATTTTTTGAAAAACGCGTTTAATTCGGCGAGGGCCGGCGGTTGGGGCTTTAACTCCTGGAGATCGATCTCGGGAACTCCCGTCGCCCCCAGGCGGGCCAGCTCATAGGATAGCCGCACCTGAGCCTCGTTTTGGCTCAGGGTCTGGCGGGTGGTCTCGGATTTAACCTTGGCCAGATTCTGATAAAGCCCCTCCAGCGACCCAAACTCGGCGATGAGTTTTTTGGCCGTGACTATCCCGACCTTGGGGGCCCCGGGGATATTGTCGCTCGAGTCTCCCATCAGGCCTTGCATCTCCAGAAAAGCGGTCGGCTCCAAACCAAACTCGGCCCGAAACTCGGCCGCGGTCAGGGCGGACTTTTTCTTGGGGTTGGGGTCGTACATGGAAACCTGGTCCGACAGAAGCTGGTAAAAATCCTTGTCCCCAGAAACAATGACCACCGCTTGACCCTGGTTGGTCATTCTCTGACAAAGGGTGGCGATGACATCGTCAGCCTCAAAACCTTCCATTTCCAGGCTATACAAGCCCAGGTTCCTGGTCAGCTCCCGGATGGGCTCTTGCTGGGCGATGAGGGCGGGGTCCATGGGCGGTCGATTGGCTTTGTACTGAGGGTAGAGGGCGTGGCGGCGACCGTGGGTTTTGCTGTCAAAGATCACGGCGAGGTAAGGCGGCTTTTTGTCCTTTAAGAGTCGCAACAGGGAGTTGGCGAAACCAAAAATGGCCCCGGTTGGCTGGCCCTGGGGCCCGGTAAGGTTGCCCATGGCGTGAAAGGCCCGGTGAATAAAGGCGCTGGCGTCCATAAGATAGACAGGGCCAGGGGTCATGGTGGCGTCCTCCTCAAGGGAAAGGGGCTCTGGGGCGGATTTAAGCCATGATAACACAATCAGGCCGGGCTGAGAAAAGACGGAAGAGTCAGACTGGCTTAAGAGGTTAAATTTTTAGTAAATTATTTAAATAAATATAAGAAATACATTTATATAAATATAAAATATTGAATAATCAAGTTGACGACGGCTCAACGGGCCGCGTCGCCGGAGTGTGGCGGCAACGGAAAAATGTCATACTTTCGGCAAAGTAAAAAGGTCGTTTTTGCCTGGATTTTACACCTGGTTTAGCAAGATAAAAATGTCACTAATAAAGTAACCGCTCACGGCCTTTTTGGTAATTGGCTCAGACTTTCCAGAGAAGAATGGTGGAAAAAAGAACTCTAATGGCCGGATCTCGACCAGATTGACCGTCTCTGGAGTTAATTAAGATAGGGAGCCCAGAAGACCTTGAGCCTGGACGCAAAGACTTTAATGGGGCGGGAGAGGTTCGTCTTCCCAAAGAAGTTTGGCGACCGAGGCGGAGTCAACCGTTTTTCTCCTGATCCGGCCCAAATCCGACCTTGACCTCGGCGCGATGGTAGATGGCTAGGCCCATCTTGAGGACTTTATATTGGCCCAAATACTGCCTGGCGTAATTTTTTTCCTCAATTTGGGTCAGAGCCGCTTGGACGGCCTGATCCAGTTTTTTATGGATCCAATCAGCGTCTTTTTTGTCCTCGTTGGGATTAGGGATATATTTTAACTCAATAATGACCTTTAGGTCATCAGACAGAGTAATCTCCAGATCTGAGCGTCCTTCGGCGGACAAGACTTCGGGACGGACGTCAAATGTTAAGCATTTCAGGATAATCTGAAACGCTGCCTGGTAATAGCTATGATTTGGAGTATTTGATGTATATGATATTGATGATAGTAATGACTTAAACTCATTTTCCAACAAAATTATGTCTTTTTTTATTAAATAATTTCCAATTTTTTGATAAATTTGTTCAATCTCGGTATCTTTTTTTGAGCTTAAAGAGGGAGATAAGATCTGAAACAAAGCCAACTCATAAGGTTCGGTAACTTCCTGGTTAGGAACTTTCAGAGTATAAAGAGGCCCTCTTTTTTTACTCCTGGAGGTTGGGAGCGCGTCATCAGACTCTGACGAGGGCCGCCTTCCGCGGGTCAAAGGAATTTTTTGGCCCACCGTCAAATAACCGGTTTGAAATAAAGTTGGAATAGGGTTGGCGGAGCCTAAAGAGGCGCTGACCAGCTCGCTCTCTCTAAACTTAGTGAGGGTTAGTTCCAAGAAAGCTTTGGGGTCCATTTTAATGGCTTGGTCAAGGTAAGTAGGTGGTCCGCCGGTCATAAACCAGAAGCTTTTAAGCTCTTTAGTCCTAAAAAAATTGTTAATGGAATAGGGATTAAGGACTCTGGTCCGACCATCCCAACTGTAACCATCGTACATATCGAAGATCTCCTGAATTAACCCCTCCGCGGTGTGATTTTCCAGAATTTCGTCGTTATCGGCCAGGAATTTCAAGGTTGAGTCAAAATAAGGCGAGAAGGCCGCGAGGAACTCCGCCTTCGTGTAACCGCAAATGGCGGCGTATTCCTGGTCCAAGGTTAAGTCCACGAGGTTATTGAGGGCCGAGTGGATCGCTGTTTGCGCGACTTTAGAGATGCCGGTGATGAAAACGAAATGAAGATATTTTATCTTACTCTTGAGAGCTCCATAGAACTCTCGAAGGCTCGCCCTGATTTCCTTAACCTTAACCTCATTGTCCAGGTGGTCAAGAATGGGCTTGTCGTATTCGTCAATCAGGACCACGACATTTTTTTTATGCTTCTCCGCCAACCTCTCAAGAAGATTCGAGAAAATGTCAATTGGCCTTAGCGGCGGCAGCTTGTTTGAGCGGTTGGGGTCTGAAACAGGGATATTCTCTACTCGGGCTTTCGCCTCCAGTTGGTTAATAAGTGAGGAATTCATCTCCGAGGCGGAATGGGAGCTGACAGAGTCCAGGGAAAGGTTGACGATGGGATAAGGCTCAAAATCATAGCCCTGAGAATGGATGTTAAGCCCCTCGAAAAGTTCCTTATGGCCAAGGAAGAGCTCATTTAAAGTGTCGACCAAAAGAGATTTGCCGAAACGTCTGGGTCTGGCCAGGAACCAATATTTGGAGCTGCCAATTGATTTTATCAAGCGATGGATATACTCAGTCTTATCAACATACAGGCTGTCGTATTTCCTGACCGCGTTAAAATCAGATAGGCCAACAGGAAAATTTTTATTCAGCTCGTCCATCGCCAAACTTTCCGCCGCTCGCGGGAGATCGTTGAGCTCCCCCCAAATCAAAGCCGGGTTTAACTTGAGACAAAAAATTTCCCGGAATTTAATTATAATTTCACTTGGTTAAAGCTCAAGTTATAGACAAGGACTCAGAATCAAGGGACCTTCGGCTTTTAGGCCAAAAAAACCAGGGCAATTACGCGCTTTTTTAATCATACTATAAATCGCCGCGAAATTTCTATTTTTAGTTTTTTTAAAAGATGGGGCCTCGATAATCAGCCTGCTTTCTGGCTCGACGTGGGCTTGAGCGATAGAGGCTGGGGTAAAACCTTTGTCGCTGTTCGACGTTCCGGGGATTCAGAGTCGGGGTGAGGTGGTTGATCTTGGAAATCGACGCTGATTCTCTGAGACCATCGGCTAAAGGGAGGGGTATCCAGGGTAAAGTTGAGGCTCGTGATTTTTAGATGGACAATCTATTATCAACTTAAAATCTCTATCGCCTTAAGGTCAACTTGACGACTATAAGATAGAGAAAAAGAGGCCAAAATCAGATAAAATCGACTATTGTCGGCCTCACCTGCCTTTGGGCTAGCTTAATAAAAAAATACCGGGAAAGCTTACCTTTAAATTGGATTTTGGCCGCTTGAGGTCCTGGCCGAAAAGACGGCCCGGGCCGGACAATTTTGCGGGAGTTGCTCAAAATTGACTCAGGGACTAGTTAGCCACCAAATTATAATAAATATTGGAGGCCCGGAAATTGCGTTAAAGAAAAAAACGCTTAAAATTTATAGCTAGAAAAATAATGGGAATTACAGGTAATATATTCCGAGAAAAGAGTCAGCCTTTCATGGGAACATTAGATGGCCAAAGTTGAAATGGCTAAAGCCGCTATGGAGACGGCCAAGTCTCAGGCGCGGGGTCAGCTGTTTTAAGAGGGAACGAATTTTTCTTTCGGCGCGCCAGGCTCCGCCGAGCCGGGGCCTATTTCGCCATGAGCGTCCCGACCTTTTCTCAAGAAGGCCAGTTAAATTTAAAAATCTTCCGCCACCAGGGTATTTTCTTTTCCGGCTCCAAGGTGGGGGTCGGGAGCTGGTCCTCCTGGAGATAGTCAACCGGGTTTTTCTCAAAATCCGCCCAATAGCCATCCCAGTTCGGCTCCAGGGCCCAGACGCGGTGGGCCAGGGGCGGATGAGTCGCGAAAAAGCTTACGTCAGACTCGGCGATGAATAAATGGCGGCAATCCAGCTCCAACTTCTTCTTCTCCTGGATATAGCTCCCCTCATCAGAGCCGCCGATTTTTTTGAGGACCCCGGCCAGGCAGGCCGGATCCCTGGTGAATTGGACTGAGTAGGCGTCGGCCATGGATTCCCGGCGGCGGTTGAAAGCGGCCTGGATGATTTTGCCGGCGATTTCTCCTAAATAGCCCAGAGCCAATAAAAAGAGCCCCACAGGAATGAGCAGTAAATTTCGGGGGCCACCCGCTCGAATCACGAAGACCCCCATCGCGGTCAGGGAAAAAAAACCATCCAGCCAGCCAGCCATGAGGGTGTTGTGGCGCATGTCGCCGTTGATGATGTGACTTAGCTCATGGCCAATGAGGCCCGAGAGCTCTTCCCGGCTCAAATACTTGAGAGCCCCTCGGGTAATCATGATGGCCGCGTCGTCAGGGCCCAGCCCCACGGCCATGGCGTTGATCCCCTTCTCCAGGGGCAGAATATAGATGTCTGGAGAAGGCAGGCCGGCGGCTAGACTCATTTCGGCGACAACATGGCGCAGGACGCGCTCTCGGGCCTCCCCGGCGGGGGTGCCCAGGACCGATTCCGTCTCCCCCAGGGGAATCCCGCCCAGGGCCGTGGTAAAGTAGGAGCTGCCATTGCGTTTGATGATCAGCGCCCGACGGACCGAGCAACCTATCGTGAAGATAATGAAAGCCAGGAGGGCGAGCTTGGGCCCGAAAATTTTTTTCTCATAGGGGAGATGGATAAACCCGGGCAAAAGCTCAGCTCTTTTGGCGGAGGCAAGGCGACCATATCTGGGCGGGGCATTTTCGGTTATTTTTTTGGTAAAATAATTGAGGCCCAGATAAAGAATTCCTAACCAGGCCAGGGAGACGACCAGGAAGACCACAATGAAGAAATTGCTCCATTGGCGGCTATCTTTTTGCCATTGGAAAAAATTGGTCGGATCTATCTCATCCATTTTCTTCTCTCAGGTTTGGACCAGCCTCCAGGGAAGCTGCTTGGCAGGTCAATTTTATTCGCCATACTCAAAAGGAGCTTTTCCCCGTCGCTTGCCGCCACGCCCGGCTCGAAGCGGACGCGGTCTCCCCAGGTCGAGCGTCGGCCTGGCGGCGGTCAGTCGCGGCTGGCCAGCGACTCTTGGAGGTTATCAGTCGGGTTGGCCGCCAGATCCGGCCAGGTCCCATCCCATTGCGGCCAGAGAGCCCAGATCCGCTCGGTCAAGGGGGGATGGGCTTTAAACAGGCCGGGCCACAACCCCAGGCCCGGCTCGACCAGGCACAGGTGTTGGTATTCCAGGGCCACCCCTCCGCGGTTGACCCGGCTGAGCCCTTTCTCTCCCAGGGCCCCGACTTTGATTAAAACCCGGGCCAGGGACTGGGGAGCTCGGGTAAACTGGGTCGCCCCGGCGTCGGCCAGAAACTCCCGGCGGCGGCTGAAGGCGGCCTGGAGGAGTCGACCGGACAGGTAACCCACTGCCCCGACCACCAGGAAAATTAGGCTCACCGGCGGGAGGGCCAGGCCGATCTTGGTCAGGATGAAGAAGCCTTTTAAACCTCCGGCCATCAGCGAATTGAGCCGGGTGTCGCCGTTTTGGAGGTGACTGAGCTCATGGGCGACCAGGCCGGCCAGCTCGTCGCGACTCAAGCGCGTTAAGGCTCCTCTCGTGAGGACGAGAGCCGCGTCGTCCTGGCCCAGGCCAGAGGTGAGGGCGTTAATGGCCCTCGCCTGGGGCAGGATATAGATATCTGGCGGGGTCAGGCCGGCGGCGAGACTCATCTCGCTGACAACATGGCGCAGGATTTTTTCCTGGGCTACCCCGGCGGGGGTACCCAGGACCGATTCTGTCTCCCCCAGGGGAATCCCGCCCAGGGCCGTGGCCACATAGCTCCCACCCCCGCGGCCCAAAGCCAGGAGGGCCTGGAGGGAGGCGGTCAGAGAGGAGATGGCCACAGCCAGGGTGGGGAGGATGGAGGTTTTGAGGGCCAGGGAATTGGTGAAATAGATATTGTTGGCGCTGGGGTTTTGGGTCCGGTTAAATAAGCGCAGGCAATAGTCAAATCCATAGTAGAGCGACCAGTGCCACAAGCCAAAAATCAGGCCGAAAAGGACGAAAAGAACCCAACTCCGCCGGCGGTTTTCCTCTTGCCTTTGAAAAAAAGCGGTTGGGTTGGGCTCAAGCATCGTCCGTCTCCTGAGCCGGGCATTCCCGGAGATAATCGACCGATTCTTGAGTCAAATCCGGCCAGTGGCCGTCCCATTCCGGCCAAAGATCCCAGATCCGCTCGGCCAGGGGGGGATGGGTCTTAAACAGCCGGGACCAGAGCCCCAGATTGGGTTTGACCAGGAAAAGACGCTGGTATTCCAGGGCGAGCTTTTTCCGGGACCGCGGCCCGCGCGTTTCCCCCAAACCCCCGATTTTGATTAAGGCGCGGGCCAGACAGTGGGGATCGCGGGTGAATTGGGTGGCCGTGGCGTCGGCCATCAACTCCCCTTGGCGGTTAAAAGCGGCCTGGAGAAGGCGCCTGGAGACGAACCCTCCCGCGCCGACCACCATCATAATCAGGCCTAGGGGAATGAGGCTGGCGAGCCGGCCTAACCTGATGCTCAGGGTAAAACCCATCTCCGTCAGGTAGAACAACCTTTTGAGCCCGCCGGCTAAAAGGGAGTTGAGCCGGGTGTCGCCGTTCAGGATATGACTCAGCTCATGGCCGATTAGGCCGGCCAGCTCATCGCGGCTCAGGCGCCTTAAAGCCCCTTTGGTCAGGACGATAGCCGCGTCATCCTGGTCGAAGCCGCTGGTTAAGGCGTTAACGCTATCATCATAAGGGCTAATGTAGATGTCCGGCTCCGGCGGGCCAGCGGCCAGACTCATCTCGCTGACGACATGACGGAGGATTTTTTCCTTGGCCGCCCCGGCGGGGGTCCCCAGAACTGATTCCGTCTTCCCCAAGGGAATCCCACCCAGGGCCGTGGCCACATAGCTGCCGCCATTATTTCGCAAAGCCAGGAGGGCTTGGCGGGAGGCGGTCAAAGAAAAGATGGCCACGGTCAAGGTGGGGATGATGGCGGATTTCACGCTCGCCGAGCTAGAGTAATAAAGCCACAGGGCGGAGCTATCCCTTGGGCTGACCATCAGGCGCAAACAAAAATCAAAGCCAGAGTGGAGCGACCAATGCCACAGAAAAAAAGCCACTAGGAAAAGCCCCAACAAAAGCGCGCTCCGCCGCCGGTTGGCGCGCTGTTTTTCGAAAAAGTTCGGGGGGCCAAGGCCGGGCATGGATTGAGCCGCTTGACTGAGGTTTTAAGGCTGGAGGGTGGCGTTTTTGTCCAGCTGGATTCTCAGGGTCTGGCCCTCGGCCGGAGATTCCAGGCGCCAGAACTCCGCCGGCTGGAAGCCGAAGATGTTGACAAAAAGGACCGCGGGAAAAACCTCTCGGGACTGGTTGTACTCCATAACCGCGTCGTTGAAGGCCTGTCGGGAGAAACTGATCCGGTTCTCGGTGGTGCGCAGATCCTCCATGAGATCGCTCACGGTCTGGTTGGCTTTCAGCTCGGGATAGCTCTCCACCACCATCATGAGCTTCCCCAAGAGGCCACTTAAGGCGTTATCCGACTCGGTCAGTTGCTTTAAGGCCGCCTGTTGCGTGGGGTCGCCGGCGGCGCTGGAGCGAGCGATGGAAGCCATGTTCCGGGCCTGGATGACCGCCTCCAGAGTTGAGCTCTCGTGGGCCAGATAAGCCCGGCAGCTTTCCACCAGGTTGGGGATCAGGTCGTAACGTCTTTTGAGTTGCACGTCGATCTGAGAGTAGGCGTTGATATAGCGGTTTTTCAGGATCACCAGCTGGTTGTAAAGCCGGGTTAACAAGAAAATCAGAGCTCCCAAGATAACCAGAAGGACAATGACGAGGATGAGAAAAGCGCTCATGTCGCACCTCAAGGCGATTAAAGGCCGTCCCAGAGACGGTCCAGGGCGAGGGCCGGACCCAGACGCGTTGGCTAAAAACGGGTTGGGAATTTGAAATATACAAACGAACGAAAGTTGACTTTCCCCCGCTGATAAAAACGGGCTAGTCTGGGCTCGCCCAAAACGTTTCTGACTTCTCCGCCGCTCATCCGCGGCCGTCAAGACTTTCAGGAGTCAAGGCTAGCGGGGTCACCCAGGGCTGAGTTGGCGGCCTAGCTTGGGTCAAGCGAACAGTCAGTTTGAGGCGCCCGGTTTTTGGCCTAAGACGGCGAAATCAAGACCGCTGGCCTAACTGACAGAGTTGAGCGAATGACCAAGGGCATCAAGATTAAATAGCAAACACCAGTTATATTATCATAAATTTTTAGGGAAGGTCAAAATCGTTTTTTATTTTTTGGGTCTTATTTCTCTGGGGAGGTATTTTTGTCAGAATAAAAAAAGGATGAAATATGTAAATTTTTCCTTAAAATATTATTTACAGCTTATATTAAAATAAATTTTTAATATATAGCTGTGAAAATATAATATTAAATAAATTTATTCAATTAAAATTGTGTTACAAGTAAAAAAAATAGACGTCGTGGCGGCTCTGACTCAAGCCTCGTCGGGGGGCAATGGGAAGTCGTCGGCCTGGTCGCTTGGGCTCAGGGTCATTGGCGACTTTTTTCCAGACGTTTTAACTTTCCACATTTCGCGGCGTCTAATGGCCAGCCCTCAGTTCGCTTGAGACAAAAACGAACGAGGGGGCGAAAAACGCGGGTTTCATCTTCAGTAAGGACGGGTTGGCCGGGACGAGCTCGCCCCCCGGGGTCAGGATCGGCGGGACAGGCCAAGGTTGACTAAGGCTCCCCGCGGGGCGGTCAGTCCCGCGGGGGGATCGAGCCGGTCAAAGCTCAGGGCATATTTTAAGGCAGATAAACATTAACCCCGGCGGGGGCGGTCTCGCCTAAAATATGCGGGTTCATTTCGCGGAAAGTTTTGTAGTCCAACTTGTTCTGGCTGGCCAGATCCTTGAGGCTCTGGGGCTCGGTGAGCTTTTGGCGGCGCTTGGCCAGGACTGGCCAGGAGCGAACGCTAAGGTAGCCATAGTTCTGGGGGGCCCCGAAGAGAATTTTACCGGCTAGGACCTGGTAAACGGACTTTTCCAGATTTTCGGGCCAATAGATTTTAAAAAAGTTTCGCTCTTCCCCAGCCGCGGTCAGGGCCAGCCCGGTGGATCCCTCGTCTATATAGGCGGCCAAGGCCAGCAGGTTGGAGCCATAAACCTTAATCAGGGACTTGAGCTTTTGGGCGGCCTTGGTTGAGGCCAGAACTGGGTCGAGCCGCTCGTCCACCTCGGCGGTAATCTGGAGCTCCAGGGCTTTGGCCTCGGCCTGGGAAAGTCGCCACAGGCCAGCCCGGCCCTGAGCCTGATAGGTGGGCGAAAGTTGGGTGAGGGTCATTGGCAGATACCGGAAATCCGAGGATATCCCGGCCTGAGCCAGGGCCGCGTCAATTATTGGCAGATACCGGCCCGAGCGACGCAGAGTCAGCCAGACCCGGCTTTTGGCCTCAGAGAGCAGCAAGAGCTCCTGATCCAGATTCTCGGCCACCTCCGGGCGATTCATGGGGAGGGGCTCGCCGGCGAAAGAGTCTTGGCCCGGCCCCTGGGCGACCAGGGGCCGGGGGGCCAGAAAAATTAAAGTTAAGAGGGCTAGCCAAGCCCAAACAATTTTTCGCGACATTCTTGCCCGCGTCATTTTTTTTCGGGTCATTTTTTCCAGCGACGCTCTTTTAAGCTCTATTCTTTCCAGCGACAGGGCTCGATTCATTTTTTGGCTCACTCTCGCCCGGCGGGAGGGCTGGCGGCCTGACTGGCCGGCTCTGTCCCCTGGGGCGTTGGGGAGCCGCTTGCGTCAGCGGCCCGCTGGGGGTTGGCTTCCTGCCAGGCCTTTAAGGCGGCCACCATCTCGCGAGCCGGGTTTTGCTCCGCCAGATCCAGGGCGCTCTGGCCTTTTTTGTCCTTTAAATCCAGCCGGGCCCCGGCGGCCAGGAGCGTTTTCAGAACCAGGGGCTCAGCCGACATCCGGGCGGCCAGCATCAGGGCGGTGCGGCCCTCGTGGTCAGTCAGGTTGACCTTGGCCCCCTGGACCAGCAGGAGCCTGGTCATCTGGGGATTGGGATTGGCCGTGGCCACCATGAGAGGGGTAAGGCCCATCTTGTTTTGTTGGTTAACATCCAGGCCCAGGCGCAACAGGCTTTTTAAGACCTCGGGGTTGGAGTTGCCGAGGGCGGCCGCGAAGAGAAGCCCGGAGCCGGAGCTGTCCAGGGCCTTGGGGTCAGCCCCAGCCCGCAACAGGGTTTTGAGCATGGACTCGTTTGGGTTCTGGGCCGCCGCCATCAGGGGCGTCTCCCCGCTTTTGGACCTTAAGTCTATTTTAGCCCCGGCCCGCGAAAGAATTTCCAGGATCTCGGGGTTAGAGCCCGCCCGGGCCACTTTTAATAAAGCGCTCTCCCCAAGACGGTCCACTTGATCGATCTGGGCCCTCAGCTTGATGAGGGTCGTCAGAATGGCCGGGTTGGAGTTTTGCAGGGCCGCCAGAGCCACGACGCCCTGACCCAGATCGTCCTGGGCCCGGAGATCGCCACCGGCTTTAACCATCAACTCCACCACCTGGGGGTTGGGGTTGCGGGCGACGGCCAGAGTTAAGGCCGTGTTGCCGGAAAAGTCTTTTTCATTGACGCTTTCAGGGGAGAAAATCAGAGCCTGGGCCACCGCGGGGACGGGATTGAAAACCGCGGCCAGGCGCAGGGCGTTATAACCAAAGCGTTTTTCCATGGTCTCAGGCTTGGCCCCGGCGTCCAGGAGAACCTTGATGGACAAGGGGTTGGGATTGGCCATGGCGGCCATCATCAGGGGCGTCATCCCCACCGGGTCCCGAGCCTCGGCGGGGGCCCCAGCTTTGAGGCGCTGGCTTATTTCCGTGGGGGTGGCGGTTTGGCAGGTTTTTTGCCACTCCAGGAGATTGGTTCCGCCTCGGCTGGCGGGGTCCGGGGCGGCCTGGCTATTTTCAGCCGGACTCTTCGCCGTCTCGTTCGTCGGCTGGGAATCAGCGGTCTCGGTCGGAGCGATTTGGGCCGGAGTCCCAGAAGGAGCTTTGTTGGGTTCGGCCCAAGCCCCGCTCGCGAGGCTCAGCCAGAGAAAGGCCCCCGTGGCCAGAGCGATAAGCCAGCCGCGAGCCTGGCTGGCCTGGCTGGTTAACCTGGATTCGCGGTAGGCGTTTGGGTTAGGCGCGTTTTTAGCCAAAATTATTTTTCTCCCTCTCTGGTCCCAGCTCTCTGGCCAGGGGCGCGGTTGGCCCCGGCTCCCGCGGTTTTGGAGGCGCGGGCGCGAGGCCGGGCCGGGTTTCCAGGCTGGATCTTAGCCCAGATCATTTTTGGTGACCACCACAATACCCCGGCTGGTCATGGTGAAGCGTCGTCGATCCTCGGTGGGATTATAGCCGATCTCGGTGCGGGCCGGGATCTTGGCCCCTTCGGCCACAATGGTTTTCTTGATTTTGCAGTAGCGCCCGATATCCACGTTTTCCATGATCACCGACTCATCCACCGTGGCCCCGCGGTGCACGGAGACGTTGTAGGAAAGGACGCTGTTGCGGGCCAGCCCGCCCCCGATGATGGAGCCGGGGGAAACCAGGGAGTCCTGGGCCAGGCCGTGCAGGGGGCGGCCATCCTCCCCGACCACCGAGAGGGTCTTGACTGGCGGATATTGCCGTTGGTAGGTGCGCATGGGCCAGCGCACCCCATAAAGGTTAAAAAATGGCTCCAGGCCGCAGAGGTCCATGTTGGCGTTCCAATAGGCGTCGAGGTTGCCGACGTCGCGCCAGTAGCCCGAGTCGTGAGCCACCTCCACCGGCAATTCAGCCCGGCTGCCCTCGGCGTCGGTGAAGAAGACCACTTCCTCAATGTGGTTTTCCCGGCGGTAGGGGTAGGCCATGATCTTGTGGGTTTTGAGAATGTTGGGGAGAATGTCTTTGCCGAAATCCGGCCGTTCGTCCTTTTTGAGCAGATCAATCAAAACGTCGGCCGAAAAGAGGTAAATACCCATCGACGCCAGGCACAAATCCGGCTGCCCGGGGATGGTCGCCGGATTTTTAGGTTTTTCCTGAAAGCCGGTGACCTGAAAGTTGGAGTCAACTTGCAGAACCCCGTATTCGCGGGCCTGGCTCTTAGCGGTCTCAATGACCGCGATGGAGACGTCGGCTTTCCGCTGTTCATGGTATTTCTTAAACAGGCTGTAATCCATCTTGTAGACATGATCCGCCGACAGGACCAAAAGGTGCGAGGGTTTTTCGCTCTCGATCATCTCCAGGTTCTGGCGGATGGAGTCCGCCGTGCCCTGATACCACTGGGCTCCGCGCATCATCTGGGGCGGGACTATCCGCAGAAAGTGGCCCAGAGCGGGGCTGAAGATGCCCCAACCCGTCTCCAGGTGCTGGATGAGGGTCTGGCTTTTGTACTGCGGCAAAACTAAAATGCGGAAGACCTCG
Source organism: Deltaproteobacteria bacterium (assembly GCA_031276635.1). Lineage (GTDB taxonomy): Bacteria > Desulfobacterota > Desulfarculia > Adiutricales > Adiutricaceae > JAIROO01. Next base: position 903 of record JAISMU010000181.1, on the reverse strand, counting down.
GAGTTGATGCAATTGGATAGAGACAAGTCGGCCAGGAGATAAATCCCCCCAAATGGGATGGCCGGCTTGGAGCGGGACTGCGTCAGGGGCATCAGGCGCTCGCCTTTGCCCCCGGCCATGATCAGGGCCAGGACGTTTTTCATAAAATCTCCCTTCGCGGCGAGACAAAGTGACGGCTGGGAAGCCGTGGCGACCGCGGCTGATTAGGAGGCTGTCGGCTTATAAGCTTTGGTCTCTTGACCCTCAATCAAGGTGGGCCGAAGCTCTGGCGGGAGCTCAAGATCAGGGATCCCAAACCAGAGGTCAGGCCGCGGCCTATCAGACTTATAAGAAAAGCTCGCGCCTGAGGAACGAGACCTGGCGTCCGCTCAAATTCAAGGGTAAAGCGCCGCGCGTTGGGGAAAAGTCAGCCATATGGCCTCTCCAGCGCGCTATCAGCAGCCAACTATGTAAATTTTTTTACCGCCTGGGTAAGATTTTTCCGCCCAAGTCGCTTTTTTAGCCCAGTCTTTATTGGGTTTGCGATTAAAAATAACCAACCAGCCTTCCTTGGCCAAGGCCTTATCCATATAGCCCAGAAGCCGCTTGAGGCTCTTGGCCCGACTGGCCTCGTTATCTTTGATTTTGAGCTCGATTAGGTATTTGCGCCCGGCGCGCTGAACGCCAATGTCCGCGTAACCCAACCCATCGGCGAATTCATTGGTGACCGTGGCTCCCCCATTGACTACGCTGAACAAGAAGGCCGAAAGCAAAAAATGGGGGCCGGCTTCCAAGGGCCTGACGCCCTGGAGGTATTTATCGGAATGGAGGGCCCAAAATTTTTGGAACTCCTTTAATAACTCGCTCATTTTAATAGTCTGGCTATCCATCAATTTATGGGACAATTCTTTAGGTAGATCAATT
>JAISMU010000153.1 GCA_031276635.1 Deltaproteobacteria bacterium | reverse complement strand
GAAAGGAAAACTTGTTTAATCTTAATCAGTTCCCGTAACAGATCTGTCTTATCAACATAGACATATTCACCCTCAATAATTTCTCTGAGGTTTTGGATGGCCAGAGGCAAGTTTTTCATTGGCGCGCCTGATTGCTGAATTTAATAAAAGTAACCTGACAAAGGGCGTCAGGTAGGTGAGTCTTTTTGAAATACATTTCTATTATATTTTTTAGTCAGGTCAAGGTCAATGACCCAGGGACTTTAATTTTGCCCGCCCCATCAGTTGTTTTAGTTTTTAATTGTTAATTAATCATTATATTTATAATAAAAAAATATTAAATTAATAAAAAATCAAATAAATAGTTATTTATCATTTTTTTGGTTATTTTTTTCTCTGTAGCTAAAAAAATCGAAGGCAGTTAAAAACATTACCATACAAATTAAAAACAAATTATTATATTATCAATTATTTAAGCATTTACAGTATTTATAGATTAAATTTTTATATTATAATGCAAGCTAATCATTTAAAATACAACAATATATTATTATATTTTAATAATTATCATTTTATCAAATAATAAAAATATATATAGTTAAATAATAAGTCAACAAACAATCTGTTAAAGCCTGTGCCTAATTATTTCGACTAAAGTCTCTTTGGAGCGGCTAAATCCGCTTAAAAGAACCACATTAACTACAACAGAATAAATCCGGTGGTCTATAGATCAGTCAACTTTTAAAATAGTCATCTTTATCAATGAATATTTAATTTTACATATATTTTCTTATAATATATTATTATACATACAATATAAAAGTAGAATATATATTTACTATAATTATCATGCACATATTCAGAGGTAATCGGTGCTTTGTCTGGTAAAAAGAACTCTAACTCCAATACCAATTGTATAATTGAGTTGGTCTTGAGTTAATATTTTCGGTGGAAACGCTAAAGCGCACCAGCTAAAGCTGGTGGTTTTAATCCACCAATTCTAAGACAATAAAAATTTTTAATAACTTTATTTATCGTTAAAAAGAGTTTCTTTATCAAAAGAATAATTCTTTTTATCATCTTTTTTAGATTTAATTTTATTATTTATTTTTTTAACCTTTGACTTAGTTATATTTTTAGTATTATTTAAACAATCTATTTTAGTCTCTTTAATTGAATTTAAGTTATTAAATTCAATATCATCATTTTTATTAGCTTTATTCGACTCGTTTATATTAAGAGAAGTTGAATTTATGACTTCTTCTTTTAAAGGATAATCATAGTTTATATCTGTATATTTTTTATATTCAGAAAATTATAGTTGAAAATGTATTTTTATTAGGTAAATAAGAGTCAAAGCACAAATTAAAAGATAATTTAGGGAATGTTATAGGTAAATAATCAGATAATTGAGAAAAAAAAATAGAGTTTACCAAATTATCACTCAATTTTTGACCAATAAGATATGCAGAGATTGCCGCATCTTTTAAGCTAATTTTAGACAATAAAGATAAATTAGTAAAAATAATTTCAATTTTAAAATTAATATCTAGCAATATTAAAATAATATAATATATAGTTAAAAAAACAAAAAATAATGATATCTTTGTATCAATATAATTTTTAAATTGAGCTTCAAGTTTTGCAATTTCATATATTATTGAAATATTATTAAAAAGATTAATCGACAAATCATTATTTGTATTTGCAATAAATTTAGATAAATTTTTATTTGATTGTATAAATTTATTTATATTTAAACTAATTAAATTAATATCTATTTTGTTATTAATAATAGTATTACTTTATAACCTATTTAAAGGCAATGAATAAGATGGTTTTTCAATAATAAGATTTTTAAAAAATTTCATTGAAGCTTTAAAAGCCTCGCGATGGATAGAAACACTGGATAGAGCGACTTCTTTTGCTGAGTCTTCGGCTAACACAAAGATATGTTGAAGTAATTCCTCCAACCGACAATTTTCATCCACCGGGTTGAAAGCCAATGCCTTAACAAACCTGCGAGCTCTGAGCTTCGATCTTATGGCAATTTCTTTGTCTCTCCAGCTTACCCAGAGATTCTCAAATGATTGTTGTTTTTCCAAACCAAAACTGAATTGACCAACTCATGGGAAACAATCCCACCAAATTCAGTTGGTTGTTCTAATTGAAAAGGTTCAGTCTTTAAATTCTCCTTAGTTGGAGCTGAAATAGAACTTACAACAGTAGTTGATGTTCCTAAATCAATACCAATAAAAGTAGAACTTTTGGTAATTTTTTTGCCTTCAGGGTAGATCGATACTAATGAAGGGATAAAGTTATTTTTTTTACTATTTATAAGTGTCATTTATTTTACAATCAATTAATATTATATTTAACACTAAATTTGTTTAAAAACAATTAACGATAAATAAGATGCCTTCGCAAAAAGTCAATTTTTAGAGCTTATTCTTTGGTAACATATTGAAATCACTAAATTTATTTAAGGAAAAAATTTTAAAAACCATGTTTTTTTTTCAAATGCGTCAAATAAGAAATTTTTGTAATTGAGTAGCCATTTTTTTACTTTAAGGATTTTCCTTTCGCTTGTCAAGATTTATTTTTCTTTTCCGGCTAGTGGTCTTTGGGCCACCAAGACCCGCACCAAATTAATCTCATTTGACACCATCGCTAAAGGGCATTCTTTTTAAAAAGACTATTAGATAAATATCACACTATTAATCATTATAGAATTAAATATTAATTAAATATTTTATTTATTAATTTATATATTACAATCAAGCTCAACTTACTCCAGGCCAACTCATTCAAGTCATTGGGCCTAGAGCCCCCAGCAGAGCCTTATATCATTTGCCGTACGCCCTTATTTAGGTATATAATAGGGCAAATTAATTTTCCTGGACCCTATTCGAAGGGCCCACCAACCAGAGGCATCTTTCGGGCCATTGTTACGGGCCAGGCAATCGGACTACTAACAGATGACGAGCGCCCTTTACGCTTTCATTTACGCCCTCGGCTTTGTCCTGGCCACGCCCTATTGGCTGACCAGGGGCCTTTGTGATCGCCAGTACCTAAAAACATTAAAACAAAGGCTCATCGGCCCGGGCAAAATCCTGCCCCGCCTGGGCAACCGTCCCCGAGTCTGGGTCTGGGCTATGAGTCTCGGTGAGGTTTTGTCGGCCCGGGAACTGGTCAAGCAGTTGGAAAGAGATGGCTGTGAGGTGATCATCACGGCCACCACCCTGGCCGGCCTCACCATGGCCAAGGTCAACTGGCCCAAAAATATCGTGCTGCCCTCGCCCCTGGACTTCACCCTATCCATCCGCCGCTTCCTGGAGCACACCCAACCGGACCAGCTGATTCTGGTGGAGACCGACATTTGGCCCGGAGTCCTCCGGGAGGTCAAGAAACGCGGCCTGACCGCCTCACTGGTCTCAGCCCGGTTGAGCCCGAGGTCTTTTAAAAACTATCGCCGGGTGCGCTTTTTCTGGTCCCGGGTCCTGGGCTATTTTGATCACATAGTGACCCAGACCCAGGAAGACCAGGCCAAGTTCCTAGAGCTGGGGGCCAGGCCGGAGACGGTCCAAGTCGGCGGCAACCTCAAGTTTGACCAGACCCCGCCCCCTGAAGGCGTCGCGGCCAAGGAGGAGCTCCTGGCCACGACCGGCTGGCCTCAGGGGCGCTATCTGGTCGCGGGCAGTTTTCACTCTGGGGAAGACGCCATGATCCTGGAGGTTTTCCAGGGTCTTTTGCCGGACTTTCCCGACCTCAAACTACTCCTGGCCCCCCGCGACCGTCACAAGTTCTCTTTAACCCACCGCCTGGCCCAAGAGCTTTTTCCCAGCCAGACCGCCCGCCGCTCTCAACCCAGCCCCCAGGACCCCGATTGCCGGGTCTTCATCCTCGACACCCTGGGAGAACTGGAAAAATTTCAGGCCTTGGCTGACTTGGCCCTTTTAGGCAAAAGCTGGCCCGGACATCATGAGGGCGGGGGCCACAACCCCCTGGAGGCCTCAATCCGGGGCCGAGCGGTGGTGACCGGGCCCAGAATTCACAACTTCAAATGGATCTACCAGGCTCTGGTTGAGGCTGGGGGAGCGATGATCGTGAACAAGAAAGATTTACCGGCCCAACTGGCCGCCCTTTTGCGGGATCCAGAGCGTCTGGCCCGCCTGGGCCAGGCGGGCCAGACTTTTGTGGCTCAACATCGGGGCACGGTCCGGGCCACCCTGGATCTGATCCGCCCCAAGGCCAACCAATGAGAGCCTTAAGTCAAGCCCTGTACGGCGATAGCCCAGCTCTGCGCCTGATGAGGCCCCTGGGCTGGTTGACCATGACCATTAATTCCCTCAGACGCCAGCTCTACTCTCAGGGATTATTGAGCTCCCACCAAGCCAACGCCCCGGTCATCTCCATCGGCAACATCACAGTGGGCGGCAACCGCAAGACTCCCTTGGCCGCCTGGCTGGCGGAGTCTCTGCTGGCCTGTGGTTACCACCCGGCTATTTTAAGCCGGGGCTATGGCCGAAAAAAATTCCACCCCCTGGCCCAGACCCTTTTGGTGAGCTCGGGTCAGGGGCCCCTGCACCCCCCCGAGGAGACTGGGGATGAGCCCTATCTGTTGGCCAACCAGACCCGGGCCCGCGTGGTCACCGCCTCGGATCGGGCGCGGGCCGCCCGCCTGGCCGAGAGTTTAGGGAGTGATTTGCTGATCCTTGACGATGGCTTTCAACACTTGCGTTTGCGCCGCGACCTGGACATCCTGGCTTTGTCTGGCGAAAACCCATTTGGCAATGGCCAGGTTCTGCCAGCTGGCCCCTTACGGGAAAGCCTGGCCACCGGAGCCCGGGCGGATCTAGTGGTAGCCTCGCTGGATTGCCCCCAAAATCCCTGGAATCTGCCGCAGTTCGCGGCCAGACTCCGTTTAGATGGCCTAAAAGCTCTCGGAGAAATCTTTTCTTTGACTGTCCCCCAGGCTCAACAAACCCGCCTGGCCGCCTTCTGTGGCCTGGCCAAACCCTGGGAGTTCCAGAAATCCTTGCGGGAATGGGGATTGGAGCCGGTGGTTTTTCGGGCTTTTCCTGACCACGCTAACTATGGCCCGGCCGAGCGCGAGGAATTGAAAAAACTCCTCATCTGCTCCCGGTCCCAATGGCTGATCACGACCAGCAAGGACGCCGTCAAGCTCGCGGCTCTAAGGCTGCCGGTTCTGGTGGCGGAGACCAGCCTGGCCCCAGAGGAGCCGGAGAGGCTGATGAGCTTCATTTTATCGCTTCTGAGGGCCCGGGGCTTTTAAGCTTGAGTGGTCTCCTGGTCCGCGGCCTTAACTGGCTCGGCGACGCGGTGATGAGCTTACCCGCCTTGGCGGCCTTGAGCCAGGCCGAGCCCGCGGGGCTGGCTGTTGTAACCGGCTCGGCCACGCGGGAGGTTTATCGCCTGGCCCCGGGAGTTCGGACAGTTCTGGTGGATGACAAGAAATTAGCCTCTCGCCTGAAACTCATTAAAGCCTTGAAAGACCTGAGGCCCCGC
>JAISMU010000040.1 GCA_031276635.1 Deltaproteobacteria bacterium | reverse complement strand
CTTCAGGTCAGCGCCGCGCAAGACGAGCAAGATTTTTTCACTTTGTCCCACAATTTTTCCAGCGGTTTTTGGCAAAAAGAGGGGCGCCGGGTCAATTCCGATTATCGCAATCGTCGTCTCAATGTTATAGCCGGTTTAACCCCCACTGAAAAAATAGACATAATGTTCGGAACTATTTTGCAGGATTTTGTCAAAGGTCAGCCGCCAGTCGCGGAAAAAGATCCGCCAAACAATTATTTTGGCACTGGGTTTGGGCCAACTGGGGGAGAGCGCTTGTGGAGATGGCCAATTTTCCGGACTGAGAGATATTTTGTCAACGCCAACGCCGATTTGACTGACACGACTCATGTGCAACTGGTAGCCTATCTGGATAAACATAAAGATCTGGTGGAGAGCTTCACTCGGATTGTTGACAGAAAAGCTCACGATAAGCTTCCGGCTGACTCCGGTTATAACCAATATACTTCAGGAATCAGAGGCCGGGTTGATCACCAGTTTAATCAAGCCCATAAATTATCCTTGTCTGTGGGCTACCGAGTTTTATCTCACAGAGATCAAAATAATGATGTGATCATGACTGAACACATAAAGGAACATTATTGGGACTTGGGGGCTGAATACTCTTATAAACCTATAGATCGTTTAACAGCTGTTTTAGGTCTATCTTATAGTGAAAGAACACCAGATATCGCTGACAAAAAACTTAGAGGCATTGGACCGATGCTCTCTCTGCCAAAATCTGAAACTCAGAGTGAGGACATCTTTGATTGGCAGTTAGGCTTGTTCTATGATTTATTTGATGATCATCAAGTGTTTTTGACTTATGCTAAAAAAAGTCGTTTTCCTTCAATGTGGGAAAGATTTAACAGAAGTAATCGCAATGATCTTTTATCATTTGATCTAAAGCCTGAGGAAGCTGATCATTTTGAGTTAGGCTACAGAGGAACGGTGGGCGGTTGGCTGAAATTTACAACTAGTGCTTTTTATACAGATGTTAAAGACAAAATTACTATGATATCGGTTGACTATAATACTTTTCGTTACGCTAAAAATTTGGACAAAGTTGAAACATATGGAGTGGAAGCGGGAGTGGAGATGAATATTAATCAAAATATCACTCTAGGTGGCTCTCTGAGTTTTCTGGATTGGAAAGTCCAAACTAAAGTAAGAGATCAAAGTCTTCTTATGAACGCGCCAAAGACGCAAGGATCTTTTTACGCGGTTGTTTCGCCCATGGAAAAATTGACCTTTACAGCTCAAGCCAACGCTCGCTCTAGTTTTTATACTGAAACTGATCCAGATGAAAAGCATGACAAGGCTCCTGGATTTTTGACCGCGGATTTAAAAGCCACCTACGACATTAACGATTATCTGACCGCGGAGCTCGGAGCCCGGAACATTTTTGATAAAGACTACTATTACACCTATTACATGCCCCAGGCAGGCCGAACTTTCTTTCTCGGCCTGACCGCCAACTATTGATTTTGCGCCGCCTTTTGGCTCCAATGGCCAAAAGGCGCCTCAAGAGGAACTTGTGAAATTTGTAAAATTTTTTGGGTTTATGTTGGTTGGCCTGGCGTTTTGGTCTTCCTTGGCCTGGGCCGATGATTTTGTTCGGGGCGTTTACCCGGCCACCCCACCGTCCTCCTTTACCCTTTACGCCTTTGATCCAGAGCTCTTAGGGGCTTGGGACACCCCTTTGTATGAGTATGAGAAGAAGTTTATTCCTGAAAAATATCAAAAGCTCCCCATCTTGGGAGGTTGGTATGGTCAGGGTTTTACCCCTGACCGAGAAATGCTCATGGCCAGTGGCCTGAAAAAGGCCTTCATTCTTGAGAACAATTTTTTCAGTGTTGAGCGAATCCAGGCCGCTCTCGCGTCCATGGGCCTGACTCTTCTGAGCGCCCCGGACGGCCTGGAAAAGACACCCCAGACTTTCCGCGCCATGGGGCAGATTTTTAACCGCTCTACCCGGGGCGAGGAGTTAGCCATTTGGGCTGAGAAAGCTCTTGAGTCTCTCAAAATTCTGAAATCTCTGCCCAATGAGCGAAAGCCTCGGGTTTATTTCGCCATGGACGCCGATGGTCTGGCCTCCTCTTGTCAGGGTGAGGCTCGCTCTATTTTTATTGATTTCGCGGGTGGTCGCAACTGCCTTACGTGCGCTGACGCTTTAAAACCTGGTCGGCCGCGGATCTCGTTTGAGGAACTGATGGCTATGGATCCTGACACGATCCTGGTGGAAAGCGTTGAGCTTCTAAAAGTCATTAATCAAAGCCCTCATTGGGCCAGACTCAGGGCGAAAAAAGAAGGGCGCGTTTATTTAGTCCCTCGCGGGCCTTTTTCCTGGAATGGGCACCCGACCCTGACCGCCCTGATGGGGGCCCGCTGGTTGGCTAATCTGCTCCATCCAGATCTTTATCCTTTGGACGTGGTGGCTGAGGCCAAGGAATTTAACCGTCTTTTTTTCCGGCTGGAGTTGACTGACCAGGAGGTCAGGGAGCTTCTGGGCCAGAATCTGGCCTCTTAATGAACAAACGTCTGATCCTGTTTTTAGGGGCCCTTTTAGGCCTGGCCATTATTTTAGTCGCGACCCAGGGCCGCTACCCGGTTTCGGCTAGAGAGATCGCCCACGCTCTTTGGGCCCACTTTTCCGGCCAACCCTTGACGCCTCGCTCTGAGGAGGTGGTCTTTATTTTTTTGTCCATCCGGGCTCCCAGAATTCTGGCGGCCATTCTGGTGGGAGCCTCTTTATCCATTTCTGGGGCGGTCTACCAAAGCGTGTTTCGTAATCCCCTGGTCTCCCCAGGTATTTTGGGAGTGTTGGCGGGGGCCTCCGCTGGGGCGGCGGTGGGTATTGTGATTTTTTCCTCCTGGCCCCTGACCCAAGCTTTCTCGCTGGTCGGGGGCTTAGGTGGGGTTGGTCTGTCCCTGACTCTGAGCCGGTTACGACCTCAATCACCCATGTTGGCCCTGTTGGTGGGGGGCTTGGTCAGTTCCTCGTTTTTTGTGGCCTTGACTTCGCTCTTAAAATACGTGGCGGATACGGAAAACCAGTTACCTGAGCTGACTTACTGGCTCATGGGCACCCTCTCGCGGGCCTCGGTAACGCAACTATTGTGGGTAGGGCCCTTGATGGTAGGCGGCGTAATCTATCTTTCTTTGAGTGGACGGGTGGTCAACGCCCTGAGCCTGGGGGATGAGGAGGCCATGAGTTTGGGCGTGGACAGCCGGCGCGAGCGCTTAAAGCTGATTGGCCTGACCACCTTGATCTGCTCCATGTCCGTGGTGGTGGCTGGGATCATCAACTGGGTGGGCCTGGTCATTCCCCATGTGGCCCGCTTGATAATCGGCCCCAACAACTTAACCTTGCTGCCCGTCGTGGCCATTTTGGGAGCCATGTTCACTCTTTTGACTGACACCTTGACCCGCTCCGTTTGGACCGCGGAGTTTCCCCTGGGCATTATCACCTCTTTGATTTGTCTGCCGATGTTCGCTTTTTCCTTATGGAGGGATCAGTCCAGATCATGATTGATATTCGTGGGTTGACTTTCGCCTACCCCCATAGTCGGCCAGTTTTGACCGATATCTCCTTTCACTTGGGCCCCGGCCAGACGCTTTCGATTCTAGGGCCCAATGGTTGTGGGAAAACCACGCTTTTAAAAGCCATTTTGGGGTTTCTGGCGGTCAAGGCGAAAACTATTTTTTTAAATGGCGCCCCTCTGGAAACGCACAGTCGGGCCGCCTTGGCCAAGTTGATGGCTTACGTGCCTCAGGCCAATGGGAGCGTCTTTCCTTACCTCTCTGGGGATCTGGTTTTAATGGGGCGGACCGGACGCCGCAAGTGGGGAGGCTTTGATCAAGCTGACCACCGCAAAGCCCAAGAGGCTTTGGAACTGGTCGGGATCAGTCATCTGGCCCAACGCCCTTACCCGGAGCTGTCGGGGGGTCAAAGGCAACTGGTAAACATCGCCCGGGCTCTGGCTCAGGACAGCCAATTCATTTTCATGGACGAGCCCACCAGTGGTTTGGATCTGAGCAATCAGGCTCTCGTCCTCCAAACCATGGAAAAAATCCACCAGGAAAAGAAAGTGTCATTTTTGATGACGACCCATCGTCCTGAGCAATCCGTTTACCTGGGCGGCGAGGTTTTAATGCTCAAGCGCGGTCAGATTCTCGGCTGGGGGCCGGCTCGCCAGCTGATCAATTCCGCCGCGGTGGAGGATCTTTACAGCCTGGAGCCAGGCCTTCTCAACAAGCTGGGGTTGATTCCGGCCTGTTTTGGTCAAGCTTGATGTCCAACGATTCTTTAAGTAATGAACTAAAGCTCGCTGAAATCCAGGATTTGGGCTTGGCCGCAAACCTGAGGCTGTTTTTTATTTTGTCTCTTTGTGGCCATCTGTCCCTGGCTTTTTGGCTGTGGGATTTTGCCGTCTGGGGGGGCCGAATCCCGGAATTCCGGCCCGAGACGCAAATGACCCGATTAGTCACTCTGGGCGAGTTTGAGGGAGCTCTCGGGTTAGGGGCGGACCTTGGCGGCGCGGACAGTGGTGGAACGGAAATCAGCGAGTCTGAGACTGAGAAGGATACCGATACTAAGACTGAGATTGAGCCGGAGTCAGGGCCTGAAGAGTCGATCGCGGCGCCCGAGCCCTTTCTTCTTGAGGTGGAGCCGGTTCGAGAAGCTCAGGCCATTATTGAGCCCCCGCGACCGCTAAGAAAACCCGAAAACCCCGCTCAACCCAAGGCGCCAATCTCTAAAAAACCGGTTAAGCCGGTCAAAAAATCTTCGCCCAGCCCAAAATCTGGCCCGCCTCAAGGAACAGGATCCGGGGAGGTGGTCAGTGGCTCAGGCTCAGGCTCTGACGCTGGCCGGGGCTCAAGCGGGGCGGGGACAGCCGGGGGTAAGAGCTATCAAGACACCAATTACAATTACATTAAAAATCGGATCCGCCGTTACTTGGTCTACAACCCCCAGGCCAAGCGGATGGGCGTGGAGGGCACAACCATCTTGGTTTTTACCATCGCCGCCAACGGTCAGGCTCACAATATAGCGGTCAACCAGACCAGCGGGCACGCGGGCCTTGACCAGTCAGCGATGGCCGCGGTCAAGGCGGCCTCGCCCTTTCCGCCACCTCCGGCCCCGGCCCGAGTGGTTATCCCGGTGATTTTCAGCTTAAGATAAGCCGCGATTCTAATTTCTTTCCACCCTGAGTTGACTAGGAGTCTGTCGAATTAAGCGAGGTAAAACTATAACTAGTTGATTTTATTAACTTTATTTTTACTAAGGCTATCTCTATAAATCTTTAAAACAACACCTTTTAACCCGACAGGCTCCTTGACAAATTTATAATCGCCGGACCATTTTCGAGGAGTTTACCTGGAAATTGCGGGTAACTAACTGAAATCACCACTGAAAATTTGCGCTTTTCCTGAACTCGGGCGCGCCTCATGAAAATTCCCATATCCATATTTATGTTTAAATTTTTTTTGCGGGTGAGTAAAAGCATCCGGAAAATACGGTTTATCTAACCTAGTAATTTGACTAAAATATCGTTTGGTTGAATTATACTACTATTACTTATAGTCTGTATAGACTTTTTAGGATTATGTAGCTCTTCTTTAACTGCTTTTGCAATAGATTATTTGGCGGTTTTGACTGAGTTATTTGTATTTCTGACTTTTTTAACCTTCACGGGAGCCTCTGGAGGCTTGTCCGTAGCCGCCTTCACAGGAGCGTTTAAGCGCCGCCCGGACGGGCCGCGCCTTAAGTTGTAAGAAACTGGCGTCTTGACCCTTGTTCAAGGCCTTGACAATGACATACAATTAAAGTCATGTTAGGCCCAATTATGACCGCGGAGAGGGATTTGGGGCCAGTTTTTGGGGCCCGGTTAGTTAGTTTTGGCGCTCATTTATAACAATTAGTTCTATTTCATGGGCCCCCCTGGGATCGGCCGGCGGCC
>JAISMU010000009.1 GCA_031276635.1 Deltaproteobacteria bacterium | reverse complement strand
GTTGGTCGTACTTAATAAGTTCCGCGATTAAATCAGTCTTATCGACGTAAATAGCCTCTTGATTGATAATATTTTGAAAGGAAGACATGGATAAGGGAAGTTTTTTCATTACAGCTCCTAAGTTCTGAGTCCATCTAAATAAACCTGGCGGCTAGCGTCAAGTGGGAAAATTTATTTTAAAACATCTCCATTTTATTCTTTCGTCAGCTCAAGGTCAAAGATTGATCCCACAGTAACAGCAATTTTAAATTTGGCCCAGCCCCCAGAATTGTCCAAGTCAGAAGAACGATCATATTAATATTTAGGCAATATCTTTTGTTTAAATGTTATTTTTTTGCTCTTTGACTTTAATATATATTTATTATATATTAATATATGAACTTAATATTGGCACTAAGTTGTTATTTTAATAGTCCTAAAAAATATTTTGCCTCTTTACTTTTGGATTAATGAGCGCTACAATACTTCATTATAATAAAATTACCTTCTTCAAATAACATATTAAAAATCATTCAACTAATGTTGACTGAGGCGCCTGACCATCGCGCCGGCCGGAATACCACCCGTCCTCAATATATGGTTAATATTCTTTAAAAGGCCATAAATTAGTCTTTATCGATATTTTTACCTTAAATTTTTTAAAAAAAATTTACTCTGTTTTTCAAATTTAAGGTATAAAAATTTATTTCTGTCCAGTTAAAAATTCCCCACTGTTTTAACAAGGAAAAAAATACCAGAATCCTCTACATTTAAGGCCGAAAAAAATCTCATCTGGCCAAATTAAAATCGCTGACAATTTCCCCTTGGCCTCAGACCTCGGAAGGCCCCACCTGGCCGGCTCGGAGCCCGCCCCAGGAGCTGGGAAAAACCGGCTCAGAGCCGCAGGCGGCGCAGTCAGCCCGCCGCGGAAAATTGACCTCCCGAAAACCCAGCCCCAGGCCGTCAAAAACCAAAAGCCGACCGCTCAACGGGGAGCCGAGCCCAGTCAGGGCCTTAATGGCCTCCAAAGCCATCAGGCTCCCTATGACTCCAGCCACGGCCCCCAGCACGCCCTCCTGGCCGCAGGTGGGCTCCCCGCCAGGCGGTGGCGGGGCCTCAAAAAGGCAACGATAGCAAGGCCCCTGGCCCGGCAGGTAGGTGGTCAGCTGCCCCTGGAAACGAATGACCCCCGCGTGGGCCAGGGGTTTGCCTAAAAAAACGCAGGCGTCATTAATTAAAAACTTACTCGCCAGGTTATCGGTCCCGTCAATGACAAAATCATAACCCGCGATGAGGTTGAGAATATTGTCAGCCCGGGCCCGCTCAGGATAAACCTTGACCTCAAGCTCCGGATTCAAGGCCAAAAGCGACTCCCGGCCAGACTCAACCTTGAGCCGACCGATATCGCCCACCCCATGCAAAAGTTGCCTTTGCAGATTCGAGAGCTCCACCTTGTCGCCATCCGCCAGACCCAGGGCCCCCACCCCAGCCGCGGCCAGATAGAGGGCCGCCGGGGAACCCAGACCGCCCGCCCCGAGGACCAGAACCCGGCTGGTCAGGAGCTTTTTCTGACCAGCCACTCCCAACTCCCGGAGAAGAATGTTGCGGCTGTAGCGCTCCAGACTCAAGCCCGTGAGAGCCATCGCCCAGGAAAACCCTGACCGGGCCCGGCCCCTCAGGCCGGGTCCGCCCCCTTGCGGACCAGCAGCTGAAAAGTCCCATCCGGGTTCCCACGCAGCTTTAAAACTCTATGGCCCTCGTCCTTGAGGCTTCTGGGCAGATTTTCCACCGGCTCCCCATCATTGAGGCGGATGGCCAGGACCTCGCCAGGGCTCAACTCTTCCAGGGCCACCTTGATCTGGACCAGGGTCATGGGGCAGGTCACCCCGGTGATGTCCAGCTCCGCCCGCGGCGACTCAATGGCTTGATCCAAGGCGCTCCCCCACCAGGCGGCTCAATGTTTCCCAGCCGACCCGCTCAATAGTTCCGCGAAATCTCTCCTTAGGCTGGCCGTGAGTCGCGAAAAAATCCAGGGCCGCGTCGGCGGCGGCCAGAACCGCCGCCAACTCGGTCAAGAGAGGCGTCAGGACCTGACCAGGGGCGATGTTGTTGCCAAAAGTCCCGCCAAAGGAGACCAGATACCCCGACCGCCCGGACCAGGCCCCGGTGGGGCAGGATTTGACGCAGCGACCGCAATGGTTACATTGCCCCGCCGCGAAGTGAACCGTTTCCTCAGTAACCTTAATGGCCCCCCGCCGGCAGGCCTTGGCGCAAACCCCGCACAGGGAGCAGTCGTCAACCCGCCAGGCGACCAGGTAACCGCCCTTGACGCCCAGGTCATTTTCCTCGGCTTTCAGACAATTGTTCTGGCAACCGGTGACCCCGAGCTTGAATTTGTGCGGCAGCTCCCGGCCAAAATAGCGCTGGGAAAACTCCTGGGCCAGGGCCAGAGTGTCCACGCAACCGCTGGGACACACCTCGCTGCCCTGACAGGCGGTCACCGTTCGGGCCCGGGCCCCGCAAACCCCGGTCTCCACCCCGCCCTGGGCCAGAAAACTCTTGATCTCGCCCACATCGGCCAGTTTGACAAAAGGGATCTCCACCCCCTGGCGGGAGGTTAAATGGACCCGACCCACGCCGAACTTGTCCGCGGCCTGGCTGATGACCCGCAGTCGCTCTGTGGTCAGGTTGCCACCCACCACCTTGAGCCGCAGGGAAAAATGATCTTTCTGCCTTTGGCGCATGAAACCGCCGTTTTTCAACGCCTGATAATCAACGGCCATTAAATATGTCTCCCACCTTCTATCTTCCCTGGTCGGCCAGACCCCAGGAGTTGAAAAAAACTTAACTTTTGGGCCTGACCCTCTATTGGCCCCGGGTTTTGGCCTCAGCCAAAGCCTGACACTTCGGGCAAGGGTTATGGGGCAGGCGGACAAAGGTCTTTAAAGGGCTCACCTCACTGGCCGTCTCCACCACCAAAAGGCCCGGGCAATCCGGGCACTCCTTGAGGGACTCCCGGCGGCGCTCATTGATGAAATTAGGCCAACTGTCCCCAGAGTCCTGAGTGACCGCGTGGGTGTCGTAAAAAACCCTCTTCTCCCGGAGCCACCAGCCGTCCCGTAGAACCGAGCCACTGTGATTGGGCTCGGGTTTTTTCCGGGTCTTATGAATAATCTCGGCCATTTTTTTGACATAATCCAGAACCTCAGGCCGAGTCTTGGGGGGGCCAGAGGCGGGCATGGGCTCATGAACCTTGGTCCAGTCCAGCCCGGCCATGCTCATGATTATGGCTAAATTGGTGTACGGCAGAGCCCCTTGAATGGCGTAGCCACCCTCCAGAACCGCGATGTCCGGGTTGATCATCTGGGACATTTTGGCGTAACCCTGGGCGGTCAGTTTCATATTGGTGATGGGGTCGGTGAAATGGTTATCCTGGCCAGCCGAGTTAATGACCAGCTCCGGGCCCCACTCGTCCAGAATGGGCCGGACAATCAATTCCACCGCCAGATGAAAGCCAGCGTCCCCGGTGGCCGGGGGCAGCGGAATATTAATGGTTGAGCCCCAGGCTTGAGGGCCACCCAACTCGTCGTAGGACCCGGTGCCCGGATAGAGGGTTCGGCCATCCTGGTGGATACTGATGAAAAGGGTGTCGGGATCGTGCCAGTAAATATCCTGAGTCCCATCGCCATGATGGCAGTCGGTGTCGACAATGGCTATTTTTCGGTAGCCAAACTCGCTCCGCAGCCGCTCAATCATGATGGCCTCGTTATTGATATTGCAAAATCCCCGTCCCCCGTGAACCACCAACCCGGCGTGATGGCCTGGCGGTCGAACGAGGGCGAAAGCCTTTTGCGCCTGCCCAGTGGCCACCAGGCGCCCAGCGGTGATGGCTCCCCCGCAGCTGATCAGGTGCGGGGCCGCGGCCACGCGCTTGAGCGGTAGGGGAATCAGGTGGGCCCGGTGGACATCAGCCGCCTCGGCCACCTCGGGTCGATACTCCCGGACGCCCGGGCGATCGAAAATCCCCTCCTCCCGCAGCTGGTCATGGGTGTATAAAAGCCGCTCCTCCCGCTCGGGATGGGTGGCGGAAATAGCCCAGTCATAGGCTGGGAAAAAAATCAGGCCCAGGCGGGCTGGTTCCAGGGACAAGATTTCACTCCTTGAGGCCCCCCAAAGGCCCCTCGGCTTTTTCAACCAATTCGCCGACAAATGAGGAAAATTTCTTGGGCTCCGACGCTCTGGCCAGGGGAAAGGAAAAGAGACTCGCGAACTCAAAATCGGCCCTGACTGGCCAGTCCCTCAGTCAAGACAAGCTAAAGCCGGACCTTATCAAGGTAGCGCGCTCCCAACGATCGCCAAAAATCGCTCTAATTAGCCCAACTCGCGGCCTCGGTCGGGACACATTTTTTTATAATACTTTATGACCGTATTTTTGTATATGGAAAAAACGAACGGCCAGGGGTTTCTGGCGACCCTGGCTTGAGGGCCACCTGAGTTAGAGCCTTTGTCCCAGATGGCTAAGGTAAGATCCTGAGCTATTCAGCTTCCAGGGGCCAACTCTAGAGGATAGCCTTTTTGGCTAGGCCAGCTATGGCCTCTTGGGCGACCTGGGCGCAAAAGAGGTCAATTCCTTTGGTGGCGAGGTCCTCAAGCTCTGGGGAGAGATGTATCCCGGCGCCAACTTGAGGAACCCTTTTTTAGCTCAAACCCGCGGCGGTTTTCTCAGGACCAGCGAAGCCTAGGCGCTATTGATGGCCATCTTGGGGATGGCGGCCTGGGTTGACTACCGTTATTATTTCTTTATTTTCTGTATTTTAGTAAATTTAGCTAAAATTAAAGCTGTTTTGGTATTCTGGGGTTTAGACCGACGCATGAACTCAATGACCAAAAAGACCTGACCAGGTACTCAGGGCCGAAAGCCATTGGCCAGGACAGCTCGCTTCAGCCTTGAGGGCTTTATCAACAGAATTTGCGGAAACCTCTTGTGAAAAATAAAGCTAATATAATCAGCTAGTTAGAGTTTTCCACCGCTTATAATCCGACAGGCTTCCCGGAAAAATTGTTGCGCCAGCTGGAGATGATGGTTATAATAGTGGTAAGAAGATTAACCAAAATATCATGTTGCCAGTAGACTGCCGATGAGTGACACCAGCAAGTCCCGAAGGAACTTTTACCTGGGGCGTTCTCCTTTTAGGAGGCGTCCCATTTTCATTTCAGTTCCGCTAATTTTCAAAAAATAAGAGGTCTTCTTTCCAGGCGAAGTCATCGCCCGCCTAGGGGCCATGGCGCGTCTCAA
>JAISMU010000007.1 GCA_031276635.1 Deltaproteobacteria bacterium | reverse complement strand
AGGCTCCTATGATGTTATTGTTCCCAGCACTTATTATCTTCCTACCTTAATCAATCTTAACTTGATTCAACCATTAAACCACAGCCTTTTAACAAACATAGGTAATCTCAAGCCAGAGTTTACAAAAATAGAGGTAGATCCAGCCAACAAGTTTACCGTGCCTTATCAATGGGGCACCTCGGGCCTGGTGGCCCGCTCCACCACCCCCATGCCACCTACCTGGAAGATCATCTTCGAGCCAGGCAATAACCCGGTCAATTTCCTGCTTTTTGACACCGCCCGGGACGCTCTGGGGAGCGCCCTCAAATCCCTGGGCTACTCGGCCAACAGCGTGAATATCAATGAAATCAAGCAAGCTGGCCAGCTCTTGATGGAAACCAAGAAAAAGCCCACTTTCATGGGTTTTGACAGTGGGGTTGGGGGCTTGAACAAGGTCATCGGCAAAGTGGCCTCCATCGCCCAGGTCTACAGCGGGGAAGCGATTAAGGCCGCCAAAGATGAAGAGAACATCAGCTACCTCATTCCCGAGGAAGGCTGTGAGCAGTGGCTGGATCTTCTGGCCATCCCCAATGGCTCCCCCAACATAACCGTGGCCCATGAGTTTCTCAACTATCTGTTAGAGCCCGAGGTGGCGGCCAAACTCGCCTCCTTCAACAACTACGCCACCCCCAATGAGAAGGCCATGGCCTACATCTCCGAGGAGGATAAGAATAACCCCGGCATGTACCCCCCGGAAAGCCTCATCCAGAAGATGGAGTACTTCAAGGACTTAGGTCCCAATTTACGCCTCTACGATGAAACCTGGACCCTGGTCAAATCCCGCTAGGCCCCCTTATGTCCAGCCCCCGAAAGGCTCAGGGCCCGGTCGCTGGCCGGGCCCTCTTAAGTCGCCAACACATTGATGTTATCCTCCACGCCCCTCAGAAACCGGAAAACATCGGGGGAGCGGCCCGGGCCATCGCCAACATGGGCCTGGGCTCCCTGGTCCTGGTCAACCCCAGAACCCTCAACGAGGAACTGATGGTGGCCATGGCCACTCCCCAGGGAGCCAAGGTCCTAGCCAATTTAAAAACCTTCCCGACCTTGAGAGAGGCGGTGGAGCCTTACCAGCTGGTGGTGGGAACCACGGCCCGACCTGGCAGCCGGCGCGGGCCGCTGCTAACGCCCCGCCAGTTGGCCCCGACCCTCTTAGCCGAGGATAACCCCCGGGTGGCTCTGGTGTTTGGCCCGGAAAGGATGGGCCTTTCCACCTCAGATCTGCGGCTGTGCCAAAAAATTGTCCGCGTTCCCACCGATAACCCTCAGGCCAGTTCCCTCAACCTGGCCCAGGCGGTCCTGATTTTTGGCTATGAGCTTCTCCTGGCCGCCGAGGGCCCGACCCCCCCGCCCTCGCCGGTCAAGGCCGCCCCCCAGATCAACCTCAATGAAATGTATGATGATCTGGAAAGCACCCTCACCAAAATAGGCTTTCTGCCCGATAGCAACTCTGGCCACTGGTTGATGAACATCAAAAAAATCTTCAACCGCTCCCAACTGACCGTGGGCGAATGCGACCTTTTCCGGGGAATCTGCCGCCAGATCCGCTGGGCGGTCAACAATCTGACGAGCCTCAAATGAGAAAAACCGGGCCGACCGCTGAAGCGGTCTGGCCCGGCTAGGGTCAGTCGGGGCGGTCAGCCCCAGAGAGCTCTTAAGCCGAGACCACGGTGATTTTCCGAGGCTGGGCCGGAGCCAATTTGGGCAAGTTGACTGTCAGGACCCCATCCCGGATCACCGCGTTGATGGCTTCCTGGTCAATTTCCTCCGAGAGCTTGAACTGCCGGTAAAAGTCGCCCACCTCAAACTCCTGAGAAATTATCCTCCGCCCGGGGAACGGAATCTCCACCTGGCCATGAATGGTCAGGACGTTCTCATTGAGGTCGATGGAGAGGCCCTCGGCCGAGACGCCCGGCATGTCGGCCACCACTGTCAAGCCTTTATCGTTCTCCCAGATGTCCACCTGGGGGCTGAACTTCGGGGAAGTGGAGGTGCTTTCGGCGGAGCCGGTGTCGAGAGGCCTTTTCTCCCGGGGATTTAATTCTTGGGTGTTAGGCTGAGTCACGCTGTGCCTCCTTCGTTCCGCCCAGCCGATTACTGGGCCTGAACCGTGATTTGATGAGCCTTGGCCTCGGCGGCCTTAGGCAAGGTAATGGTCAAAACGCCGTTTTTGAAGCGAGCCTCCACCTCCTCGGCCTTAACCTTGAGAGGGAGGGTCAGGGAGCGGCTGAAAGTGCCCGTCTCTCTTTCCCGGCGGTGATAGTTGACGTTTTCCTCGGCCTTCTCCGCCGTCTTGGTCCCCTTGAGGGTCAAGGTGTCGCCCTTGATGGAAACCTCCAACTGGTCGGCCACCAGGCCCGGCAGCTCCGCGGTCAAAAAGAGGCTGTTGTCATCCTCGGTGATATTGACCAGTGGGAAAACTCCTGTATAATTTCTCCGAATCTGATTGATCCCACCAGCCAGAGCGTTGTAGACAGTTTCCATGTGGTTGCGCATTTTTTCCAGTTCCCAGAACCGAACCGGCCATTCGCGCCCCCAAAAAGGTAAAAAAGCCATTATAATTTCCTCCTCGAGAGAAGTGATTTGACCTGACCCCAGCGGGGGCCCTTGAATCTTTAGATTTGGCTTGTGGTCGCCTGTTCCTGGGTAAAAAATAAACACGCTTTAAAGTCTGTCAACCCTTGGGAGCGTTTTTTTTTCCAAGAGGCCCCATGCTCAAATACGCCTTGAAAAGAATCCTTTTGATGATCCCCGCCCTTGTGGGCATCACCCTCATCAGCTTCGCGGTCATGCGCCTGGCCCCGGGTGACCCCACGGATCTCGTGACCAACCTTAACCCCCAGGCCGGGCAGCAGGCCCGAATTCGCCTCCGGGAAATCTACGGTCTGGATAAGCCCATCCACCTTCAGTACTGGAACTGGCTGAAAAACCTGGCCCGGCTGGACCTGGGCCGCTCCTTCTCCCCGGATCGCCGCCTCGTCAAAGACAAGATCTTTGAGCGGCTCCCCATCACCCTGGCCCTCAACGTCGCCTCTCTGGCCATTATTCTGGCTATCACCCTGCCGCTGGGCCTCTGGGCGGCCACCCGGGCCGGGGGGGTTTTTGACCGGGTCTCCACCGTGGTGGTCTTCATCTGTTTCGCCGCCCCCTCCTTCTGGCTGGCCCTGCTGGGCATGTGGCTCTTTGGGGCCCGGCTCGGCTGGCTGCCCACCTCGGGGCTGACCTCGTTAAATTTTCAAACCCTGGGGCCCTGGGACAAGTTCCTGGACCTCAGCCGCCACCTGGCCATGCCCATCATCATCTCCTCGCTGGGCGGCCTGGCCGGTTTGTCGCGGTATCTGCGCTCCAACACCCTGGAAATAATTCGCCAGGACTTTCTGAACACCGCCCGGGCCAAGGGGCTGCCGGAACGACTGGTCATCTGGAAACACGCCCTGCGGAACGCCCTCATCCCGGTCATCACCATTTTGGGGCTCTCAGTGCCAGGCCTCATTGGGGGCTCGGTCATCATGGAGTCCATCTACGCCATCCCCGGGTTGGGTCAGCTTTTTTACATGGCCGTCATGGGCCGCGATTATCCGGTCATCATGGGCGGCCTGGTCCTGGGGGCGGTCCTGACTCTCATGGGTAATCTGCTGGCGGATCTGGGTTACGCCCTAGTCGATCCCCGGGTTCGGGACTCGGCCTTCCGCTAGGCCGCCTATATACCTATATAAATAGAGGTATTTGACATCATGCGCTTTCGGGAAGGCCTCAAAAAAACCCTGGCCAACCGCCTGGCCCTCATGGGGGGCCTGGTGGTCCTGGCGCTGTTCGCCGTCTCCTGGCTGGCCCCAGTCATCTCGCCCCACGACCCAAACCAGATGGAAATCCGGCTGCGACTGCGCCCCCCCGGCACTCCCGGCCATCTCCTGGGCACGGACTCCATGGGCCGGGATGTCTTGTCGCGCCTGATCTGGGGTTCCAGAATCAGCCTCAAGGTGGGGTTTGTGGCCGTGGGCCTGGCCACTTTAATCGGCCTGGCCCTGGGAGCGGTGGCCGGTTACCGGGGTGGCCTCATTGACGGGCTCATTATGCGCTTCTGTGATCTGATGCTCTGTTTTCCCAGCATGTTCTTAATCCTGACCGTCATCGCCATCCTGGAGCCTTCCATCTGGAACGTGATGGTGGTTATTGGCCTCACCAGCTGGATGGGGGTGGCCCGGCTGGTGCGGGCCGAGTTCCTCAGCCTCATGACCCGGGATTTTGTTCTGGCCGCCCGGGCCCAGGGAGCCTCCGCCTGCCGGATCATCTGGCGTCACCTGCTGCCCAACGCCATGGGCCCGGTTTTAGTCACCGCCACCCTGGGCGTGGCCGGGGCCATTCTCATGGAAAGCTCGCTGTCCTTTTTGGGCCTGGGGGCTCAACCCCCCACGCCCACCTGGGGGGCCATGCTCACCGAGGGCAAGGACCACCTGGCCCGGGCCTGGTGGCTGAGCCTGTATCCGGGCTTGGCCATTCTGGCCACGGTTTTGAGCTATAACCTTTTGGGCGAGGGCTTGCGGGAGGCCTTTAACCCCCACAACGCCGCCCGCCAGGGTTAAAAAGGCCAAATAATATGTTTCAATCCCTGGAACTGGATGAGCTGGGCCGCCGACATGGGACCGACAAAAGCTCCGGCCCTCATGGTCATGATTTTTTGCGCAAATACGAGTTTTTTCTCAAACCCCGCCAAAACGCCCATTTCACCTTCCTGGAGCTGGGCGTCTTCAAGGGAGCGAGCCTGCGGATGTGGGCCGATTACTTTCCTCACGCTCGGATCATCGGCGTGGACATTGAGCCTCAGACCCGGAGCCACCAAACCGACCGGATTGAGGTTATCATCGGCGACCTGGCCGAGGTCAAATTTCTGGAGTCCTTAGCCGATCTGAGCCCAGAAGTCATTATTGACGACGCCTCCCACTGGTGGCCGGACCAGTTGCGCTCTCTTTTGGTTCTCTACCCGCGATTACCCAGTGGTGGGCTCTACATCATGGAGGACATCCACACCTCCTTCCCGCCCCTGGACGCCCTGTTCAAAGCCAGTTTTGACACGCCGCCCTTTTTCATCCTTCAGAAACTGGCCGAGTATTTGACCGGCGACCATGAGCCCAGCCCCATTGTTCAGGACCAGCTACTTCGGCCCATCTCGCCCTCCCCAGTTTTTCACGAGGAGTTGATTTACCTGGCCCAGGCCACTGAGGCGGTGGTCTTCCTGAAGAGAGCCTGCGCGCTGATCAAAAAATAACCGGAGCCAGCTGGCCAGAGAGCCCCACTCGCAAAAAAATAGGAAAAAAAACCGGAGCTACCCTGGATCAGCCTAAAATTCGCGCCGTGAGCGCAAAAAGTCCTTATTTTTGGAATAACGCCTGGTAACATATTGCGATAACAAATTTTATTTTATTGCAAAAAAAATTGTTTTGGCGAAATCGTCATTATTAACCCGGCTCCAACGACTGGAAATCCTCAGTCATTATTTGCTATATAGTTTTAGATTTCAGGCATCTAGCGAGTATCCAGCGGAATAATAGTAGATTTTACAGTTATAAAAATTTTTTTATTTTATGGAAAGGCGGCCCCAAAAACCCGACCACGGTTACCTAATTTTTAGGCCCGATTTTTTTCCTAGAAGATTATTTAGAGCCGATTTCCTCAATAATAACTTTGACCTCAGTTCTGTCGCCAACGATTAACGCTGTTTTAAAGACTTTATGGCCTAACCCAAGATACTTGGAGGCGTAATTTTTTTCCTCGATCTGGGCCAAAGCCTCCTGAGCTATTATTTCCAAGATGGCCTTAATTCTAGCCGCGTTCTGGCTTTTATCAATTTTCTTCGGCTTTGTCCCAACCTCGCCAGTCTGACTACCTGACAAATCGGTCAACGGGACATATTTCAGCTCAATGACAAAGACATTTTTTTCGCCGGCCTTTTGGTCGTCTATCTCCAAGACAGCGTCAATAAACCCATCGCCAGTGGGCTCCTCGACTTTGGGCGACTGGCCAGCCAAAGCCAAAGCGAAAAAGAGGCAGGTCTGATAAAAACCCTCAGAGGGAGAGTGGAGCTTGACTGGCAAAAAAGAGAGAAACTGATGGAAAGCCTCTGCCAGGGCCAAAGCGTTATTTTGCTCAAAAGCCGCGCCAACAGGCTCGGCTCTCAATTTCAAGGAAACAAAGTCGAAATCAATCTCATCAAAATCAACGTCCTTCTCAAAAGTTAAAAACCTGGCGTACAGAGAAGCGGACACTTCCAGATTAGGAGGAGACAGATAATAACTCCCCGAGCCACGTTTTCGCGCCACTTTAATAGTCAAGTAACCGGCCTGAAAGAGGACAGGTAACGGTTTATATTTACCCAAATCAATAGAGTTTAAAGTTTCATTAATAAAATTATCATGACTAAAATATTTTAAAATGAAATTTTCCCGTTTTAAAACGGCAATAATATAATTAGGATCACCAGAATCATACCAATAGTTGCTAAATAGCTTTTTTCGAAAAAAATTTAGAACCGACCAGGGATTGAGAACTCGGGATTTCCCGTCCCAGGAGTAACCATTATACCAAGACAAAATTTCTTTTTTCAGATCATCAATGGTCGACTCCGAAGCCCAGTCCGCCTCATTTTTTAAATACTCCAGGGTATCTTCCAGATGCTCCTGGAAAAGAGAATCAAACTCTTCCAGGGTAAAACCACAGATATTAGCGTAATTCGGCTCTAGAGTAAGATCAACTAAATTATTCAAAGCGGAAAAAATAGAGGCTTTCGTGAACTTGGTGACCCCAGTGATGAAAGTGAAACCTCTATCTTCTTCCGCGTGTTTCAGCGCGCTGTAAAATTGTTGAAGAATCTTACGGACTTGGTCGGCCTTCTCTGGCTGGTCAAGATGACGGATAATCGGGGCGTCGTACTCATCAATAAGGATAGCCGGCTTCAAGCCACGCTTTAAATGGAGTTCCTGGATCAAGCTCGCCAAATAGGTCCCAGGCGAGGGCGAGCTCTGGAGTAACTTCAGGCGCTCGGGCGAAAAACTCTCATGAGAGACAATGGTGTCTAGCGCGTGACGCAGTTCTTTTTTCACTTCCTCAGGGTCATCAGAGTAAATACTGTCCATGGAAAAACGGATGACCGGATAAGCGGTCCAATCATAATCAGAGGAGTCGATCCACAGGCCTTGGAACAGCTCTCGGCGGCCCCGCAAGATGGCCTCAAGGGTACTGACTAAAAGAGATTTGCCGAAACGGCGGGGCCTGGAAAGGAAATAGGGTTTTCTGGATTTGAGTAAATTGCGGAGAAATTCAGTCTTATCGGCGTAAACATTACCGTCCAAACGAATTTCCTCAAAACTAGCCAAACCAACTGGTAAATCTTTCATGCTCTTAACCTGGGGGAAAGAAATCTTGGGACTGAAAATTTGGCTTCCGCCAAATCCCCTCAATCGAAAACTAAGTCAAAGCGACCCTCGGCTAAACCGGAGGTTTGAATTTCAGAGTAAAGTGTCTTATAAAAGAAAGTCGCGCGTCTGCCTCTTCTCATCAAAAAAACTAAGGCTAATGCCTATATCACATTTATTTAAGTCTTAATCTATTACCTTTATGTCTAAGATAATTTTATTTCTAAACATATAATGTTTCTTTTTATGTATTTATTTAGACAGAGCGTTAGCTCTTTTTACTCAGATAATCAATTTTTTCAATACCTTTGCTGTTAATCATGGAACTGACTCTCTATCTTTCTGTAGTAAAAAGACATTTTACTGTAGTAAAAGTCAAAAAAATTTTTTAACCTAAAGGGTTTTATTCCACCAAAAACCTCAGACCGTTAATTTATATCAGCTCGACCTTCCTTTGTAAATAGGCCAGCGATTCAGGCTTCTGGGATTCTGGCGATTTGGTTGATTTTTGGAAAAATGGCTGATCGAGGCCGTCTCGCTCAAATTGAGCCGAAGCAAGAATAAGATTTTCAGGAACCCTGTAGTACGGTTAATCAGGGAAAAATTGGGTAAATTGGAAGCGTGTCCGGTTACTCCAAAGAAATGATGGCTATGAGCGCGCCATTTTAGAGTACGCCATTTTAAAACCTGTCAACGTTCCGTAATAAATTTTATAATATTTTAATCCTCAATTTAGGAGGTTAAGGGCTACATAGGGAGTCTAGGGCTTAAACCACAGAATCCAATTTTACTATCCCTTGTGAACGCTTACGATTCCGAGCGATTATTTTCAGGGGGCCCAGCCCAGGGAGATAGTCATGGCTGAAATAGGAACGACTTATTATCGCCGCCGCTGGCAGGTCAACCAAGGGAAGAGCGTTGGGCTCATCGGTCTTATAACCCCGCTTTTCCTATGGTGGACTTGGGTATTCCACCAGGTCATTGATTATTTCATTGTCCAGGTGGTGACTCCAGAAGAGGTCCGATTCCTGACTCTTCGCCTGACCAAGTCCCTGACCGTCAAATCCTCCATTTTCGCCGCGGTGGGCGCGACCAGCGGCCCGTTGATCGTCGCGATCCAGGAGATCCTGAAAACGCTCAAGAAAAGCGGCTCGAGCCTGGCCAGGGTCATGGGCGGGATTCCCCTGGAGAATATTGAGTCAGTTCTGAGCGCCCCCAGCGAACTGGCCCAGGCGAATATTTTAAGAAACATAGTCAACGAAGCTCGCCAGGTCTCCGGCCTGACCGAGTTGAGCGTCCACATTCTGCCTCATGAGCCCGGCTTTAACTCCCTGACTGTCGGATTCAGAAAGAGCGACTCGGTCATCATTTTAACCGGGGGGACCTTTAAAGAGCTGAGCCCAGAGGAGCTCCACGCCCTGATTTACCATGAGACCGTCCATATCCTCAACGGCGACCAGCGGTTCACAGCTTTTTTGGACGGGCGCGTGGATGGTTTTGGCGCGCTGATCAAAATAGTCTTAAACCCCAAGTCAACTTGGTTAGGCCTGCTCCTCTTGCCGAGCATGGTGGTAGTCGGGCTGGGCGGGTATCTCTCCTGCCTATTGCTTCTTAAAACCTTCAGACGTCGCCAGGAATATCAGGCGGACGCTGGCTCGACGCGATTTACCCGCGATCCTCGACTCCTGGCCCAGGCTTTAATCAAAATACAGGCTTTGGAGGCTCTGAGGCTGGCCAAATTCGGTCTGAAGGCCGAACTCGTCCGTAAATACCGACCAATCCTGAAGGAGATCAAGCCCTCCCGCTGGTTTGACGGCCTGTTCCAAAGTTATCCCCCCATAACCAGACGAATCCAGAAGCTTTGGCCGGAATGGGACGGCCAATGGCCGGATTTGACGAAAGACCAGGTCGAGCTTTTCCCCGCCAGCCCTGGCCAGAGAGGCGACCATGACTGAGACTGGCCCGACTGATTTCTTCCACCGACAGAGGGTTTACCGCTGGCGGAGCTTGGCCCTCCTCGGTCTTTTCGCCGGGGTTTTCATTTTGTGGTTTTGGTCCATTTATTATGGGCTGGAGCTGATTTTCAGGCTGTTCGCCAAATCGGGCGCCCCCAGCCTCATTCATATCACCAAAACCCTGACCATCCCCTCCAGCGTCTTATCCGCCAGCCTGGCCACGGTGGTCGTGGCCAGCTGCTCGCTGACCGCCTCCATCAAGGCTTTTCTGGCCACCCGCGAGAGCGGTGGCTCCTACGTGGCCACGGCCCTAGGCGGGATTCCCCTGGGGGAAACCGAGTCAGTTCTGGCTACCCCCGCCGGGCGAGCCCGAGAGAAGATCCTACGCGACGTAGTCAGCGAAATGAGTCTGGCCGCCAGCCTGCCCGAGCCAGACATCTACCTTCTGCCCCAGGAGGTCAGCGTCAACGCCTTGACCGCCGGATTCGGCCAGGACGACGCGGCCCTCATTCTCACCAAAGGGGCTTTGAAATACCTGGACCGGGCCGAGCTCAGCGGCCTGGTTGGCCACGAGCTCAGCCATATCCTGAACGGGGACACCCGGCTCAACTCGCTTCTGGCCGGAGGTTTGAAAGGCTTTTTTTTCCTGCTCCAGATTGGCCTGGCTCTGCCGCCCTTTTTGCCGCTGGTCCTGGCGTTCGGCGGGATTGGTTACCTGTCCGGCCAGTTCCTCATGAAAGCCCTCAATCGCCGCCGGGAATATCTGGCCGACGCCTACGCGACGCAATTCACCCGTGATCCGCGGGCCCTGGCCCGGGCCTTGATCAAAATCGGGGGACTGGGGGAAAGAAGGTTGACGCGGGCCCGCCAACGGGTCGCTCTGGAATACCAGCATCTCTTCATGGTTGAGCCGAATCAGGGCTGGCTCCGCCTGTTTAAGACCCATCCTCCCCTGGCCGAGCGGATCTGGGCCCTCTGGCCGGAATGGGACGGTCATTGGGCGGATTTCGAGAAGAACCCGATCGATTACCTCCAATCAAGCTCGGACCGGACGGGGCTCGGCGGTTAAGGCCAGGCCGATTGGGCCGGAGCCCGCCCGAATCAGGGAGCGGAACCTGGACGAGATCAACGCCACCAATATATTCCAATGGCCAAAAGAAGCCCGCCATTGGAGTTTTTACTTTATCGCTCTTCTCATAATCGGCGCCCTGGCCTGGTTTGGCGGCCTTGACAAGGGCCTGGAGCTGACTAACGATTATTTGGCCTCCAGACCAATAAGCCTCCCGCCCCAGTCGCTTAACCCGCTGGGGACAAGGAATATCTCCGGCCTCCCGCTCCTGACCATCCTTTTCGCGATCTTCACCATCTATTGCTCCCTGTGTTGGGTTTTCCGCGTCCGCTACGGCCCCGCCATCGCTTGGTCCGGCCGCTGGGCTTTTTCTCGCTGATCTTAATTGGGTGGGGGGGTCTTAATGGGGTGGGGGTCTTAATGGGGTGGGGGTCTTAATGGGAAAGAAATCGAATCCTGACGAATTTTTACTCCCTGGAATTTTTTTCCGCCCTAAAAAAACAGAGCCCTAACCACGGATCTGACCCCAAGACCATCTTCTCGCCTTCGCCTGGCTGATGTTCGCTAGGCTCCGCCGCCAGAGCTAACCTCGCGTAAAAACAGAAAAAAACATCCCGGTCATGAAAAATTTGACCTAAATCATTGAAATCTGAGCGTTCCTGTCTGGAAAAACCCGGGGCCCTAAGGTATACTATATCTCAATCTAATTTTGTAATTTTTTTTACCAAATTTGTTTATCAAATTCGGAAGTCTCGCCTCAAGCTTCTCGCGACGCGCTCGCTTTGCGCGGCCAGGTCGCCCGCTCGACCCACAAGTTTGGGTCTCGCTGGATTTTATAATGATCGTTAGTCCAAAGGAGATCTTTATGTTTCTTAAAAAAAGCCTGATTTCTGGTTTGTTGTTGCTTTTGACTCTCTCCCTCGGTTCCGCGGTTTCAGCCGACGACCTCTTTACCAGTCGGGTCGTGCTGGAGGGCCTGAACTCCCCCTGGGCCATGATCTGGGGGCCGGATGGTCAGCTGTGGATCACGGAGCGCGAGGGCAGTCGCGTTTGGTCGGTCAATCCGACCAATGGCAAAAAGAGCGCCCTGGTGGAAATCCCCAATGTTGTCACCGGCCCCCAACACGAGGGGCTCCTGGGCCTGACGTTAGCCCCGGATTTCGCCCAATCCCGGCTGGTCTACCTTAACTACACTTATTCCGACGGCCAGTTGGAGCGGCACAAGATCGTCCGCTACACCTATGACCCGAGCTCCAAGACCCTAATTTCGCCCCAGGATATCCTGACCGGCCTCCCGGCCGGTAAAGATCATCAGGGCGGGCGCCTGATCTTCGGGCCGGACGGGATGCTTTATTTCAGCAAAGGCGAGTTGGGCCACAATCAGGGGGCCAACCGCTGCAAGCCCAATGAGGCCCAACGGCTGCCCACGGCCGCGGAAGTCAAAGCCAAGGACTACTCAGCCTATGTCGGGAAGATTCTGCGCCTGACCCCAGAGGGCGACATCCCCAACGACAACCCGGTTCTCAAAGGCGTCCGCAGCCACGTCTTCACCCTGGGCCACCGCAATCCCCAGGGCCTGCTTTTCATTGGCGAGCGGCTCTATGGCGTGGAGCAAGGCCCCTCCACCGATGATGAGCTGAACCTTCTGGAGGCCGGCGGCAACTATGGTTGGCCTTATATCGCCGGCTATCCTGACGATCAGGCTTACGCCTACATCAACTGGTCCGCCGTCCGAGGTTGCGAAAGCGTCCCGGCCAGCGCCTATCTGCCCGCCGGTCAGGCCAGCGTCAAGGAAACCAAGTGGAACCGCCAGGACTTCAAGGAGCCCCTTCGGACCTTCTTCACCATGCCCAGCTTTTACAATTTCCAAGACGCCAAGTTTGGGGCCCTGGCCTACCTGGGTTGGGCCACCATCGCCCCTTCCAGCCTGGACTACTATCCGCCCAACGGGCCCATCAAAGCCTGGCGCAACTCAATAATCATCAGCAGCTTGAAAAACGGGGCCCTTTACCGGGTCCCCCTGAGCGAGGACCGGAAGCAAGCCCAGGGCGATATCATCAAATATTTCCACACCCGCAACCGTTACCGCCAGGTTCTGATCAGCCCGGATGGCCTGACCATCTACATCCTGACGGATAAGGCGGGTAACGTTCTGGATGAAAACGGCCTGCCCTCTCAAAAAATGGCCAATCCCGGAGCCCTCCTGGCCTTTAAGTACAAGGGCAAATAATTCTTGCCCCCGGCTTGAGCGGTTTCCCGGGCCAGCGATGGCCCTATCCCGCGATGGCTGGCTCTAACGATAAAAAAGCCGAAAACCCTGGCCAACCCCAGGGTTTTCGGCTTTAGGGTTTTCAGCCTTATGGTTTTCGGCCTTATGGTTTTCGGCCTCACGGTTTTCGGCCTTATGGTTCTCAGCTTTTTGAGTCGCCAGCCCTCGGAACCTCCCGCCTCTGGGAACCGCCCAGTCAAGCCGGCTCAGTTCTTGAAGCTGGAGCGGAAGTGCCGATAATCAATGTTGTATTTTTCCATCCGCAGGCTCATTTTCCGCTCCGTCAGGCCCAAGCGGCTGGCGGCCTGAGTCACGTGGCCCCCGGTGTCCTCCAGGGCCTCAATGATCAGCCTTCTTTCCAGGGAAGAGACGGCCTCCTCCAGGGTCTTGGGCTCCTTCTTCAGGCTCTGGTTCTGGAGCCAAGCCGGCAGGTGGCGGGCCTCAATCACCCCCTCCGGGCCACAGAGAACCACGGCCCGCTCGATGATATTCTCCAGCTCCCGGATATTGCCCGGCCACTCGTAAGCCCGCAACAGACTGTAGGCCTCGTTGGAGATATGAATAGGATTTTCCTGGTCCGCCGAGAACTTGGCGGCGAAGTTCTCGGCCAGCTCCATAATGTCCTCGACTCTTTTGCGGAGTGGCGGCAGGGACAGCGGAAAGACGCTTAAGCGGTAGTAGAGATCCATCCGGAATCTCCCCTCCTCGGCCATCTTCTCCAGCTCCCGATTGGTGGCCGCCACCAGGCGCACGTCCACCTTCAAGGTCTGGCCCCCGCCCAGGCGCTCAAACTCTTTTTCTTGGATAACCCGCAAAAGCTTGGCCTGGGTGGCCAGGCTCATGTCCCCGACCTCGTCCAGAAACAGGGTCCCCCCATGAGCCATCTCAAAACGCCCCTTGCGCCCGCTGACCGCCCCGGTGAAAGCCCCCCGCTCGTGGCCGAAGAGCTCGCTTTCCACCAGCCCCTCCGGCAGAGCCGCGCAGTTGACTTTGATGAAAGGCTGGCCCGCCCTCAAGCTGTTGGCGTGAATGAGCCCGGCGATCATCTCCTTGCCAGTGCCGCTCTCCCCCCGAATGAGAACCGTGGTGTTGGTGGCCGCCACCTGGGCCACCTCCTCAAGGATATTGCGCAAAGCCTTGGAGTGCCCGACCAGTTGGCCGAACTTGAAATTCTGGTTGAGGATGGCCTGCAGGCGCCTATTCTCCTCAATCATGGCCTCATGCCGGGAGCTGAAATCGCGGCGAACGCCCACGGCCCGGGAAATCAGGGTGGCCAGGACCGTGAGTAACCGCATGTCCTCGTCCATCCGGTCGGTGTCGGCGAAGAGCCGGTCAGCTGAGATGGCCCCGATGGTCTGACCCTCCAGGATAATGGGGACACAGATAAAGGCCACATCCTCTTTTTTCAGATCCCTGGCCCGAGTCCGGTTTAAAAACAACGGTTCCTGGGAGACATTGGGAACCACCATGGCCTGACCCGTGGCCGTGACCCGACCGATAACCCCCTCGCCCCGCTTGTAGCGGCCCCGCCGGCGCTCGGTGGGGTTCAAGCCGTAGGCCGCCTCCATGACGATCTCCCCGTCGGGGTTGATCAGATAAAAAGCCCCCCGCATCATGCCGGTGTAGCGGGCTATCAGGGCCAGAGTTTCCTCTAAGTGATCCGAGAGCTCGGTGGTGGCCCCGTTCAAGGCCTGGCTAACTTCGAACAGCAGTCTTAACTCACTGGCTCTGTCCTTTATTTGCGCGCTTTTGATTGTCAACTTAATAACCAGAAAAACCCGACCCCTGGCCGGAGTTAGCGGCCTCAATCACCCAGGGATTGGCCGTGATAGCTTTGCAACGGGGAAAGACGCCACAGCTGGCTTTTCCCTTCCTTCAACCTAATTTCCTTGAGCCCCGCCACCGCCGCCTTGAGACTGGCCATGGTGGTGATCATGGTCACGCCCCGCCGGATGGCCGCCCACCGGATTAAGCTCGCCTCTTGGATGGAAGTCGGGGAGCTGGTGGTGTTGACCAGCAGCCCGGCTTTGCCGTCCAGAAGAAAGTCAATCAGGTTGGGCCGGGGGGCGTTGACTTTGTCGATCCGCCGGGCCGCGACCCCGGCTTTCTCCAAGGCCTCCTTGGTCCCGGGGGTGGCGTGAATGGTAAAGCCCAAAAGAGTCAGTTCCCTGGCCAGAGGAACCAGATCGACTTTGTCGCGGTCACTGACGGTCATGACAATGTCGCCCGAGCGCGGGATGGTCATGCCAGCCGCGGCCTGAGCTTTCAAGAAAGCCAGCCCGAAATTGTCGTCCAGGCCCATGACCTCGCCAGTCGAGCGCATCTCCGGGCCCAGGTCGACCTCGGCCCCGGCGAAACGGTTCCAAGGCAGCACCGCCTCCTTAACCGCGTAATAGCTCTGGCCCGTTGGCTCGACAAAACCCAGCTCCCGCAGGGATTGGCCGGCCATGACCTTGGCCGCGGTCTGGATCAGGGGCCGACCCGTGGCCTTGGCCACAAAGGGGGCGGTCCGGGAAGCCCGGGGATTGGCCTCCAACACGTAAACCTGGCCCTGGCGGACGGCGAACTGAATATTCATCAGTCCCTTGACCCCCAAGGCCAGGCCGAGCTTCTCGGTTTCCTGACGGATCTCGGCCTGGATGACCGGGCTCAGGGTAAAGGGCGGAATGGAGCAGCACGAGTCCCCCGAGTGCACCCCGGCCCGCTCAATGTGCTCCATGATGGCCGCGATGACCACCTTTTCCCCATCGGCCACCGCGTCCACGTCCACCTCGACCGCGTCATCCAGAAACTTGTCCACCAGGATGGGGGTGTCCCGGCCCAGAGCCAGGCCGCTGGCCTCCAACCCGCTCAGGTAATCGCCGAGCTCCTCGGGGCGGTGAATGATCTTCATGGCCCGACCACCCAGCACAAAGGAGGGCCGAACAATGACCGGGTACCCGACGCTCTCGGCGATGCGACAGGCGCTGTCAATGTCCGGGGCCATGCCGCTGGGGGGCTGCTTGAGCTGGAGGCGGCTGACGAGGTCGTTCCAGCCTTGGCGATCCTCGGCCTGGAAAATGGCCTCTGGGGCGGTCCCCCAGATGGGGGCCCCGGCGTTCTTGAGCTCCTGGGCCAGGTTCAGAGGAGTCTGGCCGCCCAGCTGGACAATAATCCCATCCGGGCTCTCCACCTCAATCACAGCCAGAACGTCCTCCAACGTTACCGGCTCAAAGTACAGCCGACCCACGGCGTCGTAATCCGTCGACACGGTCTCGGGATTGGAGTTGACCATGACCGTGGCGTAACCCATCTCCTCAAAGGCCTGACAGGCTTTGACACAACAATAATCAAACTCAATGCCCTGACCGATGCGATTGGGCCCGCCCCCCAGGATCATGACCTTCCGGGGCCTGTGGCCCGGCTCCTGGCCCGGCTCCCGGGGCGAGAGCGGCGGCGGCGGGG
The DNA here is from genome assembly GCA_031276635.1 of Deltaproteobacteria bacterium. Classification (GTDB taxonomy): domain Bacteria; phylum Desulfobacterota; class Desulfarculia; order Adiutricales; family Adiutricaceae; genus JAIROO01. The sequence goes on along the minus strand of JAISMU010000007.1, from coordinate 10,875 downwards.
TCGGGGCGTCATAGCTGGAATAGTAATAGGGGGTCTCCGCCGCGAACTCGCCGGCGCAGGTGTCCACCTGGCGAAATCTGGGCCTGGCTCCGGCCGCCAGTCGCAGGGCCCGGATCTTGGCCGGGGTGATCTCGGGCCCCGGTCGGGCTTCCCGGACGATCCTGGCCACGCTCAGATCGCTGAACCCCTGGGATTTGACTCGGATCCACCAGTCAACCGGCGGAACCTCGCCGAGAGCCAGAGTCGTGGCCAGGGGGCCGGCGATGAATTTCTCCGTCTCCCAGATCTCCATTAACTGGCCGAGAAACCAGGGATCGAGCCCGGTGAGGGCGTTGGCCTCCGCCAGGGTCAAACCCAGCTTGAAGGCCGAGTAAATCATGGCCAGCCGATCCGGGTCTGGAGTCACCAACTTCCGCTTGAGCCAATCCAGCCTTTCCTCAAGTTTAACGCTCTGGGCTTCCCGGCACTCCAGGCTCAACCGCCCGGTCTCCAGGCCCCTTAAGGCTTTTTGCAGGGCTTCCCGGAAATTGCCGCCCAAAGCCATGGTCTCGCCCACCGCCCGCATCTCCAGGCCCAAAACCGGCGAGGCCCCGGCGAATTTCTCAAAGTTAAACCGTGGGGCCTTCACCACGCAATAGTCCAGGGCTGGCTCAAAACAGGCTGACTTGCCGGTGATGCCGTTTTTCAACTCCCCCAGGGTATAGCCGACCGCGAGCTTGGCCGCCACCCGGGCGATGGGAAACCCGGTGGCCTTGGAGGCTAGGGCTGAGGAGCGGGAAACCCGGGGATTCATTTCAATGACCACCCGCTGCCCATTCTCCGGGCTGATGGCGAACTGAATATTGCAACCGCCATTGAGCCCAACCGCCCGGGCCACTTTCAAGGCGTCGTCCCGCAGGGCCTGATACTCCACGTCCGTCAGAGTCTGGATGGGGGCCACGGTCACCGAGTCCCCGGTGTGCACGCCCATGGGATCGACGTTCTCAATGCCGCAGACAATGATGGCGTTGTCGGCCAGGTCCCGGATCATCTCCAGCTCCAGCTCTTTCCAGCCAATAAGGGAGCGCTCGACCAGGATCTGGCTGATGGGGGAGACGGTCAGACCTCGCCAGGCCAGCTCCTTGAGCTCCTCGCGGTTGTAGGCGATGCCGCCCCCGGAGCCCCCCAGGGTGAAGCTAGGCCGGACAATGGCCGGAAACCCGCCCCGCTCGGCCGCCACCAGGGCCTCCTCCACGGAGTTGGCCAGGCCGCTGGCGGGAATGGCTAGGCCCCATTGGGCCATCGCCTCCCGAAAGCGCTCCCGGCTCTCGCCCACCTCAATAACCATTGGGTTAGAGCCGATCATCTCCACCCCATGTTGATCCAGGACTCCGGCCTTGTGCAAGTCCATGGCCAGATTCAGGGCGGTCTGGCCCCCCAAAGTCGGCAGAATGGCCTGAGGCTTTTCCAGGGCGATAATCTCCCTGGCCACCTCCAGGGTCATCGGCTCAATGTAAGTTCGGTCCGAGAGCTCGGGATCGGTCATGACCGTGGCCGGGTTGGAGTTTAAAAGAATGAGCCGGTAACCCTCCTCCCGCAGGGCTTTGCAACCCTGGGTGGCGGAGTAGTCAAACTCGCAGGCCTGACCGATGACGATGGGTCCTGAGCCTAGAATAAGTATGGTTTCCAGATCCGTCCTTCTAGGCATGGTGGGCCCTCAACATCTGATAAAAGCGCTCAAATAAGCCCAATGAGTCGTGGGGGCCAGGGGAAGCCTCGGGATGAAACTGGACCGAGAAGGCCGGGATGTCCGTCCACTCCAGGCCCTCCAGAGTCTGATCATTGATGTTCCACAGGCTCGGCTTCAACCCCGGCGGCAAGGACTGAGGATCAACCGCGAAGCCGTGGTTCTGGGAGGTGATCCACACCCGACCGGTCAGGCTGTCCACCACCGGGTGATTGAGGCCGTGGTGACCGAAGGGCAACTTATAAGTCCTGGCCCCGGAGGCCAGGGCCATGATCTGATGCCCCAGGCAGATCCCGAAAACTGGCACCCGCCCCAGAAAGGCCTGGGCTGTCTTGATGGCGTAATCGCAGGGGGCCGGGTCCCCAGGGCCGTTGGGAATGAAGAGACCCTGGGGCTTTTCGGCCAGAATCCGCTCCGCCGGGGTCTGGCCTGGCCAGATGGTCAGATCCAGGTTGTGGGCGCACAACTGGTCCAGGATGGATTTTTTGACCCCCAGATCAATGACCGCCACCTGAAAATTAGGCCGCCCCTCTCGCGAGGGGGCTCCCTGGCGAAAATAGACTGACTGGCAGGAGACAGAGCTGGCCAGATCCAGCCCGCTCATGGAGGGGATGGCCCTGGCCTTGGCCAGAGCTGGCCCGGGATCCGCCTCCCAGGGGCCGATATAGCCGTTGCGCGAGCCTTTTTCTCTTAAATGGATGGTCAAAGCCCGGGTGTCCACTCCCGTGAGGCTGACCAGGCCGTGAGCGGCCATATAAGCGGGCAAGTCCCTTTCCGAGAGCCAGTGGTCCACCGGGGGTAGCCAGAGCTCGTGAAAAATGGCCCCGGCGGCCTGGACCTCCTGGGCTTGGTCCACCGCCGCGTTGGTCCCGTAATTGCCAATATGGGCGGTGGTGAAAACCACGATCTGGCCGTGGTAGGAGGGGTCAGTCACCACTTCCTGATAACCACTCATGGCGGTAATGAAAATTACCTCCCCCGCCGCCTCAGTCAAGGGCCCCACCGCCTGCCCCTCGAATCTGGCTCCATCGTCCAAGGTCAGGGCCGCTTTCGTCAGCTTGACCGCCTCACCCGCCATAAAATCTCCCAACCAACCCGGCCCCAAGCCAGGGAAAAACAAAGCTCGCGACCTGGGCGCAATCCAGGAGCCGCCCCTCGTCGGGCTTCTCCCTGACCCAAGCCTTTTAGCGCATAGTCGGGTATTATATTGACAATAACGTAAAAAAGTCAAGATAGAACTTGACTTTTTTTGCCCCTGGAAATCCGGGCAAAAATGACGATAAAGGACTAATTCGAGATAAAAATTTTTATAAGAAACCAAAAATATTAAAAAAATGGACCCGAGCCCGTTAGCCCGCGCCAGGCCTGACCTGGAATGGCCCAGACTGGAATTGGCCCAGAATAGATCATTCAAACCGCCATTTTCGGGGAAAACCCGCTCAAGGGATTATGAATATAAAACAGATATTTATTTTAATCTTTAATAAATATTATTTATAAATAAATTTAAATATTCTAATTTTTAATAATTATTTATACATTTTTGATAGAATAAATAATTCTTTTCCAGCCATCTAACTCACCGACCCGCCGGCCAACCTGAAAAAAATTTTGTTCGCTTTTTTAAAAAATCAGAGTAAAATAACTTCCGCTCTGACCAGAGCGCCCATCAATTTTAAATCAACTTGAGGCTCCGATTACGGCGAGACAAAAAAACGACTCTCTCGCCTTTTTTCGGCCAATCGCTTGGCCCGAGGGCGCGACGCTCGCCCCCTTAACGAGATATAACCAAGATGACTGACAGCCCGACCACCGCCAAGGCGAAACCCCCAAAACCCGTGGCCAAGAAAGCCCCAGGCAAAATAACTCTCCCCAAAGTCCCCGCCAAGGCCCCGACCCCGACCGCCCCCCCCGCGGCCAAGGCTTCGCCAAAAAAGGCCGCGACCGCCAAAGTCCCCGCGAAAAAAACTCCCGCCCCGACCAAGCCGGCCGAGTCGAGCCAGAGCGACCAGATAAGCCTGGCGGACAACGACCCTCTGTATGTTTTCCGGATTGATCTCAAAGGGATCAAGCCCAGGATCTGGCGCGAGTTTTACGTGCCGGCGGACACTACCCTACTGGAGTTTCACCGGATCATCTCTGATGTCATGGGCTGGTATGAGGGGCACCTTTTTTATTTCGTGATCTATGGCTGCCGATTCTACAACCCGAGCCTCGACAGCCTGGGCCTGGGTTTTACCCAAACGCTGGCCGCGCCGGATGAGGATAACTATCAACCGCTCGATATCATCACTCTGGACAGCCTGGGCCTCAGGGAAGGAGCCAAGTTTCAATACATGTATGACCTGGGCGATAACTGGGAACACGTCATCACGGTCAAAAACCTCAACTATGTGCCCGACAAACTCCAGCAAAGGCGCGGTTGCCTCAGGGGGGCCAGGGCCTGCCCGCCGGAGGACTGTGGCGGGGTCAACGGCTACAAACAAATCCTCCAGAGCATCGCTGACCTGGACAATAAAGGCCTCGATGACGATACCAGGTGGCTCAACGAGGACTACGACCCTGAGGACTTCGACCTTGATGACATCAACGAGTGTTTAGCCTGAGAGTGTTAGGCCTGACCTGGTCAAACCCGCTTTTTTTTCCCTCAATCCCAAGTCGCGCCCCGCTCGCCCTAAGGAGAGACGCCCCGATGAGCGACAGTAAAAAGACCAAAAGCCCTCCGCCAAAAAAAATCGTGGCCAAAAAAGCCACGCTCAAAGAGGTTACCCCCAAGGCCCCGGTCCGGCCAACAGATTATGGCCGGGCCCCGCTGTACTCTTTCCAGATTGAGCTCAAAGGGATCTCACCCAAGATCTGGCGCGAATTTTACGTCCCCGCTGACATCAACCTGCAGGATTTTCACCAGACCCTCGTCCATGTCATGGGCTGGCGCGGCGGGCACCAGTGTTTTTTCGAGATCAAAGGGGTCCAATATGATGACTTCGGTGACGATGGAATGGATTTGATCGCCGCCGTCCTGGGTTTACCCTCCGCTAATTTCGCGGCTGAAGAAGACAACCATCAGTATCTTGACTCCATCACTCTGGACAGCCTGGGTCTGAGGAAAGGGACCAAGATTCAATACGTTTATGACATGGGCGACAACTGGGAGCACGTCATCACGGTCAAAAACCTCAACTATGTCCCCAGCCAGCCCCAATCAAGGCGCGGTTGCCTAGGAGGGGCCAGGGCCTGCCCGCCGGAGGACTGTGGCAGTATCCCTGGTTACAACAAAGTCCTCAAGGCCGTCGCCGACCCTGAACATAAGGGCATTCATGACATTACCATGTGGCTCAACGAGGACTATGACCCAGAGAAATTCGACCTGGCTAAGGTCAACTCGCTTTTGGCCGAGATCTGGGGCGATGATTTTGACGAGGACGATGATTAGGAAAACGATGAAGACTAGCGCTTAATCGCGCAGATTAACGACAGTATTCCTAAGCTGACTTCTCTTCACTTCGCGTTTCTCCACTTTTCCTCCGCTGGCGTGGCCTTCCCGCCAGCGACGAGAGCAACCCCTGAGAGAAAACACCATGAGCGACCGCGCCCCTGCCAAAACCGACAAGCCCCCAAAAACCGTGGCCAAGAAAGCTCCGGTCAAAAAGGATCCCAAAATGGCTCCTAAAAAGACCGTTAGCCCGAAAACCGCCACCCCGGCCGAGCCGGCGGGGTCTGGTCAGAGCGAGCCAAAAGCTCAGTCTGGCCTGGCCCCGCTGTACGTTTTCCGGATTGAGCTCAAAGGGATCACCCCCAAGATCTGGCGCGATTTTTACGCTCCCGCCGACACCACCCTGCTGGAATTTCACCGCCTCATCGCCGATGTCATGGGCTGGCATGGGGGACACCTGTTTTTTTTCCTGATCAAAGGCTCCCAGTACTACAACCCTAACCTTGACAACGCGGGCCTAGGCTTTGCTCTCATTGAGGAGAACGACGATGATTTTCAGCCTCTCGACAAAATCACTCTGGCCAGCCTGGGCTTGAGGGAAGGCAACAAGATTCAATACGTTTATGACATGGGGGACAATTGGGAGCACGTCATCACGGTCAAAGACCTCAACTTTGTCCACGACAAGCTCCAGCAAAGAATCGGTTGCCTCGGGGGGGCCAGGGCTTGCCCGCCGGAGGATTGTGGCAGTGTCCCGGGCTACAAAAAAATCCTGAAGGCCTTAGCTGACCCCAATCACAAGGGCTTTAAAGAAATTATCGAGTGGCTCGATGAGGACTATGATCCCGAGAAATTCGACCTCGATGAACTCAACGGGTATTTGGCCGACGATGAGGGCGAGGATTTGGCCGACGAGGTGACCACCTGATTTTTTTCCCATTTCCGCGGGCGCGGCCTTCGCGCCCTCAAAAATTGGCCCCCCCAACGATTGGTGACCTTATGAGCGACAGTCCAAAAACCAAAAGCGACCAGCCCCCAAAAACCGCGGCCAAGAAAGCCCCTAGCCAAAAGGCCCCGAAAAAGGCTCCCCCAAAGGCCGCGCTCACCAAAACCCCCAGGGAAAAAGCTTCCCCCCCGACCGAGCCGGTGGAGTCTGGCCAGGGCGCCCCAAAAGCCCAGGCTGACCAGGCCCCGCTGTACTCATTCCGGATTGAGCTCAAAAGGATCACGCCGAAAATCTGGCGCGATTTTTACGTTCCCGCCGACACCGACCTGCTGGAATTTCACCGGCTCCTCGCCCGAGTCATGGGCTGGCATGGGCGACACCTGTTTTTTTTCGTCATTGGCGGGGTGGAATATTACAACCCTAACCTCGGCCGAGAGTCTGAGCCGGGCCTGCTCAACATTTACATTGAAGAGGAAGAAGGCGAGGCGCCTTTCAAGGATCTCGACGAAATCACCCTCGATAGCCTGGGCCTTAAGGAAGGCGACAAGATTCAATACGTTTATGACATGGGCGACGACTGGGAGCATGTCATCACGGTTAAAAGCCTCAACTACGTTCCCGCCAAGCTCAAGCAAAGGCGCGGCTGCCTCGGGGGAGCCAGGGCCTGCCCGCCAGAGGACTGTGGCGGAGTTCCCGGCTACCAAAGAGTCCTGGCGGCCGTCGCCGACCCCGAGCATAAAGGCATTGATGATATTTCGTCTTGGGTCAACGCCAGCTATGACCCCACCGGGTTCGACCCAGATAGAGTCAACCAGAACTTGCGCTGACGGGTCGGCCAACTGACCCGGCCTGAAATCGGGGGTCATCTTGGCCCCAACGACTTGAGACTGGATTGCCCCCCCAAGAGGCCGCGAATCTCCAGGGAGACCTCGCTTGAAATAGCCGATTTTCAACTCGCTATCGCGGCCCGCGAGTTTTCGCCTGGAGCGGCTAAGGCTAGGGATACGGATAGTGATAGAGATAGGGACCGGACGCTGGCTCCCGCCCCGCGGCCCCCACCTGAGCGAGCCCCAGACCGGGGCTCTCAGGCCAGAGCTGGCTTTAGCCACGATCGCCCGGGCCTAAAAAGAAAAGCGAGCGGTCAAGTAAAGACAGTCATTAGCCCCGTATTGCCCCAACGCTCCCTCTTTAGATCCCGAGAAAATCAACGTTCCCCCGGAAAATTTCCAATGGTCATTATAGCTCCATTCCAAAAAAATCTCCGTTAAAGCCCCTTCCCCGGTTAGGTAAGCCTGGCCCCGCGCCCCAGCCGCCCAAGCCGCCAGAGCCCACTGAGCCCTGGCCTCATAGGTGAGACCCTGGCGGTCCTCTCGGGGCGTGAAGGCGGTTTGAGTCTGGAACTCGGCGAATCCTTGCAGGTTGAGATAAAAGCGACCCTCAAAATCCCGATCCCAGCCCAGGGCCACCTGAGTCAAGCGAGCTCGCTCCCAATCCCGAGGGCTTTGAATGGGGCAATCGGGCTTGACGGCCACCTCCCCCCGGAAAGTCCCCGCCCCCAGACCTTTGGCCCAGGCCAAGCCATAAGCCCGGAAGCGGGCGTAATCGCCCACCGCCTGGAAGCCTGATGGCCCCAACGACATCCGAAACAAGGGCTCGTCCCAGTAACCCCGATAAGCCATGAGCGAGAGGTCCCAGCCAGCCAGGACAGTGGAGAGACGCAGGCCATACTCCCCGTCCTTGAGCCAGCGAGCCGGGACCGGGCGCCGCTCTAGAGCCAGCCAACCCTGAGCCCGAGCCTGTCGCAACTCGCGATAAGAGCCGGGCACCCAGGGCGAGCCAGGCTCAGGCGGAACCATGACCCCGGTCCTGGGTAGGGCGATGGCCTCCAGGTTAAACCAACCCAAGGTGACCAGGGCCCCTATCTGCCACTGGGGGACCCGGTTTAAAAGCCGACCCGAGGCTATGGGATCCCGAGGGTCGAGCGGGTTAATGAGGTCCAAGGGGTTGTAGCCGTCCGAGGTTCCCCAGTGGTGAGTCTTGCGACCCAACCAGAAATCCAGAGTTGGGGAGTCAAAGGTCAGAAACAGCTCGTGGAGCGCCGCCCGACCGGCCTGACGCTGGCCTGGCCAATAATGAGCGGCTCCCTCAAAAGTTCCCTTGAGGCTCCCATAGAGACTCCAAGCTGCCCTTTTGGCGGTCATCTCCAAAAAAGCCTCTTGCGTTAAAGCCACCGGCCCCTGGCCGTGAGTTCCGAGCCGATTTCTCGATTCCAGGTAACCGCCGCCGCTCAGGTCGAAATAGGAGTCGCTTTCAGCTGGGGAAGGGGCAACCGGGGAAGCCAGGGGATCGCCAGGCAGGGAGGCTGGCGCGGCGAGATCCGGAGTTAAGGGGGCGGCTGGAAGGGCGCTTCCGGCCTGGTCGGCGTTAGCCGCGAAGGGATCGCCGGGGAGGCTTGAGGCTTGATTCTGAGCGGCAGCCGAGGGAGTGGGCCAGAGCGCCCCCAGGCCAAGAACCACGACCAAAACCCAGAGAGCCGCCAGGCGCATGGCTATCTTTTGAGGTTCTGAGGTTGAAAGAGGTCCGCGGCCAGGGGCTCGTTAAAGACCACCTCTGTCAACTCCAGGGTGGTTACCGAATTCCCGTCGGCCCCAGTCATGCGCTGACGCAAGGCCAGCCAGACGCCCTGAATATTTTGAAAATCGCCCAGAATCAAAGTCTTTAAGAGCTTACCCTTGGCCCCGTAATACTCCACCTTGGTGGGCAAAAAAATGTCTTGGCGAACCCAGATCCGCTTTTTAGCGTAATTGGTGGCCGAGCGATCGACTGGGGTGGCCTCAAGACGGTAACAAAGGGCCCCGGTTAGATTTTCCTCGCCCAAAAGCTCCCAGGTATCCTCATCGACCTCCCGCTTAAAAATATCCTCCAGGGCGTAGTCGCTCCGCATGAAAGGGCCTTTCCGGGCTCCGCCGGCGATCCGCCTGGTCAGGGACTCGGCGGGCAGAAAAACCCACATGTCATCATCTTTCCGGTAGTCCTGATAAGCCCAGGTCAAATAGGAGGTTCCCCGGACATCCGGCGGCTCCAAAAAAACAATCAATTGCTTTTCCGAATCAGGTGTCTTGACGCGTTTGATATCCATGATCCGGGTCAAGGACTGGCTTTTCCGACTGATTACCGAGGTGGCCCGATAACTGGAGCTCTGGCTGTTATCGACCTGTTCCCACCGCAAGGCGATGTCGCGTCCGGACAAGGCGCCGAAAGCCCAAGAGCCGCCGTCGCTCAGGGTCCAGAAAAGGGCCATAATCCCCCAGGCCAGCCCCGACCTTAACCAGCTCCCAGACCAGTTCATAAGCTTTCCTCTCTTGATGCCAGACCAACCGCAAAAACAATAAATTTACGCCCCTAGCCTGAAACTTGCCGCTCTCAAAAATCTGGGTTGGCTAGAGACAGCGGGCCTTAACGGCCCACGTCTCCCCAACCTATTTTACCGCCCGCGGCCCGAGGGTCGCCCGAGAAAAATCATCTCCCGGGCGAGGGCAACAGTCTTTTGGCCAGCTCTTGAAAAGCCGCCAAATTATCATCAATCAAATCACTCATCCTGACATCGTTTTTCCGCTCGCGAAAGAGGACGAGCCGCGCGTACTCAGAGTAGCTCAGAAGGGCGTATTTGGGCTGGCCGCTTTCTTCAATCACGACCAAACCCTTCTCATCCACAAGCCGGGCCAGGCTGGAAAAATCCGCCCCAGGCTGGCTTATTTGAATATGAGGCTTATCGCCTATGACCATATAAATCCTCGCTAAAAACTAAACCACCAAAAAAAAATCCGGCCCTTCGGCCAGTTCCCAGGTCCGTGGACCCAGAGTTGAGACAGTTTAAACAAAAAAACCTGGTCAATCAACCTGGCCGCGCTTGCGGGCTGGGCCAGAAAAAAGGTAAAAAATTCGCCAAAAAATCCGGTCGGAGTATATTTTCTAGCCGAGCCTGACTTTAGCCGAACCTAAAACAAAATTTTTATTTTTTTATATTCCTTGAATAAAAAAATTAAATAACAAAAAAATCAGCTGAATTAGGCCAGAAGGTAAATTTCGATAAAAATACAAATTTTTACTATAAATTTTTATTAATTATGGTTTTATTTTTAACAATATTTATAATAGCTCTAAATCCCAATACTTTGGAGGTTGTCTTCTTACCACGCGGTCTTAAATGAGTTCAACCGTTATTCAGAAAGAATGAAATTTTGCGAGTTAATCATATTCTGACCAATGCGACGGTCAGGGCCTTAGCCAACTTATTTTGGACGGTTCCTAAGAAATTCTTCTACGATGGTTGGTTTGTCATAATAAAACATTGTATCACCCAGTTATTCAAATGTACAGATTGGAAATGAACTTTTTTACTTTTAAAATTTATTTTTGTAGTAAAATATTCTACAAATATTAAGAAGATTGTTCTTGTGACCAAAGCCCTTCGGAGGCCAGGCCAAATTTAAAATTGTGGCTTTAGCCTTCCCACTATTGTTAAACCTAGCTCAATGTGTCATAATTAACTAGCCTTGGACGGCTCTGGTCATATTTGTTTTTTCCTTTAACGAAACGCGCTTAAGCTGACCTTGAGAGCCTGGTTCGCCAGACTGACAGGATTGGGTTTATGACCTTGAAAAAATTCTCTCTAGCCGATCAGACCTTCGCGGATATAATTGACAAAAACTATTTTTATGTGGATAAGACCAGATACATCTACGAGCTCTGGAATAGCGAGGAGAATAG
>JAISMU010000178.1 GCA_031276635.1 Deltaproteobacteria bacterium | reverse complement strand
GTATGTTGATTGTTTTGTCAATAATAGTCATAATGCTATTCCTTGATATAATTCTAAAATCAAAGTTTTTCAGTTTATACCTTATTATAGCCGATTTTCAGGACTAATGTTAATAGTTGGATGATCCCCTTGAATGGCCTGATAAGTACAGGACTCATACACACGTTAATAAAATACCAGAATCATGAACCAATCTCAAGGGCTTGTATTGGTCCAAAATGACATCTGATGCCCTCGCAAAAAGTCTACCTTTGCGGGCCTGTCTTCTATCAATGAAAAGGCTGGCTCCTGGTCCAGGGAACATTTGGTGCAATACAAATTTTACCTGTAAATAATATTAATAAAATCAGAGTGTTAAGAGAATAGGGGCTCTCCCCTCTCCTAAATCAGCCTCTGACTTCTCTTTTGGGAAAATACTAGCTCTTGGGGCGATCCAAACAAAAGCCCTAAATCTTGGGGCAGCGGGCCTGTCTTCTATCAATGAAAAGGCTGGCTCCTGGTCCAGGGAACATTTGGTACAATATAAATTTTACCTGTCAATAATATTAATAAAATCAGAGTGTTAAGAGAATAGGGGCTCTCCCCTCTCCTAAATCAGCCTCTGACTTCTCTTTTGGGGAAATACTAGCTCTTGGGGCGATCCCAACAAAAGCCCTAAATCTTGGGGCAGCGGCCTGTCTTCTATCAATGAAAAGGCTGGCTCCTGGTCCAGGGAACATTTGGCACAATATTAATTTTGCCTGTCAATAATATTGGTCAACAACCCACCGGCTAAAGCCGGTGGTCTATAGATCAGTCAACTTTAAAATCATCATCTTTATCATTGATTACTTTATTTTCGATGTAATTTTTGATAATTTAATTATAATATTACTACATCGTCCGTTAATATTATTTTGCGATACCTCCTATGGCGGCCATGCGCATAGTCAGTCATAATCAGCTCCGACTTGGAAAAAAGGGCTCCAACTTCAATACCATATAGTTGAGTAGCCCTTGCGTCAATATTATCAGCGGAAATGCTAAAGCTGGTGGTTTTAATCCACCTATTCTAAGACAATAAAATATAACTAAAAATTTCCTGACTATATCCAGTTACGGCAACAGATCGTAGCCGCTGGACTCAGGCGGGGTTTTCAAGCTCGGTAGAGACCTCTCCAGCAGAATCTCGTGATGACTCAGACCCGAATAACCAAAGGTGGTCCTAATAGCCGTGGCCACAAATTGGGCCGATCGGTCCAGGGCTACCGGAAGACTATCCCCCTGCAAGAGGGAGCCGGTCAAAACGCTGGAGAACATGTCCCCGGTCCCGTGGTACTGGGTGGGCACATAGGGCCGGCCAGCCAACCAAAAACGACCATCCTCCTTATTATAGGCGGCCACCGAGCTTTGGTTCGGGCGACTGACCAGCGGGAGGCTCGTAATCACCGGCATCGTTGGGCCTAGCTCGGCCAGAGCCAGGAGCCAGCCCTTAACTTCCGCCTCGGTGAGAGACTCGGGAACGGGCCTTTCCAGCATTAAGGCCGCCTCAGTGATATTGGGGGTAATGACGTGAGCCTTGGCCGAAAGCTGGCGCATCTCCCCGACCATCTCCGGGGGCATGGAAGCGTAAAGCTGACCAAAGTCAGCCATGACCGGGTCCACCACCACCAGGCAGTCCGGGCCGGAAAATGTGTCAATAAATTCCGAAACCATGGCCGCCTGGCTGGCTGAGCCCAAAAAACCACTGTAGACGGCGTCAAACTTGAGGCCCAGATCCCGCCAGTGCTGGATAAAGCCGGGCAGCTGGGGGGTGAGGTCCAAAAGCTGGAACCCCTCAATCGCGGTGTGGGTGGACAAAACCGCGGTCGGGAGCGGGCAAACCTCAAAGCCCATGGTGGAAAGGATAGGAATGACCACGGTCAAAGAGCAGCGCCCATAACCTGACAGGTCATGGATCGCCGCCACGCGGGGCAAGGGATTACGCATAATTTACTCGTGTTTTTTTTGGGATTTTTTGGCCAGGTCCACAATCAGGCCGACCAACCCGGTCAAGCCTAAAAGAATCATTAATGAGCCTGAAAAAAGAAACATCGCGAAGATATGTGGTGAATTTAGGTAAAAAGCCGACTTAATTACCATAAAACCGAAAGGAACAAAGATCAACGCAGAGATAATAAATAGTAATTTTCTTATCATTTGAACTTTATAAAGTGACATAACATAAAAACAAATGAGCGAGGGTTAGGTTAATTAGAGACCAAAAAAAACAGGCCCTAGGGTCATGGCCAGGTCAAGGCAACCAGCTTCCCCCGAAAGCCGCCCGCCTCTGACCTGAGCTAATCCGCCAGGGCCCGCCGAAAAAAAAACGCCGCTCAACCCTCAGAGATGGAGATAGCGTTGACCTCGCAGGCCTCCACACAGGACTCGCACCCAAGGCACTCGCCCAAGTTGACCGGAACAGCCTTGCCAGACTGAATCTCGTAAACGTCCACCGGACAGGTGTCTTTACAGGCGCCGTCCCCAGTGCATTTGCCCGCGTCGATCTTAATAACGTAAGACATGTTAAATATCCTTTCCAGGAAAGATAAAGAAGCCCCCCTAAAAAAAAAAGGGCCAGTTATGGAACCCTGCCCGCTCGGAAAACCCAAGACAAACAAATTTGATTCCTCTGGCCATCTATTACCACAGCCTATAATAAAAGGCAAGGATTTTTTTCTGACAAATACCAAACAAACCGGAATTTCGGCGGAAATTTATCAAAAAAAAACCCTGGACAAGCCAGGGTTAAAAAAATTGGGGCCCTGGTCAGGCCGCCGGGTAAACGCTAACCTTTTTCCGGTCCGCGCCATACCTCTCGTATTTGACGAGGCCATCGATCAAGGCGAACAAGGTGTAGTCCCGTCCCATGCCCACATTCTGCCCCGGGTGAATCCGGGTCCCCAGTTGGCGAACCAAAATGTTGCCGGCCCGGACGGCCTGGCCACCGTAACGCTTAACTCCCCGCCTCTTGCCTATGGTGTCCCGGCCATTGCGACTGGAACTGCCCGCTTTTTTATGAGCCATTGCTGTCTCCTGAGTTGTCATCCCCTTGGGCGGTCGCGGTCCCCGCGGCGTCCCCCACGTAGATAGCCTTGATCCTCAGGGCGGTGTAGTGCTGGCGATGGCCCTGAGTCTTATGATAGCCTTTGCGGCGTTTTTTCTTGAAAACTATTATTTTCTTGGCCCGGTCATGACCTAAAACCTCGGCCCGAACCTGAGCCCCAGACACCAGGGGATGGCCGACGCGCAGGTCCTGGCCATCGGAAACCAGGAGGACCTGCCTCAAGATCACCTCATCCCCTGGTTCGGCCCGCAGCCGCTCAACCCGGATGGCTTGATCAATGGTCACCTTGCGTTGGTGGCCCCCACTTCTGATTACGGCGTACAATGTAGTTTCCTCCCCAGAAAATCAGAAATAGTTAGTTTAAACTGGTTCTCGGCCTGTGTCAAGAAAAATTTTAAGGCCAGACGAAGAGAAATGTAACCCCACCCTTCCAGAGGCTTGAGTCTGAAGCGGCCGATATAGTTTATTTTTTAACTAAATTAAGCGTTTAATTATTACAATTAAATTAAATATTTAATTTATTTATATATAAAAACAAGTCTCTCCCGTCAACACAAGCCCAAAAAACCGGCGAGAGTGGCCCCTAACTTTTTTGGCTATTTAATTAACGACCAGGTTAAAGAGTTTATCCGGCACATAAATTTTCCGGGCCACGCTTTTACCAGCCAACCATTTGATCACCGTAGGATCGGCCAGGACCAGGGGCTCCAGCTCCTCCTGGGTCAGGCCCTTGGCCAGGTTGAGCCGACCCCGGACCTTACCGTTAATCTGAATCACATACTCAACCTCGGGTCTTTGAGTGGCCGCCTCATCATACTCTGGCCAGGAGCTTTTAAAGACCGACTCCCGATGGCCCAAGGCCTCCCAGAGCTCCTCAGCCAGATGTGGGGCGAAAGGAGCCAGAAGCCGGGTCAAGGCCTCAGCGATGACTTGATTTTTAATCTTGTTTTTGGTCAGGTGATTAACCAGCTCCATCAACCTGGCGATGGCCGTGTTATAGGAAAAGCGGGCGATGTCGGCTCCCACGGCCTTGATGACGCTGTGCAACCAATAGAGCGTCTCGGCGTCCTGAGGAGGATCCTGGCCCAGGGTCTCCCCCTCCTCCGGCAGGACCGCGACCAGGAGTCGATCCAAAAAGCCCTTCATGGCCTTGACCCCGCCGTCCCGGAAATCCCCGCCCTCCAGATAAGCTCCCATGAACATCAGGTACATCCGGAAAGCGTCCGCCCCAAACTCGGAGATATAGGCGTCGGGATTAATGATGTTGCCCCGAGATTTGCTCATTTTGGCCCCATCGCGGACGATCATGCCGTGGGCGACAAACTTTTTGTATGGCTCGGCGAAATCCAGAAAACCACAACTATGGAGAGCCCGACACAGCCAACGGCTGTAAAGCAGATGCAAAACCGCGTGCTCGTTGCCGCCAACGTACAGATCCACGGGCAACCATTTTTTAGTCAGCTCTGGGTCAAAAGGCCGGTCAGCAAACTGGGTGGAGGGGTACCGATAGAAATACCAGGCCGAGCAAAGAAAGTTATCAGAGACATCGGTCTCCCGCCGACCCGGCCCCCCGCAGTTAGGACAGGTGGCCCGCAAAAATTCCGGCGAGCGGGCTAGAGGGGATAAGCCACTGCCATCAGGCCGGTAATCCTCAAGAGTGGGCAATAAAACCGGCAAATCTTTTTCCGGCGCCGGAACCGGGCCGCACTTTTCGCAATAGATGACCGGAATGGGCGGGCCCCAGTAGCGCTGACGGCTGACACACCAGTCTCGCAAACGATAATTAACCGTCTTTTTAGCCAGGCCCTGGCTGGCCAGAGACTCGACAATGGCCTCCTGCCCCGCCCCTTTGGCCGTTAAGCCATTAAAACTACCAGAGTTAATCAAAGGCCCGTCCCCGGGGTAAACCTCTTTCTGACAATCCCAGCCCACCCCCGAGTCGACCACTTCCACAATGGGCAGGTTGAATTTTTTAGCGAAAGCGTGGTCCCGCTCGTCATGGGCCGGAACCGCCATAATGGCCCCGGTTCCGTAACCCATCAGCACGTAATCAGCCGCCCAGATGGGGATTTTTTCCCCATTAACCGGGTTGATGGCTAAGGCCCCGGTAAAGACCCCAGTTTTCTCTCGGTTCTCGGCCTGGCGGTCCACCTCGGAAAGGCGGCTGGCCTGTTGGCGGTAATCAGCCAAGGCCTGGACCCGTTCCGGGGTGGTGATGGAGTCCAGCAGAGGGTGCTCGGGGGAGAAAACCATATAAGTCGCCCCAAAGAGGGTGTCGGGCCTGGTGGTGAAGATATTGAATTTGGGGCCCCCCACGACCTCAAACGTCACCTCGGCCCCAAAACTGCGGCCAATCCAGTTGCGCTGGGCCACCTTGGTCCGCTCCGACCAGTCCAGGGTGTCCAACTCCTCCAAAAGCTCCTTGGCGTAAGCCGTGGTTCGAAAATACCACTGAGCCATCTCCCTTTTGGTCACCTGGGTCGAGCAGCGCTCACACTCCCCATCGATGACTTGTTCCGCGGCCAGGACCGTGTTGCAACTGGGGCACCAGTTAACCGGGCCGGTCTTGCGATAAGCCAAGCCATTTTTCAGGAGAGTCACAAACATCCACTGAGTCCAGCGGTAATACTCCGGGCTGGTCGTGTCCACTTGATGGCTCCAGTCCAGCATCAGACCGACCTTCTTAAGCTGGGTTTCCCGAAAGCGCTCAATGTTTTTGGGAACCATTTCCGCTGGGTGGCGGTTGACCTTAAGGGCGAAATTTTCCGAGTGCATGCCGAAGGCGTCAAACCCCATGGGCTCAAAGACATCGTAACCCAGAAGGCGATGATAGCGACCCTGGATATCCGAACCCACAAAGGCAAAGAGATTCCCCACGTGGAGCCCCTCAGCCGAAGGGTAAGGAAACATCATCAGGTTGTAAAAAGGCCGGCGAGCGCCAACCAAATCCACTTGGTCAGTTTTGTCCCGCGCCCAGCGATCGCGCCACTTGGCCTCCACCCGCGCGGGATCATATTTGGCCATCTCATCACCTCCGGCGGCCTTTGAGGGCCTGCCCATTACCTAATAAATATCACGTCGTTAATGGGACCAGCCCAAAAAATCTCAAGACTACTCGACATCAACCACTGAAGTGGGCTCAAACGAGGAGCACTTATCGTTGAAATGCAGATAAATCACCCCAGTGGGACCGTTGCGGTGTTTTTTTATGTTCAGCTCAGCTTGGCCCTTCAGATCGGTCCGCTCAGGTTGAGCGACATCCTTTCTGACCACGAAGGCCACAATGTCCGCGTCCTGCTCAATGGCCCCGCTGTCACGCAAATCCGACAAACTTGGCTTATCCACGTTTTCCGGTCTTTTCAGCTGAGACAGGGCCAAGACCGTGATA
The DNA here is from genome assembly GCA_031276635.1 of Deltaproteobacteria bacterium. Lineage (GTDB taxonomy): Bacteria > Desulfobacterota > Desulfarculia > Adiutricales > Adiutricaceae > JAIROO01. The sequence continues at coordinate 1,162 of JAISMU010000178.1, read as the reverse complement.
TTGAGCTCCTTGGCCAGGGCTTTTAAAGACCCGCTGATTTCTCGCACCTGTTGCTCCAGATTGTTATGCCGCTCATTGGGCCGCATGAGCTGGAGATAGTCAACTATAACCAACTTGAGAGGATAATCAGTCCCCGAAAGGCGCCGGATCAGGCGACGGGTCCTGGCTCGCAGCTCCATGGGAGTCAAGCCCGAGGAGTCATCAATATAAATGCTGGCCTTCATTAAGTTGGCGATCACCGCGGACATGGTTTCCATTTCCTCCTTGGTCAACCGACCGGAGCGAATGCCTAAAAGATCATAGGTTCCCAATTGACATATCAAGCGTTGAATCAACTGCTCAACCGCCATTTCCATACTGAAAACGCAAACTGAGTACGGGGGCATGTCCGCGTGGGCCTGCCTTTTGAAGGGCAGAGCCACGCTCAAGGCGATATTGAGAGCCAGGGAGGTTTTACCCATGCCCGGTCTCCCGCCCAGAATGATCAAATCCGAGGGTTGAAAGCCGCCGGTCAGAAAATCAAAATAGCTGTAGCCGGTCGGAACCCCGCTGATGGCCTTTTTATCGCCTGTTCCATACAATTTGGCCACATGCGCGTAAACCCCGTGAACCGCGTGAGGTAAAAAAACCATCTGGCCCGTGTCGCGCGACTCGCGTAAGGTAAAGATCCTCTTCTCGGCCAGGTCCAAAATTTCCTGAACCTCGCCGGGGCTTTTTTTGCACATCTCGGTGATTTCGGCGCAGATCCCCATCATCTGCCGAACCTGAGATTTATCGACCAAGGCTTTGGAGTACTCATTGACGTGAGCTGGAACCCCGGAGTTCTCCCACAACTCGCCAATATAGGCCTGACCGCCACACTTGGCTAAACGCCCAAGCTTATTGAGCTCCTCGGCGACCGTGTAAACGTCGACTTTGTGGTTCTGATCCCACAGGGTCAAGATGGCCGCGAAAATATCGCCGTGGGCCTCTTTATGGAAATCTCCAGGTTTGAGTTTAGCGTCCATGACTTTCGGCACGCCCTCCCGAATATCCACCAAGAGGGCCCCCAACAAAGCCCGCTCCATGGCCACGTTGATCAGGCCAGAATCTTTAGCGATTTCCAAAGGTCCAGGCGATCGGGAGCCCTGATCTCGAGAATTGGGGGAACCACCTTGATCGT
>JAISMU010000177.1 GCA_031276635.1 Deltaproteobacteria bacterium | reverse complement strand
AGAGGGAGAATCTATTATCGACTTAAAATCTAAATCGGCTTAGGACCAGCAAGGCGACTATAAGAAAGGAGAAAAAGGTCAAAATCAGAGAATATCGACTTTTATAGGCCTCACCAGACCCTTGGGCTGGCTTCCAATAAAAACCCGTGAACGCTTACGAAAAAAGCGAACGAGATTGAACAATTTTATCTTAAAATCGAAGATGCTTTCATAAACAAAGACATATTTTTATTAGAAAATGTGTTTAAATCATTACTATTATCGGTAACATATACCGCTCTTACTCTAAGTCATAACTATTTTCTGACAATGCTTCAAGTTGTCCTGAAATGCTTAACATTTGAAGTTAGCCCCGAAGTCTTGTCCGCCGAGGGACGCTCGGATCTGGAGTTAACTCTGTCGGATGGCCTAAAGGTCATCATAGAGTTAAAATACATCCCCGCGCCCAACGTGACCAAAAATGAGGACTTGAACAAAGCGCGGTCAGATGAAATTGGCTCGGTTAAGGTTGAGCCGGTTAATGTTGAGCCGGTTAATGTTGACGCTGATGGGATCAATAAAAAACTGGATCAGGCGGTCCAGGCGGCTTTGACCCAAATTGAGGAAAAAAAATACGCCCAGCAATATTTAGGCCATTGTAAAGTCCTCAAAATGGGCTTGGCCATTTACCATCGCGCTGATATCAAGATCGCTTTCGGGCCTGATCAGGAGAAAACCGGCTGACTCAACCTGCGGTCCCCAAGGCTCCGGGCCGGCTCTAATCGTAGCGAAGTCGCCAACCTCTCCTCAAGGATTTTTTCAGATACATTTGAAACCCTCGCTAAAAGTCCCAGCTTACGCAAATGAAGTTTTCGCTGAACAAAACTTCACTTTCTTATACGCGCCGTCGTTACCCTCATCAACAGAATCTGAATAAACCCCGGCTCTCCCCCTGGACAAGCCTTCATAGACAAGCCTTCATGGACAAGCCTTCATGAACAAGCCCAACTGTTCGAACCCTCCTGAACAACCCCAACTGGACTATCTCACTTGGGCCAGCCAGTCCGCGCTCCTGTCCTCAATGAGCCTCAAGATCGCTCTGGCACATTGAGCCAGCCCGAAAAAAAATCTCAACCAAGCCCTCGCAGTGTCAGGACATTGAAGCTTGAAAAAATTCAACTGAGAGAGGTTATTTCAACTTGAGAAGAAGTTGACTCTGGCCAGGCGGCCGCGGCCGGAAAGCGACCGCCCGCGACTGGCGGTCAGAGCGACTCGAAGACGACTCATTTTCGTCATCGCCTTAAGGTTGAGAGAGGCTCTCCCCCGACCAGGCCAGATATTGGTGGGTCAAAAGAGCCCAGACCTTTTGAGCCTGGGGAGCCAGGCCCCGGCCCCGCAGCGCTCGTCCACCTGAGGAGGCCGGGGTCAGAGTCAGATCAAGCCGCGTCAGGGGCCAAAAAGAGTCTGGCAGCCGCTGGGCCCACTCCACCAGACAGACCCCGGCCAGACTCTCCTCCAGCCCAGCCTCCAGGAACTCGGCGTAGGGATCTCTTTCCAGCCGGTAGAGGTCCAGGTGGCTGAAAGGGATCACCCCCTGATGCTCGTGAGCCAAGCTGAAGGTGGGGCTCCTGACTTCCCCGGTCGGGACCCCCAAAGCCTGGCCGACCCCTTGACAGAAGGTGGTTTTACCCGCGCCCAGCTCACCCCGCAAGGTCACCGTCAAAACCCGCAACCCCAAGGTGACCAGAGCCTGGCCCAGACAAAAACCCGCCCGCCTGGTGGCCGACTCATCGGGGAGAAACAACTCCAAAGGCGCCGCGGCCATAAACAGCCCTCCTCCCCTCAATTCTGGCCTTGAGCGCCCCGGATCAGGGCCATTAAGCCAAAAGCTTAGAAATTGTAGCTAATTGGAATTTATCTCTAAATAAATAGATAAAAAAAGTCAAACAGGTCAGTTTGAACCAAAATTATCCTCTTTAAAACTAAGGCGACCGCCGAAGAAAGTTGGGGGGCAACCACCACAAGCCACCTCGGCCGGATTCCAGTCGCCTGGGAATATAGCTTATTCCCGGAAAATTTTGAAAACCACCCCAAGTGGCGGTTGAGGCCCCAAAATATTTCCCCAAAAGCGCGGTTGAAACCAAAAATAAGATCGCTGGTTTTAATTTCAATTGTCAGGCAAATGATAAAACTGTATATTGACAGCTATGGTAACCTTCGGTCCAGCCCGGCCCAGCCCAAGGAGATTGGCGGGGCCAACCTTTTCCTGTCTCCCAGCCTCGGGCGCCTGGCTCAAGTGGTGGGGGGCTCGCGAGTCCGGATGCCCTTTACCAGCCTAGAGTTCGCTCTTTTTTTCGGTTTGGCCCTCGGCCTGAACTGGGCCCTGAAAAGCGGGCCCAATTACCCCCGATTTCTGCTCCTGGCCAATTTGTCCTTCTATGGCCTCGCGGCTCCCAAATTCCTGCCCCTGTTATTAATCGTGAGTTTAGCCAACTGGGGAACGACCAGGCTGATGGCCCGATATCCGACCCACCGGCGGCTGTTTCTGGTTCTGGACCTCATCGCCTGTCTGGGGCTTTTGGGCTTTTTCAAATATTTTGATTTTCTATTAAGCTCTCTGAGCGAGCTGGGTCTGCTACCAGCCTCCTCCGGCCTTTTCCAGTTGCCGGAGATCGTCTACCCGGTGGGCTTGTCTTTTTTCACCTTTCAGGGGTTGTCGCTGGCTATTGACCAGTATCGCGAGCCTGACCGCCAGGCCCCGAGCTGGCTTAACGCCCTGGTTTTCGTGACCTTCTTCCCCACCCTTTTGGCCGGCCCCATCCAGAGGTACAAGAATTTCCAGCCCCAGCTGACTCTGACTCGGGCGGATCCGGCCAGCCTCAACCTGGGGCTTTACCTCATCATTGTGGGACTTTTCAAAAAGGTGGCCCTGGCCAGCTACCTCTCCGAGCGCGTCGTCCGAGGCGTCTTCCAGGTCCCGGAAAGTTTTTCAGCCCTAGGGGTTCTGGGAGGAATCTACGGCTACAGCGCCCAGATTTACCTGGATTTTTCCGGCTACTCGGACCTGGCCCAGGGGGTGGCCCTCTTAATGGGCCTGGAGGTCGGGGCCAACTTCCACTCCCCTTATCTGGCCACCAACATTCGGGACTTCTGGCGCCGCTGGCACATCTCCCTATCAACCTGGCTGCGCGACTATCTTTACATCCCCCTGGGTGGCTCCAGGCGAGGCTCGAAAACCTTGAACCTCATCCTCACTCAAGCCTTGGGCGGGCTGTGGCACGGGGCCCATTTAAGATACCTGATCTGGGGCCTGTTTCACGGCCTGGGCCTGGCTTTGACCCACCTCTTTCTGGCGGTCAGGACCCGGCGCGAGGCGGCCTGGGACGCCTTGGGCCTCAAACGTTGGCAGCGGCCCCTGGCCCGATTTCCGCGGCTGAAAAAATGGGGGGGTTTTCTTTTAACCTTTAATTTTGTAAGCTTTGCCTGGATACTTTTTCGGGCTGAGGACTTGGACCGGGCCCTGGAAATCGGGCGGGGAGCTCTCGACTGGTCTCACCCGGGCCAGGGAGCCCCTTTTCTGGCCTGGCTCATTGTGGCCCTGACCCTTTTTGGCCAGGCCTGGGGCGAGACAGTCAAAAACCTGTTTCTGCGGGCTCAAGCTCGCTTGAGCGTCCCGGCCTTGGCGGCCTGGCTGGCCTTCTGGGTAATCCTGATCCTCCGGCTGGGCCCAGAAGGGGTTTTACCCTTTATCTACTTTCAGTTTTGAAGAAATTTTTTTTCGACCTGACTCAGGCCAGCCTGAGTCAAGCCCAGCCCTCTCAGAGCGGCGGGGAACAATGAAACAATTCTTGGTGGTGGCTTCAGCGTGAGAAAAATCATCTGGCTCTCGGCGTTTTTACTCCTCTTCGCCCCTGGTTGCGCCATGGACCGTTGGGAGTACGAGGAGCTCAAGGCCACCCAGGAAGATTACCGAGCTCAATTGACCGAGACCCGTCAGGCCAATGAGACCATCAACCGCAACATCACCGCCGCCTTTAAGGAGTTGGAGACTTTAAAAGCCCAACTGGCGGCCATACCCCCCAGGAGCGCCGGGGCCAACTGAGACCCGTCCCCCTGACTCTTCGCAAGCCATAGGAAAGTTATCGCGTGACCCGTAGGAAACTTGGCCTAAAGAAAAATTATCCGGGTTTTTTTCCCCAGCTCGCTCTGGCCCTGCTCTTAACCCTGGTCAGCGCCCAGTTTCTGGCCGGCTGCTCCCAAGAGGAGAAGAGCCCCTCCCCGACCAAGGCGGAAACCGGGCCGAGTCAAGGAGCCACGAGCGCCCCCCCGGCGGCCGGTCAAAAGACCGACCCCCCGGTCACCCCAAGCCCGGACGCCTCGGAGCAAACTCCAGTGGCCCTTGTCAATGGCCAACCCATCAGCGCCAACACTTTGAACAGTCAGGCTCTCCGGCTCTATCGCGAGTCCCCTTTCGGCAACCCCGAAGACGCCAAAAACCCCCTGAACCCACCTCTGGAAATCAAGCTAGAGGTCCTGGACCTTCTGATCCGCCTGGAAGTGGCCTATCAGGAGGCCAAGAAGGCTGGTTACGAACCCAAGCCCGAGGAAGTTGACAAGATCCTGGGACAGATCGCCGAGGCCTATGGCGGCGACCAGAATCAACTGCGGGAGACCCTGACCTCTTTTGGGGACACCATGGACCAGCTCAAGCGCCAAATCAACTATACTGAAACAGTCAAGAAATGGCGCGACACGGAATTTCTGAGTCAAGCCATGGTCTCCGAGCCCGAGGCCAAGGCTTATTACGACGGTCTCCAGGATCAGGCTGACCACCCCGATCAGATCCTGGCCCTGCAGCTCATGTTTCCCGTGCCGTTAAGCGCCACCGGGGATCAGGCCCTCCTTCGCCAAAAGGTGAGGGACCAAGCTGAGGCCGCCTTGGCTGAGCTTAAAGCCGGGGCCAATTTTGAGGACCTGGCCCCCAAATACATGACCCCCAACACCCGGTCTCTGACCAATAACGGGCGGATGGGTTGGGTGGCCAAGGATGGGGTCTTTCCCGAGCTGGAGGAGGCTCTATTTCAGCTCTCCCCTGGCCAGATCAGCCCGGTGATCGAAACCCCTTTCAGTTTCCACATCCTCAAAGCCTTGGAGTTCCGACCGGCCGGTCGCCTGACCTTTGATGACCTGCGGCCCGATATCCTGGACTTTCTGACCAACCAGAAAATCGATCTGACCGCCCGAGCCAGAATCGAGGAGCTCAAGGACCAGGCCACCATCCAGATAGTCGATCCTGAGTTGGCCAAGGCCTGGCCAGAGTTTCAGCGGCGCGTCAAAAACGAGGACAGTGGCCCTGAATCCCCCAAGCCAGCCGAGGAAGGCCCAACCGCGGGGCAGACGCCCCCCCAAGACGCCCCTTGACGGGGAGCGGCCCGACCCCATTGGGGTTTTAGTCTTAATCGCCTGTCGGGGAACAGTCTCGCTTCCCTGGGTCGGGCGAGCATCTGAGGAGAGCCACAGGGCATGTCTGGACACAATAAATGGAGCACCATCAAGTATAAAAAGGGCGCCGCCGACGCGAAACGCGGTAAGCTCTTTTCCCGCTTGATCAAGGAAATAGCCATGGCCGCCAAGGAAGGCGGCGGGGATCCCAACGGCAACCCTCGCCTGCGGACCGCTCTGCTGACGGCCAAGGGGGCGAACATGCCCAAAGACAACATTGACCGGGCCATCAAAAGAGGCACCGGGGAGCTGGACGGGATCAACTATGAGCAGTTCTACTATGAGGGCTACACTCCGGGCGGGGCGGCCATTCTGGTGGAGGTGCTGACGGAAAACAAAAACCGGGCCGCCTCGGAGGTGCGCCACACCTTCAGCAAGTACGGCGGCAACCTCGGCGAGCCGGGGTCTGTGGCCTGGATGTTCAACAAAAAAGGCTCCCTGGTCTTTGAGGGGAGCCTGACTGAGGACCAGGCCATGGAAATCGCCCTGGAGGCCGGGGCGGAGGATGTCACCGCCAGTGGGGACACAGTGGAGGTGCAGACTGAGGTTAGCGACCTGGAGACGGTCAAGGAGGCCTTTGATAAAGCCGGCTTCGCCTACGCCACGGCTGAAGTCACCTTTGTTCCCTCCACCAACGTGGAGATGGAAGGCAAGACCCTGGCCTCGGCCTTAAAGCTGCTGGAGGCCCTGGACGACCTGGACGACGTCCAGAAGGTCTGGTCCAACATTGATTTCTCCGATGAGTCGGTGGCCGACCTCGCCGATGAGTGAGCCGCCAGCCGGGCTACCTCCCATTATGGGCTTGGACCCGGGCAGCCTCCACGCCGGCTATGGCCTGATTGCGGCCCAGGGCTCCCGAGTCTCCCTCTTGGCTCAGGGTCGCGTCTCCGCCCCGGCGGCCTGGTCCTTCGCCCAGCGGCTGGCTCATATCCACCTGGGCTTGCGGGCGATCATCCACCAGTATAAGCCCCGGGCCCTGGCCATTGAGGATGTCTTCACCCTGAAAAACCCTCGCACGGCCCTGCGGCTGGCTCAAGCCAGGGGGGTGGCCATTCTGGCCGCCGCCCTGGAAAATATTCCCATCTTCGAGTACGCCCCCAATCAGATCAAGTTGGCGGTGGCCGGTCATGGCCGGGCCGAAAAGTCCCAGGTGGCCTTCCTGGTCAAGGGAATCCTCAAGCTGGACCTGGACCTGGCTCCAGACGCCTCCGACGCTCTGGCCGCCGCCATCTGTCACGCCAACCAGAGTCCCCCCACGACCGGCCCAGACCTGGGGTTGACTAAAAAATCCCCGAAAAAAAACCGTTGGAGTGGCCTGACTCCCGAGGATCTGGTGGCCATGGGCTATAAAGTGGTTGAGCCTTGAGCCAACCAGGCTCAAGTTGGGGAAGATGACCTATCTTTTAATAAACTCAAATATGGTGCCCTCGCAAAAAATCAATTTTTTCCTGCATTATATTTAATAATATAGTTAAAATACTAATTTTATTTTAAGAAAATTTTAAAAATCTGGATTTTTGTGTACCGTCTGGTGTTAAATATGGACGCAAAAAAAATTTATTATTTTCTTAATATGATTTTATTTAACCGCATAAAAACATTTCATTAAGCTAAAATCATCTATCATAAAAATTTATATTTATTATATTTTATAAATAATTAAATTTTTTATAACTAGAAAATAATGTAGTTTATAAAGATTGAATTCTTAAATAAAGTTATGCTTTATAGATCTATTAATTATATTAAAATTATTAATATTTTAAAATAATGACCCGCTAATAATTGCGTAATTAACTATAGTTATAGAAATTATTACTTTTATATTATTTGTACATCTTATAAAAAAACATAATTTCTATTATCAAAATTAAATCTAATAATATAATATTTTATATCAATAATAATTCTAATAATTTCTTTAACTTATTTTTTATAGCAAATAGAATTTTAATACAATATTTTTTTTGATCAATTGAAAAATAATTTACCTCCAGTATTTTGTCGAGAAAAATTTTTACATTTATTTAGCGTAAAATTATGTACTACTTGCTACTGTTATATTTTTTTATTATTTTTTAAAAAATTATTAATTTTTTACATTATAAGATATTGTATCACTATTCTAATCATAATAATTTAAACCATATTTATAGATTTATTTTTTTAGAATTCTGAGTATCTGTTTTGACTCGCGGAGGCTGGGCCTCATAGGTCTTTACCTATTTTTGGGGCCCTGCTTCGACCCGCCAGAGGCCTTTGGCTCCTGGACCCCAGTCCAATTTTCGGGACTGAGGGTTATCGCTCTGGACATTTCAAGCTCTTGGCGCTACGCTAGGCTAAGTTTTTAACTCCGCGGGGGCGGGTTTGGCCTTAGTCCAGCCATTTTCAACGTCAGGGTCGGCGCCGACCAAAACCTTGACCTATCCCAAATAAACCTTACCTTTTTTTTCAGCCAAAACATTTGGGGTTGTCACAAAAGCGTTGACCTTGGGGAAAATTTTTTTTCCCCAATAGCCTGAAGGAAATTTCCAGTTTTAAAAACCTTAAATTAACCTCTTTTTACAATTCTTTTACCGATTAATAACAGGAAATACAATGCTGGATCATATAAGAGGGAAGCTGGTTGAAAAAAAAGCCGGGCGGACGGTTATTGAGGCCGGGGGACTGGGCCTCCTGGTCCGGATGGCCATTCCCGCCTTTCTGGCCCTGCCTGAGCCGCCAGAGGAAGCGGTTATCCTGACTCGGCTCATTATCCGCGAGGAGAGCTGGGAAATTTTCGGATTTCTGACTGAGGCCGAGCGCGAGGCCTTTGACATTCTCACCTCTGTCTCCCGGGTCGGCCCGCGCCTGGCCTTGACGATCCTCTCCTCGCTGGAGCCCAGGGAACTGGCCCAGATTCTGATCAACCAAGATCTGGCCGGCTTATCAGCCATCAAGGGCATTGGTTCCAAAACCGCCGAAAGGCTTTTGGTGGAGCTCAAGGAAAAGGCGGTTCGGCTCGCGGCCATGACCGGGCCCCTGGACGCCCTGCCCCAGCGCCCCACCCAGGTTCTGGAAGAGGTGGTCCAAGCCTTGATTAACTTGGGGGGTTCCCGCTCGGAAGCGGAGAAAGTGGCCTCGCGGGTCTTGAAAGCCCAACCTGACGCTGACTTTGCCTCTGTTATCAAGGAAGCCTTGAAAATTTTCAACATCTGAACATTTGGACTAGGGAGGTTGACCGCTCAACGCGTCTCGAGCCTTTAGAGCCCCTTGAGCGACCTATCATGATTTACGACAGCCTGATTTACGCCAGTTTATCTCTTCAAGACATTGACCCAAACAACAAGCATTTCCGCCTCCTGACTCAGCTTAGCTTAAAGCCGGAGATCAGCCTGGAGTCAGGTTGGAAGAACCACACCCCGGCTCAGTTTCAGCGAATGGCCGCGATTATCCAGGACTTTTTCCCCGCCGCCGCCGTCCACCTCCCTTATGGCGAGCTGGATTTCGGTCGAGGGGACAATTTCCAGGCCAAAAAGGACCTCCTTCTCCAGGCCCTGGACCTGGCCAATCTCTTCGCCCCCAGGCACCTCATCGGCCACCCCAGTTATCAAAGCCTGACTGACTCTATTCTGGGCCCACAGAAATTCACCGGCCTCAAACGCGACAACCTCGCCGGCCCTCGCCATATCCCGGCGCCAAAGTGGCTGGATAGGTCGTTGTCGGTCTGGGGTGAGATTTTACGGAACACCGAGGCTAGGCTCTACCTGGAAAACACCCGGGAACACTCGCCGGAGCCCCTCATGATCCTTTTGCGGCAACTTGGCCACCGGGCCAGCTTCTGCCTGGACTTTGGCCACTGGTTTCATTACGCCATGGGGCTGCACTGGGACAACCTGGGCCTATGGCTGACCATGACCTCCTCCCACCTGGCCCACGCCCACGTCCACGATAATAATGGGGAGGGAGACCAACACCTGGCGGTGGGCCAGGGTCGGATCAATTATGATCAGGTCAGGCGTCTTTTGCTGGAGCGCGATTTACGACCCAGCTTGACCCTGGAAAACCATAACCCCATAGAACTGAAGGCCAGTTATGATATCCTCGCCAAAAATCCATTGTGGCTTGAGCCTGAGAAGCCCCTGGATCGAAAAGTCTCCTAACTCGCCCCAGCTCACGGCGAGTTTTTACATTAAACCCAGCAAATATATCATGGTCTTAATACATGATTAATAGCTATAATTAAGCCAAAACTAACTGCCGACACACATCCAGAAAGCTATACAATATAGAGAGTTCCAGAGATCGAAAAAGATAGTTTAAAGTTCCCGTGATCGCTATGCCCATAATTATTAATTATGTTAAAAAATAAATATTAAATTTATATTATTAACTTTTTAAGCTATATTTATATATACTTTATAATATTAATACTTTTTTCAATTTTCAGACAGCGTCCATTTTTCGGCTGTTTTTTTCTCCGTGGCCAAAATTAGAAATGCTGAAGACAATAAATCCCTCTGGCTTAAAACATGAATCTCTGGTATAATTTTTAAATTGGCTTATAAAACCCCTTACCGCTCTTGGAGTTGGCCGTGCAAAAGATAATTACAAAAATTGGGCTTCCTTTTTCTGAAGTTATCAGCGAAAAAATGCTTTACGCTGATAAAACTGAATATATTTATAATATGGTTAATAGCTGTCAGGTTTGTCTTCTTTGTCGGCCCCGACATTTCGGTAAATCCCTCCTCCTCAGTACTATTGAAGCCCTATTTCTTGGCCAGCGGTCTCTTTTTCAAGGGCTGTGGATTGATACTTCTGACTACGCGTTTGCGAAGCATCCAATCATCAAACTTAGCATGAATTACTCCGGGACCTCAGAGCCAGGCGTCCTAGAAGACAGAATCATCCACACTCTTCAGACCTTAGGAACTTCTGAGGGCCTTTCAATTTCTGATTTTTCTTTGGACGTTGCCCTTGAGGCGCTTGTTAGAGGCCTTTACAATAAACATAACAACTTGAAGACAGCTCCCTCGGACAACCTTAGAACAGCTCTCAGAGTGGTCATTTTGATTGACGACTATGACGCCCCTGTTATTGATTACCTTGACCAGCCCGCGATAGCCCAGGCCAACCTGGCGACGCTCCACGGTTTTTACCGCTGTTTTAAAAATCTGGATGAAAAAATCCATTTTGTCTTGTTAACCGGCGTCTCGCAAGCGGCCAGTGTCTCTCTGGGTCAGAGCTCCAATAATATTGTTGACATATCCCTTAAGCCGGAGTACGCCGGAATCTGTGGTTTCACTCTCCAGGACCTGGACAATCTCTTCGCGGATCGTTATGAGGATACTCTGAGAGCCCTCATTGATAAAGATATGATGCCGCCAAACTCCACGGTCGCCGATCTCAAGGCGGAAATATTAAAATGGTATGATGGTTACGTTTTCGATGGGCAGACCCCATTTGACGAAACTTCTTTAGATAAGGCGACCAGAGTGCTGAATCCCTTTTCCATCGTTAATTTTTTCGATAATAAATCTTTTTCCGACTACTGGCTCCGATCCGGCCCACCCTCTTTTCTGCCCAAGCTCATCGCCAATGACCCGGACGCTTTTATTTTCGAAGAGCCACTCAGATATTCCGAGGAAAGCCTGAGTTCATTTATTCCCGGCAGCGTTTCACCAGTTCCTATATTATTTCAAACCGGCTATCTGACCCTAAATGGCGTTTCCTGGAAAGACAGGAAGACTCCTTACTCCCTCAAAATCCCGAATAT
>JAISMU010000172.1 GCA_031276635.1 Deltaproteobacteria bacterium | reverse complement strand
GCTCCTCAAAGCTGACATTGACCAGGCGTTGGCCAATTTGGCCAGGGAAAAACTGCCTCGCGACGAAGTCGAGAAAATTTTGCTGAACGCGCCCTCCAAGTCGTCTCTTTCCGTCGAGCGAATTGACGGTATCCTCGCCAAAGCCGCCCAGGAAGCCTTAAAAGACATCGCCGCCAAAGACTACCACGGCCCGTTCAGACTGGAGGCGAAAGAGTTCATCGACCTAGGTCTGGCCATCTACGGCGTGGGCTCCCAGGTCAAGGCGATTTTTGGGCCAGGGGTGGCCCCGGCCCGGAACCCCCTATCAACATAATTTGAAGAAACCTCTAAAGCGTCTACTTAAATGTGTCTATAGGAATTAACGCCAAAAAATAGGTCTGGCTGGGAAGAATTGGCCTAGGAACGGATTGACAAAGAAAAGAACATCTGGCCAATAAAAAACCGGTTTTTCTGGCCAAAAACCAGAAAACCGGAAAATAAGGTTTTACCCGCGAGCCTGGCCTTTGAGGTTAGGCTCGCGGGCTTGGGCCTTAAGGATGGGGCGGCAGATCGATTTTTTCGCTCATGACCGCCGGCGGCAGAGATAGGCCCGTGTTCAGAACTTCCCGCCAGGCGATAAGATTTTTGTAGGAGCGCTGATCGCTGGCCACCTCCACGTCAAAGACGCTGTTCTCAGAAGTGGCCGACCTCACCACAACCTTGCCATCCACGTAAAGTAGACTGACCCCAGAGGGTTGGCCAAAACCGGTCGAGACGCCCCCGGCGATGAGGTCAGTTCCAGCCACGCCGGTTTTGGGCTGAAAAGACAAGGCCAGATGCGGGGCGGGCAGACCCGTGAAAGTGTCCACCACGTACATAAAACCTCGACCAAAGTCCCCGCAGGATTGCGAGGTCAACTCGTAGGTGGTGAAGCTCAGGATGGATTTGTCCACCCCCACGCTGGTGATCTGAGGCTGAGTCAAGATCATTTCAATGCTCTTCTTGGCCCCAGTCAGAAGCTTAGTCAGATCCAAATGGCGCTTAAAACCCTGAACGGTCGGTTGCCTTAAAGCCTGAACCAGGCTCTGATAGGTGGTGGTCCCCCCCTGGCCCAGAGGTAGCCCGGGAATGGAGCCCAGGTTGGCCACCTGGCCACTCTTATAAACCTGCCCCCCGGAAACATCGGCCAGGGCCCTGACACTCCGCTCTTTAAAGGTCATATGCCCGTTTTTCAGCTCCTCCTTAACCCCGAACAGATAATGCTCATGATTTTCCAGGCACTCGGGGGTATTGACCTTGGAGCAGGGGGAGACGTCTTCCACCCCCCACAACCGACCTGTCCCAAAGGTGACCCAGAGATTGCCGCTGGAGTCCAAGGCTGAGTTTACCGGGGCGCTGACCGGCCTATCCACGGCGATCAAGCGCTTGAGATGCCAGCGGTCGATATCCAAAGGCTCACCCTCATCATCAACCATCCGCAAGCGGTAAACCGCTCCCTTGTCCAGGCCTCCATTATCCCGGCTGACCGTAAGCCCAAAGTAAACCGCCTCGTCATTCCAGACCCCGTCGCTTTTTCTTTTAAGCGGCAGGGGCACATAGGGATCGTTAAAGAAGCTATTGGGCTCCTCGGCCCAGAGCTCTTCGTTGTAATAGGAGGAGAACTGTGAGCCGTCATCCGCTTTCAGGATGATCAGGCGGGCTCGCTGGTCGCTGTAGCCGTCATAGGGGGATTTTTGGCCAAAAACCAGCTTCGAGGTCTCGAAGTCCACATGGTCCGTAACCGGGCCGCTGGGAATCACCACAAACCATTCGCCTCGGCTGGTGACCACGGCGGGCAGTCCCACCACCAGGCCCATATCCGGGTGGCTATAGCGCCACAAGACCTTCGGGGGGGCGTTGGGATCGGTCACGTCCAGGGCGAAAAGCTCCGAGAAGAAGTTCGTCGTCGACCACTCAGACGGGGAAGTGGCCGCCTCAATGGGCCGGCCCCCCAGCCGCAGACCACAAATCAAAATGGTGCGCCATTGGCCCTCAATCTTGACGTCCGCGATGACCGGCTTCAGGTCCACGTAATAGGAGTGGACGTAGCCGGGATCGGCCAGCCACTGCAAATGCGGCAGGGCCGACCAGGGAATCAGGGCCCAGAGCTCGGCCCCCAGGTCATGGCCACCCGGATCGTAACTAACCTCGCCATTGGCCAAGGAGCCGTAATAGCCCAGATTAATGGCGTGCAGAAAACCATCGTTGCTGCCAAAATAGGCCACCTGCCGGCGTTTGGCCTGAGCGGCCTTGTAAGCGGCGTAAGTCTGGTCACGATAAAGAAAATCATAATTAAAGGCCGGCTGGCCAACGATGACGGGCTTGGAGTTGATGGTTTCCCCCAGCCGCCAGACGATATCCGTTTGCCCGTCATTCCAGGGATTATCTATGGTCCGCGAGCGCCACAGAGGAATGTCCTCGCCCCGAATATAGCGGATCAATTTCTGAGCCATCTCCGCCGGGGTGGGTTTTGGGCCCACTCCAGCCTGGTAAGGCAAAACGTCCAGGTAGTTCTCGTAAATCAGAACGCCCTTCAGGCGATTGACCGTCTCCGGGTCCGGGGTGAAAGGCGTGGCCTCGTTTCTTTTTTCTGGATCAATATAATAGATCTGGCGCTTATTGAGATCTTTGAGTTCAGCCAACCACCGTCCGGCGTCCCAGACAGACTTGATGTTATGAATGGTCAAAGGGCCGCGGACGTTACCGCTGACCAGAGTCAGCTCGCCATTGCCCTTTTCATCGGCGCACCGGCTGAGGTGAGAGCCCTGGGCATAACACTTGGGCTTGGTTGCCGGCGGCGATCGGAGGCTGGTAAAAGAGACCACGTAATCCCCCGGAGGGCCATCCTTGGGACTTTTGAGCTCCAGGCGGTGGTTTTGGTTAGTGTCCTCCCGAAAATTGCCGAATTTATCCATAAACAGCCCATAAACCGTCCCGACCCAACTGACCGACCTGGTGTTGTTTTTGGGGCTGGTATACTTGGGGTAAAAAGCGGTCTGAACGGAAATGCCCCCGCCCAAAACGGAGTTGACTGTGGACGGGGTGGCCGAGGAGGCCGCGACGGACTGGGAAATGTCCATAAAGGCCGCCTCCAGTTTGGCCGGCAACTCGCTGATGTTGGAGGACTGAAAATAGTTGCGCGGATTACCGTCCGGGCCTTCCCATTCTCCCAAGTCTGGCCGGCCATTGCGGTTGGCGTCTTTAAAGCCACCGTATTTGGCCGCCAAGTACAGGGGATTAGGCAGGTACTCGCCCTGAGCTTTAAGGTTAGGGTTAAACTCAAAAGTCCGGGTAACCGCGTTCCCCGGAGGATCTGAGCGATTCCAGGCCGGGCATAAACCAAAGGCCTCCCGGCATTTGGTCCCCTTATTGGAGCTGGAGTCCTGGCCGTAGCCCTTGGGCCAGTCACAGGTTGGCGGAGTGGCGTAAGCGCCAATGCCACTGCAGTGCCCCACATCCATGTAAGTGCCATCGTGGGTTGTGCCGCTGATGGTGTAACCCAAGGCCATGCGCACGGTGGTGGAGTTATTGGCCTTCCAGGATCTGATGGCCAGGCCCGCCACCTCGGAGCGGTCAATGGCGAAGGGATTTTTGCCCTGCGGTCGGAAAGCGTAATAAAAGCCTTTCTTGACCTTCAAGGCTCCAGAGGCGTTGGGATCATTGCCGAAGTAGAGGGAGGGGGATCGCCGGTTGGGGCTATTGGTCGTCAGCAGATCAATGGTGTGCTCAATCATCACGTCCATGTCCCAATCGGAGTTGGGCCAGATCCCAAAGTCCGGGTTGTTGCCTTGAGCGGAATCCTCGTAATTGACCTTTATTTTCACGTGGTAAGGCTGACCTTTCTTGTCCACCCACCACTCCAAAACGTAGTAATTGAGAAAACTTAAAATCCGGCCTCGGGAGTTTTTGGGGCTGGAGTCGCTCATGGAGACCGGCAGAATGGTAATCTTGCTGGTCACTTGGCCCTTATCCCCCAAAAGGGGAAACTCCAGGGTTGGAAAGGTCGCGCTCAGGGTGACCGTGTAAATGTCCAGTCCCATCTCCCGACCGGCCAAGCCAAAATTATGGGTGCGAGCGAAATAGGCCACCGCCGCCGCGCTGTAACTGCCCTGATAGGAAACCCGATAGGGACAGATGCCGTTGACCTCTATCAGGGAACTCAGGGTCCGGGGCCGGCACTCATCGGCGCGACCGCGACCGAAATAATATTCCTCGCCTTTATTGAAACCCTCCAGATCCGTGATCCGTTGGAGATAAGAGCTGAGTTGGAAATCCGGCAGATAATCGGCCTCCTGGGCCGAGACACTACTTAAAACCTTCATTTTGAGGTCATTGGCCTCATTGACAGCCGAATCGCCATCGTACTCACTATCTACGTCGGTGATGAGCAGAATAATGGGTTTAGCGCACTCGGCCCCGGGCAATTCCGGCAAAGTCTTCCAGTCTTTGTGGAACCCGGCGCGGTTAGCCGGGTTATAATTGACCTCAGCGTTGGGGACAAACATTTTCGTGGGCTGAATGGGGGTAGCCCCTTTGGCCTGGCCCAGCCGGGCCAAGTACCTCACTCCCTCGAAAAGCATCTCGCCTATGGGGTTACCCCAGCTGGAAGAGTTGGTGTAGGCCTGCAAACCCGTGTGCTCAACCCCGCCGGAAACCCGGAAGGTGTCCAAGATCCAAATCAAGCCATAGCGCTTGATCTGGCCGTAATTTTCCAGGTCCACCGCGTCCCGGATGTGGTTTATATGCTCGCGCAGGACCCCGCCTTGGATCCGGGTTGTGTCATGATAACTGCCCGATAATAACCCAAAGTACATCTCCCCGCTCTCGCCATTCTTTTGGAGTAGGCCAACTGGCTTGAGGTTACCCTTAGGATAGCGGCGGCAGTCTTCTCCTTCCCCCACGTTGCCAGCCTGGCAGACCTTGACTTTGAGGCCATAAGCCCGCAACTGGCCACTGTTGGCCAACCGGCTGTGAGATGGGTTGGGCCCGTCCTGCAGAACCCAGTCAAAATAGCGGCCATTAGCCCCAGTTATGAGAGAGCCGCCGATAAAGGATTTCTTGTTGGCGTTCCGCAGGACCTCGAAAACCTGATAAGTCCCCCAGCCGGCGGTGTTTCTGACCCGGGCGAAAAAATGGGCCGAATCCGTGACCGGTTTCGGGAAAGGGGTGTACTTGGAGATGTCATAATAGGCCGACATGGGCGTCTCGGCTTCCCAACGATTGTCGGCCAAGACGTCGGCGCCCCAGGAGTTGGAGTCCCGGGGCACCAGGGAAGGCTCCAGGACTGTTTCCGTTGGGGTGTCAATCAAACGGAACCCTCCGTATAAAATCTTCCGAATAACGTCCATCCGGCTGGTAACCAGAAAATTCAGCCAATTGCCACTGAATAAGCCTCCTTCTGTCCCGTGGGGCCGCTGACAGATCCCGGTGGCGGAACGGGCCGCCGGAACCAGGGAGCCTCGCAGGCTCTGATCGCGAATCCGGTCAAGTTCCTCTTGGGAATCGTCCTCCAGGGTCGGGCCCGAGCGAACGAAAAAGCCCCGAGAGTCGCCCTCGCGGTTGACTTTGCCCTCATACCTGTAACAAGATTTGGAGTCAAAATAACCGTAATAAGTGACCTTGGGATTAAAGCCAGTGTCAATGCGGCCATCACCATCCATGTCCAACAGCTCGTTGTAGGCTTGCTGAAACATCTTCAAATCTTTGGACAAAACCAAAAGGATATGGGGAATGGCCCGGAAAGAGGACATGAACGGGGCGGTCTGGTAAAGGGTTCGATCCGGGCTGACCGCGAAAAGGCCGCTGGGAGCTAGAAACAATATCGCGATAATTAAGCCTAAAGCTAGTCTTGGGGCTTTCAACTAAGGCCTCCTGAAATGGTTTTTTTGGTAACCAGCCGAGCCCCCAACCCCGCGAGGGGGGGCGAGAATATGGTGATCCACCAGAAATAGCTCTGAGCGAGCCAGGCCGCCTCAGCTACATCAGCTCCCGGGTGATGGTGGTCAGGATCGAGCGAGGGGCGTGGGGGTCTTTCGCGTTGGGGTCCAAGGGCGTGGTCCCGGTCACGGTCATGATTAGGTCCACAGGCACATTCGCTCCCCCGACCGGGTCATAACGGTCAGCCCCGGCCAGGGAAAAGCCCCGCGGGGAAATTTCAGTGTCCAGGCTGATGGAGGCCGTGGCGACCACTTTGTCGCCGACTTTGAAGGTCAAATGTGGTTTTTGGGCCGTAGAGCCCTTAATCAGGGATGATTCCAGGTACCTTTTCTGGTAACCGTAGGGATTGGACTCCGCGATGAGCTTATCTAGAGAAAACCGACTGGAGTTGATCTCCACGGTCATGGGGTACTGAGGCTTTTGGCCAGAGTTTTCGGCCACAAAATCCCGAGGATTGCCCAATACCGGATGAATCAGGACTCGACCCAACAAAATGGTCAATTTCGCTGAGGAGTCGGTGGAGTTAAAGGCCTCCTGGCTAAGGCGGTAATGGCCGGAGATGGAAATTTCCGCCCGCGTTAAAACCATGATGATCACGCCCATGAGACTGATTAAAAGCATGATCACGATGACGAACACCAGGATCATCCCCGACCTGGAGGCCATTTCTCGACCAAAACTCTTCGAAAAGCTCTTTCCGGGGTTTTTAGGCCAGTTTATTGAGCGTCTTTTTGAATTTTTCATCCACTCTCTCAAATAAAAGTTGTTCCGGTTAAAATGGCTCCCCGTCTCAAGGACTTCTGACCGGTGGAGTCGCGCCAGGCGACCTCGACCTCCACGTGATAGCTCAGAGAAGTGGGATTGCCTTTGTAAAATTTGACCGCGCGCGAAAAACTAACTCCTTGGCAAGGGCCTGGGCATGGCATCCCCAGCCGGGACAGATTGGCCACCTGATAGTCCTTTTGATGAGTCAAATCGTTAAACGACAGGGTTTTCAGTTTTTCCAGCTCAGACTCCACTAGAAAAGAGGCCACGGTTACGTTGTCGGCGGCGATTTTGGCCTTCATCGCCGAGATCTGCATGGTCCCGGCGGCCAGACAACCAAAAGATATCAAGACGATGGCCACTAAAACCTCGATCAGGGTGAAGCCTGAGGGTCTGGAGCCTGAGAGGGCTGAGCCAATAGCCGCTCCTGATTGAGAAATCGCCGATGACGATGACGCGCTCCTGGGCTCTTTTAAGATTATTTTCATGATTTCCTTAGCCATAGGCGATTTGATTTAGAGCCTTCACTGAGGTCCCGCTGGCGCGCTCAAAGTGTCGCGCGTTGTCTCCACCCGACCGGTCTCATTATTAACCTTGATTTTCCAGCCCTTCTTGAGTTCTTTCTTCTGAGAGTCATGATAAATGAAAAGATTTAAAGGCCGAGGATCCGAGAAGACCTGACCAGCGGGCATGAAAATGGCCCAATAAATGCCCTTAAGGGAGACTTTCCCATCATGGGCCACGTTGTTGACAGGTTTAACTACGGCCAGTTTCTTATCGAGAACCAGATGATCGCTGGGGTTACGGTCCCAATCAGTTATGTCCGCGTCTTGGAAAATAGCGGCCTGCAGATCTATGAAACAGCTGTCAAAACCGCCAGGTCGCGAGCAGTTGATGACCACTCGCGTGGGCCGATTTTGATTGGCCGCCCGGAGTCGGGCTTTTCGCATGACACCATCAATTTGGCGGACCCCACCTCTGACAGTTAAATCCGGCTTATAACCTCGCATCAGGGGATAGGCCACGGCCGCCATGATCGCGATGATAACTATGACCACCAAAACTTCCATCAGGGTGAAGCCGGCCATTACTCTCAACAAATGCCTCTTTAATAAATAGCTATCCTTAATCATAATTTCTCAAATTAATGGTGGACACCAAAGAGCCGCGGTTATAATTGTCTTTTTTAGAGCCAGCGGCCCGGTTGAACAGAGCCGGCCGAGATTGGCTGATCCGGTTGACTTTGCGGAGAGATTTACCGGTCAGACCCACCGTAACGGCTCGAACGGCGGACTGCGAAAGTTTGGCCTCGCCAATGGCCGGATCCTGGGTTAACCGAACGTAATCGACTTTTTCTGAGCCAAAATAGTAGTAAACCTGAAGATCCTCAATGTGGTCCGCCACTGGAATCGGGAGACTGACCTCCTCTCCATTGGCCATGGCTTTCTGATCATGGTAAACGGCCATAAGCTGATTCTTGGCCTCATCAACGTAGTAAGAGACTAAAGTCACGTTTTTAAGGTTGTAGAGAAGGGCTCCCACAATGGGAAAACCAGCGGGAACCCCCTCAGGGCTGGTAAAACGACCTTTAAGTTTAAGCTCAATCTTCTGGATCTGGCCAGCGGACTTCTGAAGATCCAGCGTCTCAAAAATCACGGTCGACTCGCCCTTGACCGCGGCCAGAATGTCCCCTGGAAAAATCGCCCGCTCGTCAACTCCCGAGACCAAACTCAACTCGTTGCCGGAAAGGGCGGCCACTTCCCCAACCTGACCGCTGAACTCCGGTTCGGAAAGAAAAACCGTGACTATGTCAGAGTTCTCCCGCCCCCCGTCTTCCCCGAAGATGGCTCGGGCGCCCTTGAGACTGGAACTATCGCAGTTATAAAACCAATCAATCTTATCGGCCACGAAAGGCTGACCGCAGACTCGACTCGGTTTAAAGGGGACGTAGGCCTGAACCCGGCTGACTCCTGGGCCGAGAATAAACATGCCAACCCCGGCCATCCGCAAATCTCGAGTCAGGGTATACATGGCCCCCCGCAAATTCTGTTGCAGGAGGATCTCGTCCTCGCTTTGAAGGTAATAGTTGCCATTTATGAGGTACAGGCTGACAGCCACGGCGGCTACAATTATGCTGACGGTTAAAACCACCAACAGCTCCACCAAGGTCAAGCCGAGTCTGGACCGATATTTTTTAGCTTGTGCCTCAGCCACTCTCATGCCATTAACGCCTAATAATTGAAAAATTAATTTTTGGAAAAATCCAGTTGTGTTTATGGTTAAATATCCTCAGTCTAACGCTTTAATGAGGTCGAGTGTTTTTGAAACTTCCCTCAAGCCTCAAGGCCTGAGATGGAACCCCAGTCTCCTCTGTCTCGGCCTCTGACTCAGCCAAATCAATTTCCAGCTCCGTTCCCTCATCGGCGATCTCGACCAAGGCTTTGTCCCCAACCCAACGCGTGGTCAACTCAGCCGCTCTCAGTCCAGGAGCCAGGCACACCCCCTGAGCCATAAAGCCTTTGGCGGTGTCATCTGAATAGAGAATCAATTCGGAAATATCCTCACAATTATTTTTGGCCAGCTTCCCGGTTAAATAACGATAAATCCGCGACTCATAGCCTCGATAGGCCACCCGCTTATCAGCCCTTCTCATTTTCGCCAGATCCTCCCGCAGGGCCCTTAAATCAGGGACCAAGAGAGTGGAGGCGTAATCTTCCCTCTGGGGCGAGGGCGGCAATTTGAGGGTCTCCCGCGATTGAGCTGGCCTAAACCCCAGACTGACAAAGACCAGCAAGGTTATGGCCATAAAACCCAGTAATCCTAATCGAGCCAAAGTTCGGAAACCATTTCTAGCGGGGTTGATGGGATTACACTCGAACGGCTCTAAGTAAACGCTCTGATCTTTCTGGGGTTGGAGAGGAACTGACCTCTGGGTCGTGGATCTGATTCTCTGAAAAGAGACTTTCTTTTCCCCCAGATCCGTTAAGGTCGTTAAATCAATCTGCCCGCTTTTGAAAACCTCCCCGCAACGAGGGCACTTAACCCAACTAATAACGCCCAGCTCTGAGGGCTCCTTGGTCAACCTGAGATTGGCCTGGCATTTGGGACAATGTAATACAAACATTTATTAACCAAAACCCGAGTTTGTCTGATTAGTAATCGGCTCAAGCGGGACGGCAACTCGCCTATAACCGCCTAAACGCCTTAAATATCTATTATTTTTAAAACAAATCGCTTAAAAGCTGTTTTGGATGTGCGTAAAACAGAGGAAGCCAGGGCTGGACAGACTGGCGAATCAAAAAAAACAAAGTCATCATCAAGCCGTAAATCGCTAACCCAAGGAAATGGGCGGGTCAATAAAGGTCAAGACCAAACCTTGAAACAATAAAACCAACAATCTAATGAACGCTCGCTTAAAGGCCCATTACATTTTATTTATAAATTATCGGGTAAAATTTGTCAAGCGTTAATTTTTATGGCCAGGCTCTATCGACTTTGCCAATTATTTAATCAGACACAAATCTTGATCTCATCGTCATTCCTGGATCAGAATTTTTGAGCTTAAAAAATATCTTGTGAAAAATTTTTACCTCTATATGAATTTAATATCGACTGTATTTTATATATCTTGGTCCAGGCTAACAACGGTCTAACGGACAAAAACCCGCCCTAAAAATCCTGGTCTCTCGCCCTAACTGTCAGCTGAGACCTAAAATTCGCTTATAATAATTTTTATTATTTTATTTTTTTAATATTATTGATTAAATTATTCTTTTTTATTATTATTTATATATATCATTTTCGCATATTTCAAATGTATTTTTTCAGGTTACTCAACATTTTGAACTCGTCAACCTCGAGTTGATTAACCAAA
>JAISMU010000136.1 GCA_031276635.1 Deltaproteobacteria bacterium | reverse complement strand
AAGAAAACATCTTAAAATGGTATGATGGTTACGTTTTTGATGGGAAAACCCCGTTTAACGAAACTTCTTTAGGTAAGGTAACCAGAGTTCTGAATCCCTTTTCCATCGTTAATTTTTTCTTCAAAAAATCTTTTTCCGAATACTGGCTTCGTTCCGGTCCACCCACTTTTCTGTCCAAGCTCATCGCCAAAAACCCGGACTCTTTTATTTTTAAAGATCCGCCCAAATGTTCCGAGGAAAGCCTGATCTCATTTGTCCCCAGCAGTGTCTCCCCTATCCCATTATTGTTTCAAACCGGCTATCTGACCTTAAACGGGGTTTCCTGGGCTGACAACAATGAGGCTCAGTATTCCCTCAAAATCCCGAATATGGAAGTTGACCGAGGTTACCCCAAGGCTTTCTATCAGGCTTATTTCGGCGACGCTGATATTAATGAATTGCTTTCACAAGGCCAACGATTTAAGGCCGCTGTCCTCAACCGAGACTCAAGCGCCATTGAGAATATCTTGGAAGCCTCTCTGGCTAAAATATCCTTTGATCAACATTTTTCGTCTGAAAAATTCTATAATGCCATTTTTCAAGCAATTATTAACACTTTAGGTATAAACGTCAGATCTCAAGTAGCCTCATCTCTTGGTAAATCAGACCTTGAATTATTATTTTCAAATGGTGTTCATGTAATTATTGAAATTAAGTTCGAGCAAGAACCTAAGTATTCACCTGAATTGTCCATTGAGAAGAAACGCGAAAAGGCTCTGAGTTTGGCCCAAAAGGGTTTGGAGCAGATCGCGACTAAAGAATACTCAAAACAGTATATTTTGGAAGCGAAAGAGATAATTGAAATGGGTTTAGGCGTTTATGGACGCTCAAAAGTCGGAGTTAAACTGAAAGACAGAATGGTCGCCCGCGACCATAATTAGCGGAGCAACAGAATATTACCACGCCGGTTAATTATAAAAACCTTTAATTTACGTATTTAAGAATTAAATATAGAAAAATTATTGAATTACTGTTTATCCGGCATTCCGCAGGTCAGAGAAGGCAAAATTAAAGAGATATTAATTATAATATCTTTATTATTTATAATTGTACATAATATTAATTAAAGACTAATAATATTTATTCATTTATCAAAAAATAATTACTGCGCTTTTAAAAAAATATGTTATGCTTTTTTTCGCTTATTAATTATTTTTACCTTTTGTAATAAATAAAAATATCATAAACAGCTAAAATTAATAATATAAACATCTTAATTAGCTAAATTAAAATTACTGTCTTCCGCCCCCTCAATCGACCAAGCCCCACCGTCGGGCCCGTTCCCCCTCCAGCCGCCAGACCGCCCAGTGCAGGGTGGTCAACTCGCCCGGATCGTTTAATATGGCCTTCTTTTCCAGCGAAGTCAAAGCCCCCGGGCCCTCGGCCAAGGCTTTTTCCCGGAGTCCGGCGAACCAGGCCCGCCGCGGAGGGCTGACCCGCCGTCGCCGGGCCGAGAAGGCCAGATGAGCCCCCAAGGTCTCGGGCCGAACCACGGCCCGAACAAAGCCCCGCTCTCTGGGGAGAGCCAGCGGCTCAACTGGGTCAGGGGAGCTCAAGCCCGCGGCCAATTCCTGAACTTCTTGCGGTGTCTGGGTCTCGGTCGGGGTCTTCAATAAGCCCAGCCGAGCCGCCCAAGCGCCCAAGGAGACCCGGCTGGTTAAGACCGACAGAGGGATGGACAAAGCCAGGCCCGCCGCCACCGGCGACAACCAGAGAAAAAATCCCGGGCTGATGAGGTACATCGACAAACCCCAGACCACCCCCAGGAGACTGCCGAACCAGTGAAACCGGCTGGCCGCCGACCAGGATAAACCCCCGGCGCGATCCCGATTCTGAGAGCTCCAGGAGACCCGGAAGCCTAAAAAGGTGGTCACCACGAAGAGGCTGTGAAACAGCATGCGAACCGGGGCCAGAAAAGTCGAGACCATGACTTCCAGGAAGATGGAGAGAGTCATCCTGACAATCCCGCCAAAAGCCCTGGCCCGTCCCTGGGCGATGACTGTCAGGGCTGACAGAAACTTGGGAAAAAAAAGCAAAAGAGCGGTGCTGGATAATAAAGTCAAGGCCCAGGCGGGAAAATATTTCGGCCAGTCTGGAAAAAGACTAGGCCCCTCAGGAAAATAGATGGGCGTGGCCAGAATGGCCATCAGAGCCTCAGCGCTGGAGGCTAGAAGGAAAAAAAACCACAAAAGGGCTGACCCGTAACTCATTATGCCATTGATAAACAGAGCCCGGTGAGTCGGGAAAAAGCCCCGGGCGAAAACCAACCGGCTGTGCTGAAGATTGCCTTGACACCAGCGCTTGTCGCGGATCAGCTCATCGACCAGGGTTGGTGGGCTCTGCTCCCAGGAGCCCTCCAGATCGTAGGCCAACCAGACCCCGTAGCCAGCCCGGCGCATGAGGGCGGACTCGACAAAGTCATGACTCAGAATGTCCCCACTGAGGGGTGAGCGACCGGGAATGCGGGGCAACTGGCAGCTTTTGACGAAGGGCTCCAGGCGGATGATGGCGTTGTGCCCCCAGTACTGGGCCTCGCCCAATTGCCAGTAATGCAGGCCCGCCGCGAAAATGGGGCCATAGAGATGCCCGGCGAATTGCTGGGTCCGAGCTAAAAGAGTTTCGCTGAAAATGGCTTTGGGGGGAGACTGGACTATGCCGATATCCGGTCGGGCCTCCATGATTTTGACCAGGCGCGTTAAGGCCTCAGCGGACATGAGGCTGTCAGCGTCAAAAATTATCATGTAACGATAGTCCGCGCCCCAGCGCCGGCAGAAATCGGCGATGTTGCCACTTTTGCGCTTCAGGTTAGACTGGCGGCGGCGATAAAAAAGCCGGCAACCGCCGTATTCCTCCCTCGCGGCCTGAGCGAAGGCCTCCTCCTCGCGAACCCAGTAATCCGGGTCAGTCGAGTCGCTCAAGACGAAGACGTCAAAATGGCTGGCCTGACCCGAGCGACTCAAAGAGCTCCTGACCGCCTTGACCCCCTCAAAGACCATTTTGGGGTCCTCATTATAGACTGGAAACAAAATGGCGGTCCGAAAATCAGTCGGCAAATCCCCGGCCTGGGCCGCGCTTCTCAAAACAGCGTAGGCGTCCCCACCCTTAAGCAGGACCCAGACCCCGGCCAGCGAGCTCCAGAACCCCACGGAGATCCAGCCGAACAGAATCGCGAAAAGGCCGGTCATGATGCTGTCCAGCCAACCCAGGCCCTGGGCGGGCAAAAGGGAATTCATGACCCAGGCGGCGAACAGGGTAGGAGCCAGGATCAGAAATAACAAAGCCGCCCGCCTGAGGCGACCGGCCCTGGGCCATTTAGCCACGCGCGTCATGGGAGCTCACAACTCCAGATCGTTAAAAAAATCGCCATTGGAGAGTTTGTCGGTGATCATCGACTGTCGATTCAAAGGAGGCTGGCTGGGTGGATAGGTCGGGCCAGGCCGAGCGGGCAGAATACTTTTCAACAGGTCCAGAGCCTCCGCCAACCCCAGGGGATTCTGGGCCAGAACCCGCTGGGCCAGAGTCAGCCCCTCCGCCGGCGAAAAGCCCAGAGCCTCCAGGTAAGCCAGAATCCGCCGACTGGCCTTATGCCCATCGAAACCGCCCCGAGGCTCATTGGTGGAAGTCATAGATAAAAGTCTCAGTTATGGGCTCAGGCAGATTCTCCCCGCGCACCAGGCGGGCCCGGATCCGGGGGGAGCGCCAATTGTCGTCGCGGCCATTGAAGATGGCGTTAACCATGCCCCCGGTCAGGGGCGAGCGAACCTTGAACCTCAGGCGCCAGCCCCCGGTCACCGGGTTTTTAAAAAGTCGCTTTTCCAAAACCGGAAAATCGCCCTCCGGCTCCACCAAGCTAGCCAGGCCCAATTCGCCGGACAGGGCGTTCAAGGCCTGGCTCTCGAAATCCACGATGAACTCGGCTGTCTCAGGATCCGGGTTGGTGAGAATGCGGTTGGCCACCACCCGGCCCAGCTGGTGAGGCGTAACCCCCGGGGTGGTCCAATAGAGTTTGTAATCATACCGCAGCTCCCGTGAGGCGTTCTGTGAGCTCATGTCTCTGACCCAGAAGGCCTGGACGTTTTCGTGAATTTCCTTGGAGCTGGGTATCTCCAAAAGCTCCAGGCGGCCTGAGCCAAAACCCTCCCCGGGCTCCACAAAGACCCAGGCCCGGCGCTCATAGCGGGCCCCTATATCCTGATAGTGGTCAAAGGAGTTGTCTTTCTGAATCAACCCATAGCCGCTCAGAGCGGAATCCAGAAAGAAGGTGGATAACAGGCGCCGGGGATTATTCAAAGGACGGTGAAACCAGGCCAGATTGTCCGAGGAATACAAAAGGGCGTCGGCGCTATGCACCTCCGGTCGCCAGTCATAGGGGGAGCCATTTTCCTTTTCCGAAAAAAGATACATCCCGCTGACTGGGGCCAGACCCAGTTTGCGCGGCCATTGCTCCTGGCGGGAAAACAAAACCACGCTGACTTCAATAACCGTGGAAGTGCCAGGTTTGATCACAAACGCGAAAGCCCCGGTCAGGCTCGGGGCGTCCAGCAAAGCGTAAATAGTCATTTCCCGCTCCCCAGGCTGGGGCTTGACGAGCCAGAAACGCCGAAAATAGGGGTATTGCTCCCCTTCCGGCAGGGCGGGGTCAATAATGAGGCCTCGGGAGGTCAAGCCCAGATCCGCCTGCCGGGCCAGGGCCTGAAAATTGCTGGCTCCCTGGAAAACCAGGGCTTTTTCCTTGAGGTCCTGGTTGTTAACAGGAAAATAGAGACTAAACCCAGAAAACCCCAGCCCCGCCTCGTTGATTTTTAAAGGCAGAGCCGGATTGGGATAACTGAAGAGGCTGGCCCGGAAGGGAATCTGGTTGACCACCCCCCCCTCCACCACGGAGATGGCCACGGTCTGATCGTAGACCGAGCCGGGATGGCAGAACCCCACCGCGAAAAAGCCCTCATCAGCCCACAAGAGACCGTCTTCCTTGAACTGGATCGCCCGCCAGACGTTTTCTCCGATGTTTTCTCGAGCGAAATTGACCTTTTTCGGATCCTGGGGAACAAATGGTTGGGTGGCTAGGGCCCGAGCCAGGCGCTCGACCTGCTCAAAGTTGAAGGTCGAGGGAGGGTTAGGCGAGGCCCCACCCTCTTCCGGAACGCTCTCGGCGACAGCGGCGGAGCCGCCCGCCTCTGACGAGGCGCCTGGACCAGGTGGAGCCGTCTCAGGGGCCAGGGAACCATCGGGAGACTGGGCTCGCGGATTAGAGGGGGGTGGCGGATCCGCGGCCCAGACCGGCCAAGCCGCGAGCATCCAGCTCAAGAGGACCAGGGCGCTGACCAGCCAGAGAAGGCCAGAAGAGCGGCGAAAGGGAGAAGCGATATATTTACCTGGTAAAAACAAAATATTTTATCCTGACTAACCAGCCTGACTAACCAGCCTTCGTAACCAGTCTGAATAACCACTAGCCTGAGTATTCCCAGCCTGACTCTCAGGCGAGGGCCCAACCGCAGCCAAGCCAACGCCTGAGCTCGCGGGCCAACCTTTAATAAATCTTGACAGGACCGCGCCCTGGTTGTTGACTTAGACCCGAAATGGCCTTCGGTCATATTATTGGTCAATCGCTTTTTAAGATCAAGCTACTTTTCTCCTAAAATTTAAACTCCATAAAAAGACTGGTTAGTCTACAAAAAATTTTTTTCTCTTACATTAGTTATATATATTATCAAAATATAAAAAATATTAATAAATAGATTTAAAAACCAGAGCCGCGAGGACGGCTCTGGTTCGCCAAGTTAGGCCAGGCCGCCAGGCCTAGCTCCTTAAAGAAAAAAAAAAGGACCGCGATCCGAAGATCGCGGCCCTTTTGTAAGGACAGGAGGAGTCGATTAGAAATCGATGTTCTTGCCTTCGTAGATGTACCGGAACAGCCTCTCCATCTCATCAACGCTGATGGGCCTGGGGTTAGAGCCGGTGCAGGCGTCTTCCAGAGCGCGCTCGGAGATGGTGCGGATACGGGCGTCAAAGTCGGCCTTGTCCACGCCGTTCTCTTTGAGGGTCTGCTTAATGTTCAGCTTGCCATTGAGGTCCTTGACATACTGGGCCAGAGCGTCGGACAGGTACTCATCATTGGTGCCCTCGATCTTGATGTAACGGGCGATGGTCGCGAACCGGCTGGCGCTGACTTTGGCGTTGAACTGAATGACGAAGGGCAGATAGATGGCGTTGGCCAAGCCGTGAGGAATCTTCCAGACAGCGCCGGTCTTGTGAGCCATTGAGTGAACGATACCCAAAAGGGCGTTGGTGAAGGCGATACCGGCCAAGCACTGGGCATAGTGCATTTGCTCACGGGACTCCATGTTCCCCTGATAGCTCTTAACCAGGTGGGTGTTGATCAAATCAATAGCCGCCAAGGCGTTGCAATCAGAGAAGGGGGAATGCCAACCAGCCACATAAGCCTCAATGGCGTGGGTCAGAGCGTCCATACCAGTGTGGGAGACCAGCAGAGCCGGCATGCCCTTCGGGGGCTCCGGGTCAACAATGGCCACATCCGGGGTCAGGGTGTAGTCAGCCAGAGGATACTTAATAAGGGTCTTGTAGTCGGTGACGACCGAGAAGGCGGTAACTTCCGTGGCGGTGCCGGAGGTCGAGGAGATGGCGCAGAACTTGGCCTTTTTACGCAGCGGGGGCACGTTAAAAGGCTTGGCGACTTCCTCAAACTTCGCGTCCGGATTCTCATAGAAAATCCACATACACTTGGCGGCGTCAATAGGAGAGCCACCGCCCAGAGCCACGATCCAATCCGGACCGAAATCCCTCATCTTTTGCGCGCCCTTCTGGACAGTCTCAATGGAGGGATCTGGTTCGATGTTTTCAAAGGTCTCAACCTGGAAGCCGGCCTTTTTCAGAGTGTTGACGACCTTGTCGAGAATGCCTTGTTTCTTCATGGCGCTGCCGCCACAACAAACGATGGCTTTAGAGCCCTTCAAGGTGGAAAGACTGTCGATGGCGTTTGGGCCAAAATAGATGTCGCGGGGAATGGTAAAACGTCCCATTAGAAAGTGCCTCCTTAAAAGCAGTTAGGGGTGAAAGGCACGGCTTGAAAGCCGTTAGAAAATTGGGGCTCTGCCACCCAGGCCAAACCAAGGCTTATCCGCACAGGAATAGCGCTTGATAAAAAAAATGGGAAGGCTAACAGCCGCCGCGTCTTTTTTTAGTCAATATTTTTTTAAGCTGTAAAGACAGTATAAGTTTAGCCCGGCCTTTTGTCAAGATAAATTTTTGTCAGAAACCCAGTTTTTCCTCTTTTTTTTTACTTTTTTTTTGACAATTTGTTTTATGACTTTCGAGTGGAACTTGAATATATTAAATAATTAATTTACTATTTTTTATTATTTTAATCTATTTTTATAGGAAAAAATTTTTTTCCACGGCCCATCCCGCTCCCAAGAGACCGATCCTATAAATAAATAATATTTATTTTTAATTTTGAATTTTTCGCGACTCTAAATAAAAAAAATCCCTTAAAAATTTTGCCCGTCCAAAAAATATTTTGCCTGACCAAGAAAAAGTGGGATTCCCCGCTGGCTCGGTCAAGCTCGCTATAATTAACGTTAATTCGGAAAATGATATTTTCTCCCTTCCCTCCCCAGCGATCCCTGAAAGTCATCTAGAGGAATTAGGCAATTTTCAAATTTAAACTAGCCTCTGAGGTTTATTCGCCCTCAAGCCGGGCCATAAACCAGAAACTGTTGCTTTTTTTATTTTTATTCTGACATTTTTTTTAATTTATATAACTTTATAATATATTAATGTATTTATTATTCATCTATAAAAGACACTAACCTGACCAAATGTTCCCCAATCATTGGTCGCCCCAGGTGGATCTATCAATTCCAGGGGCCAGGTCTTAACTATTTAAATAAAAAAGACTTCATTCAGACGAGGCCCACCCCGCAGACCAACCTGACTGGCGAAAAAAAACCGCCGGGATACCCCGGCGGCCAGATTAAAGAGCCCTAAACCCGAAAAACAAAGGTTATTTGGCTAAATGTCTCGCCAAAAACTCAGACATATGCTCAACTTTCAACTTACCGCCCTTTCTCTGGGCGCCGCCATCAAGCTGCATAAAACAGCCCGGGCAGTCGGTCACCAGGCAAGTGACGCCAGCTTCCTCAAAGCGCTTGAGCTTGTTTTCCAAGATGACTCCTGAAATCTCCGGGAACTTCATAGAATAGGTTCCCCCAAAGCCACAGCAGGAGTCCTCCTCCTGGGAAGGCAAATATTGGCCACTCATCCCCAGAAGAGTCTTGGGAGCCTCAACCACGCCCAGGCCGCGGATTAAATGGCAGGGGTAATGGTAGCCCACTCTCTCCTGATTGTTGACAAAGGTCTCTGGCTTGACTTTGAGAACATCGGTCAACAGGGAACTGAAGTCGATGATCTTGTCGGTGAAGGCCTTGACCTGTTCCCCCAGGTTTTCCTTGGCCAGCAAATCCGCGTAGTGGCTCTTGATGTGGGAAGCGCAGGAGGCGCAGAGAGTAACAATATAGTCCGGGGCGAAGGGTTGGAAGGCCTCAATGTTGCCCTTAGCCGTGGCGATGGCCGCCTGACGCTGACCCATCATCTGGACCGGCAGCCCACAACAGCTCTGGGTCTCGGGAAACTCCAGGTTGACCTTGAGCCTGGCCAGGATATCCACCGCGGCTTTAAGGTGCCTTGGATAGATGAAATCCTGGGCGCAGCCGGCGAAGACACCTATTTTCAAGGCTCCGGGCGCCTCTGGGGGCTTGATGGATGGCCACAAATCCCGAAAGGCCTTGTCCGCGATGGCCGGCAGGGCCCTGAAGCCCTGATAGGGGGCGAAAATATCCGGTAGGTGCCGAATGTAGCGGCCTTTTTTGACCGGTAGCTGAGCCCACTTGCCGAATTTGAGGAGAGTGTGGAAAAGCTTGCGATTCTGAAGGACCTTGCCTAAAAGGGCCGAATCCATGGTTGAGCCATACTCCTCATTGAGGCGGGCCCGAATCTCTTGGATCACGGTAGGCAGATCGATGCCGGCCGCGCAAATGTCCTTACAGGTCTCGCAGCCAATACAGTTCTGCGCCAGAACCTTGGCCCGCTCGTGACCATGGAAAAAGTATGTCAAAATCAGGCCAATGGCCCCGATGTAAACGTACCCCATCCGGTGGCCACCCACCAGGCGAAAAACCGGGCAAAGATTAGCGCAGGCCCCACAGCGGACGCAACGCAAGGCCTGGCGACATTTGGTGTCCTTGATGAGATCTGAGCGGCCATTATCCAGAAAGATGATGTGCAGCTTCTTCTCCTGACCCGTCCCAGTCCGCTGGCATTCCAGGGCCCCGGTAATCCAGGAGACATAAGTGGTGATGGCCTGGGCCGTGGCGTTGCGGGGGAGAACTTTGATAACCCGTAGGGCGTCATGGAGAGTGGGAACGAGCTTGTCAATTCCGCAGATGGCCACGTGAACCCTGGGCAAGGTAGTGGTCAGGCGACCATTGCCCTCATTGGTGCAGATGGCGAAGGTGCCGGTTTCGGCGATGGCGAAATTGGCTCCGGAAATCCCCATGTCGGCCTCAACGAACTTGGCCCGCAGTTCCTGGCGGGCCACTTTGACCAAAAGAGAAATGTCACTGTCCTGGTTGGTTTTGGTGGCCTCGGTGAACACGTCGGCCACCTGGTAGCGAGACAAGTGAATGGCCGGCATGACCATGTGGGAGGGGCCCTCATGACGCAGTTGGATGATCCACTCGCCCAGATCGGTCTCGGTAACCTCCAGGCCAGCCTCAATCAAGGCGTGATTGAGGTGAATCTCCTCAGCGGTCATGGACTTGCTTTTAATGATTTTTTTGCAATCATAGTCCTTGGCCAGCTGGCAGACCAGCTCCTGGGCCTCCTTGGCCGTGGCCGCCCGGTGAACAGTAATCCCTTTCTTGGCGGCCTGTTCGCGAAATTGAGCGTAAAGCTCCTCCAAATGATCCAGGGACGCCTCTTTCGACTCAGCGATCTCGGCGATCAAGCCCTTCTCGTTGACATCCGCGAAAATCAATTGCCGGTTGGCCCGGTATTGAACCGCGAAATTATCCAGGGTTTGCCTCAGAAAATCATCGCCCAGGGCTTGTTTCAAGGAGCCGTGGTAGTTTTGTAATGTTGGCGTTGTCACGCTTTTCCCCTCCTTATAAATTCAGCCCTACTCATTGATCAAGGCTACAAACAACTCCAAAGGCCCGTGAACGCCCAAGGTCAGAACTCGCTCAATGTCCGCCGTCCGGCTAGGGCCGGAAACAAACGCGATAAAATTGCGATCCTTGGTCATGGAGGCCCTCAGATAAGACTCAGCCTCATAGGAGTCGGAAACAATTTTGGATTTAGGCAGAGCCACCACGTGAGTCTCGCAGATCATGGTGGCCAGACGCTCGTCCTCGCTCAAGCTCTCCAGAACGCTCGTGGCCGTGTCGGCGATCCCCATGGTCGCCACAGAGAAAGCCACGTCAATGCCAGCCAGGTATTGACGCAAGTTATCGCGGATCATCTCAAAGCCCTTTTTTTCCCCTTCCTTGACCAGATAATCCCAAGACTCCGCGGCCAAGGCCGGGGCGGCCAGAGTTTTTTTTCTGGGAGCGTCGGGATCTTTGACTGGCAACATTAATTTGCCCAAGGGCTTTTGCTCGCAAATCTCCAAAGTCAGAGTAAGGGCCTCCGACAGGGAGCTGACCTCTTTGATCTGTATGGTAACCGGCTTGGCCTTGGCCACAAACAGATCCACAGCCGCCGTGTTGATAGTTGACATATAACCACTCCAAAAAAATTAGCGGATCAGGCCGCCTGGTCCGGCAGAGTGTCGGCGTAAATTTCCACCACATGTTTGACCGCGATCTGATCGTTATTTTGGGAAAGCAGGTCCATAAGCTGCATCAGACAGGCCGGGCAGCCAGTAACCACCAAGTCTGGCTTGACGGACACTATATTATTTCGCTTGCGCTGCCCGATATCTTTGGAAATATCGTAATGGAAAAGGGTAAAGCTGCCGCCATTGCCACAACAGCGGTCCGCCTCGGGCATTTCCACCAGGCGGTAATCAGGCAGGCTCTGGATTATGGCTCTTGGCTGAGCGGCCACGCCCAGAGATTTTTTAAGGTGGCAAGAGTCGTGGAAAGTAACCTTTTTGGCGTCGTTTTTAGGCTCCGCCGGCTTGAACTCAACCTTCAGAGCCGAGACTAGAAATTGGGTTATGTCCATGGTTTTGGAAACCAAGGCGGCCACCGCCTTTTTCTCCTCTTCCCCGTATTTATCCAGAAACCGAGGCCAGTTGTCCTTGATGTTGGCCGCGCAGGTGGCGCAGGGAGTGACCAGATAATCAAAAGGCTGTTTGGACAAAGCCTTGAGGTTCTGGCTAGTCAGACCCAAAAAACCCTGACTGTCGCCCGAGGCCAGGGAGGGAATGCCACAGCAGACCAGATTTTCCGGCATGAAGATTCCTACCCCATGGTAGCGCAGAATTTTCAAGGTCGCCTCCGACAGGTTGGCGAAAAGCTTGTCAGGCACGCACCCCGGAAAAAGAGCCACTTTGATTCCAGACGAGCCGGCGGGAATGTTCAGAGCCCCACGCTTGGAGGAAAAGCTGGCCTTAGGCAGGCTAGGAATGTGGCGGTCTCCCAAAAACATTTTTAAAATGGGGGCTCGGTGGGTTCCCACGAGGGGGTTAGCCACTTTCAAAAATGGCTTTTGGAAAAACCCGGAAATTCTGGTCGCCAGGTTAAAAAGGCGGGGATGAGGCAGCAGATGGCGAAAAATCAGGCGCTTGACTAGCCCCAGGCCCAGGTAGCCGGCGACAAAGGAACGGGCCTTGATAAAGATCTCCAAGATGTTAACCCCAGAGGGGCAGTTGACCTCGCACGAGCCACACAAAAGGCAGCGGTTGAGTCGGTCGTTGACGCTTTTGGGATCCTTGATCGTCTCGTGAGCCAGGTTCTCCAACAGAGCTATCTTCCCCCTGGTCACGTCAGCCTCTCGAAAGGTGCTGCCATAGACCGGGCAAACGGCCTGACACAAGCCACAGCGCATGCAGGAAACCAAAAGGTTATCCAGGCTCATCAACAGTTGGGCCAACTCCTGAAAACTACCCGGTTGGGGCGCGACATTTTCTGACATGGGCTCCCCCCTTAGATTATTTTCTTGCTGGCGTTAAAGAGATATTTGGGGTCCAGGGCCTGCCGCAGCCTCTTGGAGAAATCCACCGTAGCCTGATTGGTCTCCTTGACCATCCACTTGGCCTTAGCCTGGCCGATGCCATGCTCCCCAGACAAGGTCCCTTGCAGCCTCAAGGCCACGTCAAAAATCTCATCCACGGCCTCCTCGACCCTTCTAAACTCTTCCTTATCGCGACGATCGCACAGAATGGTCGGGTGGAGATTGCCATCCCCCGCGTGCCCAAAGGTGCCGATATCCAGCTTGTACTTATCGGCGATCCGGTTCACCTCGGAGACCATGGCCGGCACTTTGGAACGCGGAACAGTGGCGTCCTCCAGGACGGTAGTGGCCTTGGCTCTGGCCAGAGCCGGCAAGGCGTTGCGGCGAGCTTCCCAGATTTTAAATTTCTCCGCCGCGTCTTTGGCTACCCGAATGTCCTTGGCTCCGACCTTGACGCAGATGTCCTTGACTTTTTGCGCGTCCTCGTCAACCCCGGCCTGATGCCCGCCATCCACCTCGATCAAGAGAATAGCCTGAGCCTCGGTCGGGAGGCCGGCCTTGGTGTGGGCCTCCACATGGATGAGACATTTCTGGTCCAGAAACTCCAGGGTGCACGGCAGGATATGGTTGGCGATAATGGCCGCCACCGTTTCGGAGGCCTTGTTGATATCATCGTAGACGGCCATCATGGCCTGGGAGGCCTTGGGCGGGGGGACCAACTTAAAAATGATCTTGGAGAAAACCCCCAAGGTTCCCTCACTACTGATCATCATGGCCCCGATGTTGTAGCCGGTTACGCATTTGACCGTGCGGGAGCCGGTTTTGACCAGATTCCCGTTATAGTCAAAAAACTCCAGCCCCATCAAATAATCCTTGGTCACCCCGTACTTGAGGCCTCTCAAGCCGCCCGCGTTCAGAGCCACGTTCCCGCCCAGGGTCGAGACGGTCTGAGAGCCTGGATCCGGGGGATAGAAAAGCCCCCTGGCCGTCACCGCCTCAGCGAATTGGCTGGTGATGACCCCGGGCTCGACCACGGCGTAGAGGTCCTCCTCGTTGATTTCCAGAATTTTGTTCAGCCGGTTGGTCAAAATGACCACGCTATCGCCTGGCTCGGGAATGACCGCTCCCGAGAGATTAGAGCCCGAGCCCCGAACGGTCAAGGGCAAACTGTTTTCATAGGTGAGTTTGACCACCTGGCCCAGTTGCTCTTCCGTGGCCGGGGCCACGACCAGGGCGGGAATCCTGGGGGTCAGGACAGCGGCGTCATAAGAGTATGACAGGCGATCAGCCTCTTCCGTGAGAACCTGGCTAGGGCTGGTTATATTTATATATTCGTTTATCAAAGTTTGATTTATTGACATTTGGGTCCCTGCCTTAGGGATAAAACCCCTGAAAAAGCTCCCGCGGGAAAAGCCCACGGGAGCTGGATAAGTTAGAACGGGCTAAACTTGATAGCGATGAGAATTGTGGCCACCAAGCCCACCACAATGCCATAAATGAGGAAGGGCCAGAAAGTTTTCTTCAAAATGTCCCCTTCTCGGTTGACCAGGCCCACCACCGCGCAGACCGCGACGATATTGTGGATACAGATCATATTGCCCATGGCCCCGCCAGCGGCCTGAGCGCTGATGATGACGGTCCGGCTGACGCCCAACTGGCCGGCCACATCCCACTGGAACAAGCCAAAGAGCATATCAGAGACCGTGTTGGAGCCAGTGATGAAAGCCCCGAGGCCGCCAATATAGGAGGCGAACATCGGCCAGGCTGAGCCTACGGCCCCGACGCAGGTCTTGGCCATGACCAGGGGCATGGAGTCCACGTTCAGATTGGTGGCCGGATTAAAGTTGGAGCCTTGAAAAATCTTGACCAGGGCGACCGAGGCAATCAGGGAGATGGTCGGGGCCTTCATCTTGACCAAGGTATCTTTCCAGGCCTTGATCGCCTTCTCCTTGGGGATCTTGTGCAACCAAATGGTTATAATGGACACCAAAATAAATGGTATGGTCCCCGGCAGATAAAGCAGGCTCAAATTTTCCTTGACTGTGGAGAACCCGAGAATATTGGTGAACCGCAGAACCCCATTGGTGTTCAGCCAGCCCTTGATCCCCAATTTGTCGATGCGGGTAATGACCAGAATCAAACCAATTAAAACATAGGGTAGCCACGCCTGGAACTGGCTCATGTGGGCTTTGTACTCGGTCTTGCCAGCGAAGCTGATCTGGCCTGTCCAGGAGGGGTCCCATTTCTCCGTGGGCCCAAAGGTCCAGACCTGCTTGGGCAGACAGAATCCCCGCTTGGCCCCGGTAACAACTATGCCCAGGCCAATGAGGCCCCCGACCAGAGACGGAAGCTCCGGCCCCACGACCCAAGCGAAAAAGATATAAGGAACCAGAAAGGACACGGCGGCGAACAGGCAGAACTTCCAACAGGCCAGGCCATCTTTCCAAGAGCGATTTGGCCCATAGAACCTGGTGACAAAAGACAGGGCCAATATTCCTACTATAAGGCCCATCGGGCCGTGCATCAAGGTGACCAGCTCGCCAACGGACTTAAAGAACTGGTCAACGGAAGTTAATTGGCTAGCCTCAACCATCTTATCAACTACCGCGGTCAGAGAAGACCCAAAGCCAACCAAAATCGGCGTGCCCACAGCCCCGAAGGTGACCGGGACGGAGTTGAAGACCAGGCACAAGACCGCGGCGGCGAAGGCGGGGAAACCCAGAGACAGCAAAAGGGGCGCGGCCAAGGCGGCGGGTGTGCCAAAGCCAGCGGCTCCCTCAATGAATGCCCCAAACAGGAAACCGATGATAATTCCCTGAACGCGCATGTCTCGGCTGACACCCTGCATGCCAAACTGGATAGTTTCCATGCCGCCCGAGTATTGGAGGGTGTGCAAAATTAAAAGGGCCCCAAAAACGATGATCAAGACCCCGACCGCGCTTATGGCCCCTTGAATGCTCAAGGCGGCAATATATTGGGTTGGCAAATCCCAGGCGAAACTGGCTATAAACGCGCAGGCCAACCAGGCTATTGGCATAGCTTTCATGGCCCCCATACGAAAACCCACCATAAGAATAAGCGCCAGTAAAATAGGTATAAACGCCAATAAAGCGAGAACTGTGGTTGACATCCGCTAACACCTCCATTAAAAATTAAAGGAAACGGTTTTAACTCCAGAGATGAATTTTGCCTGTAACCAAAAATTCACTCCTTTTTAAAAAAAAATGTTATTTACCCGGTTTTTCACCCCCTTATCGGCCCATGCGCCATGAACATCCCCGACCAAATAGTCAAACTGGCCTCCTCATAATCGCCTCGCGGTGGGAGAATAATATCTGATTAACACCTCCCGCCAGGCGGGGAATTAAAATGACCCCGCGCGCGACAACTCGGATTGGCTCAACTTGGCCACGATAGGTATATATTGCTTTTGTCTATCAGAGAAATTAGAAAATCGTTTAAATCTCCCACGCTCATTTTCTGGTAAATATTTTGTAAAATAATGGAGAAGCCTGGTTTTCGCGGGCTGAGAGGGAAAGAATGGAATAAAAAAACGCGAGTCATTGACCTTAGCCAATACTCGCGCTTGAAAAAAACAAGCTTGTAACGCCGACGCGTTAACGACCGGCTCAGGACAGACGCTTTGAAAAGCTTTCACAAGGGGTTGAATCATGGAAAAATCCCTCGGAATTCTGGAAACCAAAAATTTACCAAGTTTTATTACGCCGCGAACTGACCTCGCTCAATCAAAAAAAATTTTTTTCATCGGAAAAATCTAATAATTTTAAGCTGTTATCAAAAACCGCTCTTAAAAAACGTTTTTTTAAAAGTCGTAAGGTCTATGTTTTTAAAAATTTTTTGCCCTGTTAAAAGAATAATATCAGATTTCTGGAATAATGACAAATAAAGAAATAACTGACAATAGCCCCGCCAAACGTAAATGAACTACCTTAGAAGCTGCCGCAAGCGAGTTCTCAGCCCCGCGGGGAAGTTTGGGCCAGATTTTTTGATCTTACCGATAACCTCAAGGTTTATTGCATCTATAAATTAAATTAATTAATATATTATAATATAATGATAAAATTTTATAATATACTAATTTAGTTATTGATAAAAAAATACTAGACTAATGATGAGATTTAACAAGGTTATTATTAGATGTGACCGTTGATTGGAGGATTGAATTACTATTTACTTAATTATATACATTCCTAATAATAGATATTATGCATATTTAATGTAACACGTTTCAATTTTTTATAAAATAATA
The DNA here is from genome assembly GCA_031276635.1 of Deltaproteobacteria bacterium. Taxonomy (GTDB): domain Bacteria; phylum Desulfobacterota; class Desulfarculia; order Adiutricales; family Adiutricaceae; genus JAIROO01. Next base: position 26,980 of record JAISMU010000136.1, on the reverse strand, counting down.
ATCTAACTTAGGCCGCCCAGGCCAAAGCGCTCCAGCCCATCGCCAGGGTTGGGCCGCGAAGGAAGGCCGGAGCTCCCCCCGCGGATTATTAAACATAATAATAAATAGTTAAGCTAAACTACCTGGGCGTATCGATGGGTCGGGTTGGGGCGACCTGGCTTAAGGCAGTAAACATCCTTGACCAGAGTCTCAAGGCTGTCGCCTTGCCCGATATGGCCCAAAATTCGGCGGACCAGCTTTTCCAGAGCGTCGGGCTCGCTCTCCACCCGGGCGTTAACAAGAATCGGCCCGGACGCGGCCTGGCCTGGGCCTCTGGTGATTACAGGCGGGCGATGGGTGTCGGTGAGATTGCCGAGAAAGTTGCCTTCTAGGCTGGGCCACAAAACTTTGACATGGCCTGTCTCCATTTTGGAACTCTCCAGCTCAGAGCGCAGAGTGTCCAAAAAATCTTTCAAAACCCTCTCCCCGCCCCGGGCAGAAAAATCGCCGCCCACTGACAGGTTCAACCAACCTAAAACCGCCTCGCCATTGGCGTAGCGGTCGTAATCCACCTCAATGATCTGGCGTCCAGACTGGCCGGCCCCAGACATAAGCTCTTTAAGCCAAGTAGAAACCCCCTCCCCTTCTTTGGCGGATAGGCTGGTAACCTGAGCTTTGGGGTATTTCTTGGCCAGCTGGCTCAATAATTCCTCTTTCTCCCCCGTAGTCAGAAGATCGACTTTATTCAGGACAATCACGTCAGCCTCAGCTACCTGCAACCCCAGAATGTAGAGGGCGTCCTTGTGTAGAAGAGATTTTCTGGTTCCCAAGACCTCCTGAGCCCGCACCGGATCCAAAACAACCGAAAACGGCGCGGTCTGATACTTGTCTTTGGCGAGATCTTTCAAGGGTTGGATGACCGTGGCGCTCAAATCGGCGCAGCTCCCCACCGGCTCAGCCAGAATGACCTCGGCCCCCCACTGGGACAATTCGTTTAAGGCTCTCTCAAATCCCGCAAAATTACAGCAGAAACAACTCCCGGTCAGCTCCACGACCTTGGGCTGGCCACCCAGCCAGGCGGTGTCCACCAACCCCTTGGCCTGATCATTGGTGACCAAACCGACTTTGAGCCCGCGGCTTGCCAATTCCTGGCGAGCCCGTCCCATCAGGGTGGTTTTGCCAGCCCCCAAAAAACCACCAATAATGACCAACTTGGGAATTGACATAGATGAACTCCTTATTTTCTCGCGCGCTTGGCCATAATCTGTGGAAAATTGATAAAGCCAGGCGCCAATTATCGCCCCCAGGCAGGGAGCGAGAATGTAGACCGTAAAAAATCCGCCCGAGGGACCGGGGATGGCGATGGTTCCCCAACCCAGAAAATAGGCCACCAGACGGGGCCCGAAATCCCGCGCCGGGTTCAAGCCGACCTGAGTCAGGGGAGCCAGAACACAAATAACCGCGGCCACGGTCAAGCCAATGAAGACTGGGGCCAAGGCCGCCCCGGGCCCTCCCGCGTTTTTGGAGTCAGTCAGGCTAAAAACCATAGCCGCCAAAATGGCTGTCCCCACCAACTCCGTGAAGGCGGCCAGGCTAACTGGCGTAATTGAGCTGGGCCACCCCAAAGCTTTAGTCACGCCCGGGTGGGGAAAATACTCCCCAAAGGTCATGGCCGAAAGCTCGCTGCCAGGCAGGCCGCGGACAATTCCATTGGCGGCCTCAAAATGGGCCAGGGCCCCTTTGAAAAACACATACAAAAGAGCCGCCGCCATGATGGCCCCCACCAATTGAGCCAAAAAATACCAAAGGGCTTTTTTGGGGGGAAAACCACGCCAAACCACGAAGGCCACGGTCATGGCCGGGTTGATGTGGGCCCCGGAGGCGGCCCCAAAAGCGTAAATGGCCAGGGCCACGGCTATGCCCCAGACCACGGCCACCTGCCAGATGCCCCTCTGAACGCCAGTGAGGACCGCCGCCTGGACCGACCCCACGCCCAGAAACACCAGAAGAAATGTCCCCCAGAACTCGCCCAAAAACTCTCTACGCGAAATCATCGTAGCCACCCTATCCATTGAGCTCAGGCTCATCCAGGGACAACTCGTCCATAAAAGCGATCAGCTCATCAATTTGGGCCCGATAGTTGATGAGAGTTTCCTTCCACTTGGCCAGACAGGCGAGGCCGTTGGGAGTCAAACTGAAACATTTTTTCGGAGCCCCACCTTCCTGAGTGACCCAGGTGGCCTCCACATAGCCCTGACTTTCCATCTCCTTGAGGCTCCTGTAAATCCCACTTAAGTCCGGCGGGCCTTGAATAAATCCCCCTTGATTCTCTAACAGTCGCTGGATGGCGTAGCCATGGGACTGGCCCTTGGCCAAAAAAGTCATGACCAGGGGTTTCACCAGTTTAGTCAGGGTCTTGCCGGTGCAGGGACAATCACCAAAATCCATAAAAAAACCTCCAATAAACGCTCACGAGGCGTGACCTCTCTCCCGTGGCCGGAAACGGCAACTTTTATCTCCATGATTTCAGCTAATTACGCTCGGATTCCCGAAATAAACGGGGCCAAGAAATAGCTTCATCAATACATGTGTTTCTCCAATATAGGATAATCTCCAAATGGCTCGCCTAAAAAAACCGCCTGGAGCGATTTTTCAAAAAAAAAGGGAGCCCTCGGGGTTAATGGCCAAAAGGTGGACTGTCCAAGTCAGCCTCATAACCAACAAACTCCACTATATGACCTTGTCCAATATTGAACATAATTCTATTTACCAAGCTCCCCCAGTCTTGTCAAGGCTGAGCTAAAAATTTTTTCGAAAAACCCAAATCCAGTTGATCTTGGGTAAAGTAAAAAAATACATATCTATTTAAAATAATATATAACAAAAAACTTTAACTTAAAAAAGTTTTAAATCTTCAGTTTGATTCGCTAATTTAAGTTCAATATATTTAGCTTGAATATCTGGCCAACTATAGACCAGGCAATTATAAGTGGTGGCCAATTGATTCCATTTATTATGGTCGCTGATGATGTAAAGACGATAGGCTAGAGTTCGGGCTAGATTAAAACTAGCGCTCAAGTCAACAATCTGGGCGATTTTGGCGCAAGCCGAGAGCCCGCCGGTGTTAAGCGCGTGGATCAGCAGGTGAGTTAAAAACCAAACATTACTCTCAGCTGGGTTAACCTGGTCAGAATACTCGCCTGGCTCAAGAAGCCGGACCTGGCCTTTTTTAGACTCCACCACTTTCATTTTCGCCAAATCAGCCACGGAGAGGTTTTTGGCCCGGGCCAGGATATCAGCCTGACTGAAGCTGATACTGTTAAACCCAACCTGAGAGAAAAGAGAGACGCAAAAAGAGCTTGCCTTATCCAAGGACTCCTCTTGGGCGGAAAAATACTTGTCCAACTCTTTATTAATCAAAGCCAAGGCCTCTCGCACGCTCATAGAAGAGCCATTCGGATCCAGGACTTTGGCGTGTCGGGAAAAAATAGCCATCCCTGGGCCAATGGCCGCTTGAGCCAAGTCCACTGGCGAAATATTGATCCGTTGGAGTTCCATAATAGCGGGAGCCAATTCAGAGCTCAATGAAATCAAGAAATCTCTTCGCGAGATAGCGCCAACGTCAGAAGAGCGTTTGCGACAAACAAGAACAATTGACGAGGATAAACCGTTAACGCCCAAGCTTAATGGTCGATTATTCTTTTCCGTTAGAATCGGCCAAGTTGCGGTTATGGTGAACCCCGCCTCAATTAAAGCTGAAAGCATGGCCTCCCAGCCAGTCGAGGCGATTTCGCGACCCTCGGAGCGGCCCTCAGACTCACTTTGCTTAAAAGCGTAATAGATGGTAACAGGATAATCAGCGGAGCTATAAGTTGACAAGTTCGAAAAAACCTGACGCATTCCCGACTCAAAAAAAGCCTTGGCTTTCTTTTTATCGCCCTCAAACCGAAAAGGCGAAGCTATCAGCTCTTCAATTTTAGGGGTCATTATCCTGGAAAAAACAGATTCATAGATATTTCTGAGAGATAAACGAAGCCAGACATAAAAAAAATCTGATAAATCAGAGTAGCCAATATTATCATAATAAGGAGGATCGGTGGATATAACAACATTATTCAAGGAATTATCAGGTATTTGAGCGTCGCTTAACCTGATATCAGCCGCCCCAGAGGCGGGGAAATTTTTGACGCTCTCAATTATCCATTTAGTTATGACCTCAATACTGCCAGAGGAATCGGAAAATGGGTTACCCTCCGCGTAATTCCAGATCATGGGCAAAGACCTTTTCGCGAAAGTATTTCCTAATATTTCTCTAGTTGAATGCCAAGAGCATATGCTTGAATGATAAAGAGCTATTTTATCGATTATAAAACTCAGATAAACAGCGATAGCTTGACTATAAGACTTGGCTCCGGAGCCTCCCTCAGCCAGGCCCAGACCATCAGCGGCCCAGCCGGACGCGATAGCGTCTTTCTCAACGATTAATTGAATATCCTTGACTAAAGAGCATAAAGTTGTCAACAAGATTAACTGCCGGTTAGTGAAAATATTTTTATATTTCAAAAAACCGTATTTGTATAAACGAAACCCCAGGGCTTTTTCCGGCAACTCCGCCTCAGGGGCGTCCTCTGGCTCAGGTTGCCGGGCCATTTTTTCCTGAAGGAGATCAGGCGGTAAATAAACTGTTTTATTATTATTTTTCGTGACTATAGCGATTAGATCATTTCCCAGCCTATTAGCGCTACCTTCCTCCCGGATATAGGCAAGACTGATGGGGCTTTGGCAGGCCAGACATTTCGCTCCTTGATGATTGACTGTCCCATTAAGAGTTGGTTGCCCCTCGCGAATCTGATAAGTGAAAACGCCATTATCGTGGACAGGAAAAACGTAAAACTCGGCTCCTTTTTTTTTCGATAGGGCGAAAGAATTGACCAGGGGGGCTTGACAGCCACAGGCTGGATTGGGGCATTTGACAGTTCTAGCCCAAAGCCAGGCGATGACCGAGGATTCCAGAACGCTACCCTCTTGACCAGGCAGCTTGATCCGTGGATACAGGGCGCCTATTCTATCGAAAGCCATCATTTTAAGCAGCTGGGAATAGTGGGCTATATCCTCGGTCAAGCCTATAGCTCTGACCCATTTAGCTCCCTCATAATTATTCCTCAAGCTTTGAGGGTTAACTGGGGGTTTTTGGGCGAATTTCGGCGGAATTTCCAAGGTGGCTTTATTGATCATGACAGCTACGGGATTTAAATCAGCGGCCTGGGTAATCAAACCGAGTCTTTGAGCCTCCAAGGGAATGGAGCCTCCACCGGCGAAGGGGTCAAAAAATTCGATTTTATTTTCCCCCATTGAGTTCCGAATTTCGGCTCTGGCCTCAGCTAACACCCGCTCATTGTTAGAATTTTCCCAAGTTATCAGTTTCAAAAGAAGATCCGACAACCTGGCTCTTTCCTCGTCTTGAGCCTCAAGGGAAGGAAATAAATCGGGCCGGGCCGAGGGATCGTCAACTAAAGAAGCGAAAAGGACGGCCCGGGCTACAGACAAGGGTTTGCGGGACCACCATAAATGGAGAGTTGACGGGCGACCAAAATAGGAGTTAAGCTCCTTTTGGGTGATTTCATTGATATCCTTAAGTGGTAAAGCGACCTCTATTAGTTTTTTTCCGCCGCTCATTTATCGCCTCTTAGGCTCAAAAACTCATTCAGGGTTTTCCAACCAAAATCTGAATAATTGAAAAAATCAGACCTGACTCTCCCCCCAGGCCAGACGCCCCGCGGTTATCATCTATTCACCTTTTCAAGCTTAAACATTATAGCGTTTTTGATATTTTAGGTCAATAAAAATAATTTTCGCCTCAAAGCCTTTAGGCCCGCGGGCGGGGCGTAAAAAGGCCCGACCGAGGGCAAAAGGGGAAAACAAGCCCTGCGGGATAATGTCTTTTGGAAATAAGCGGTTCCGCTTGTCCACTTTTCGGAAGGTTGTCCAGGCTCTGGGTTATTCCAAGAGATAACTATCCCCGGACGTTCGTCGCGCCCAGCTCGGTTGACTCGGCCTTGTTGGGAAAGTTTGAATGAGACCGGCGGTGGCTTACTTTGAGGGGAAGTGGCGGATGGCCCCGTGGATTATTTCTCACTTCCCGCCCCACAATTACTATATAGAGCCGTTCGCCGGGGCGGCCTCAGTCTTGTTACGGAAACCGCCGGTCAAGATGGAGATTTATAATGATCTGAATCGCGACGAGGTTAATTTGTTCAGGATCTTGCGGGACGACGCCACAACTGATAAACTACTCCGAGAATTAATCTACACCCCTGACGCTCGGGCGGAGCTGGAGCTGGCCCTGGAGAAAGCTGACCATGATGACCCGGTGATTCGCGCCTAGGCGTTGGTGGTCCGGTCCTGTTTCTCTATTCATAAGAATTTGAAGACTAAGGTTACGGACTTCGACACGCGGTTCAGTCAGAAGAATCAGGCCAAGAATTGGGTAGGTTATCACGAGCATCTGGTGGACGTGATTGAGCGGCTTCGGGAAGTGACCATTGAGGAGGAGGATGGGATTGATTTGATTGAGCGGCACAGTCGCTCCCACGGCCCGGAGACCCTGGTCTACTGTGACCCGCCTTATATCGGGGCCACCCGACGGACGACCAGACAATATCGGTATGACATGACCGACGAGGAGCGTATTCGATTCCTCAACGCGGCGCGGAAGTCTAACATTATGTTCATTATCAGTGGTTATTACACTGATTTATATAGCGCGTTACTACCGGACTGGTCAATGGTGACAAAACACAATATCAACGGCGCGAGTAAACATGTTACGGAGTGTCTCTGGCTCTCCCCGGAAGTCGGCGCGCGTTGTCTTACGCGATTGCTTAAGGAGGCTCGACCATGCGTTACTTGCTAATTGTTTTGTTGTGTCTTGGTTTTTGTTCCCCGTTGTTCGCGAGTAATATCTCCGATTGTAAGAAAGAGAGTACTGAGGGAGCTATTTTGATGTGCGAAGCGAGGAAAAAGTTTAAGTTGGATAGTACCGAAATTAGTTTAATTTACAGTATTATAGTTTGGGAGAGAGTGGATGAGGTCTGTCATTTAATAAACGAAAAAGCTATCCCTTACATGAGAAGGAAATCCTTAGATACATCTGAGGCTTTAGCGGTATATAATTATATAAACAGTCGGTTTTCTTTATCACTAAAGCCCTCTGATTGCAAAAATAGGGCTCCAGCTAATAAGCCTTACCCATTTAGGGTTAGATAAGGCGGTTCGACCATGCGTTACTTTCTAATTGTTTTGCTGTGTCTTGGCTTCAGTTCTTCGTTGTTCGCTGAGGTGGGTGATGTGACGATGATGAAGAAAGAAAACGTTCCCGATCCCTGTCTCTTAAAAGACCCTGATTCAGCCGTTCTTTGTACCGCTATGAATAGATTTTATTTATCTAAGGAAGAAATTGACGAGCTTCATTCTGTATATATAATGGAACGGTTAGATGACGCTTGTCATTTTAAAAACCCGAAAACTATACCAAATCTTAAAGCGAGACATATAAATACTCAGGCTAAGGAAGACGCATATGAGTATATCGCTAATAATTTTCGCATACCAATGAGGCTACCTAACTGTAAAGAAGTACTATTTTGAGGTTAGCTAATGAAATTTATTGAGCAAGTTGGCGCAATAGTCACCTATACCCCGAACCTGGAAGAGTTAATTGAGACCGCCGGGCGGGTCTGTTACAACCCCCAACCCTACCCCGCTAAACGCGAGGCGTTTATTAAGCGATTGATTAAGTCCGGGCATGACTCAGTCTTGGAACACGCCAGTGTCACGGTGAAGATTACCACGGACCGGGCGGCGCTGGCTCAACTGACCCGCCACCGCCTGGCCAGTTTCTCTGTGGAGAGTCAGCGGTATGTGGATTACTCGGGGGATGATGATAAGTTTCAGGTGATTAAGCCTGACTATGTAGATTCTAAAAATTTTCCGCTTTGGTGGCTCACTATGGAATCGCTTGTGAGCGAGCCCTTACCGAAAATTGCGGCATGAGGGTTATAGCCCTGAGCAGGCGCGGGCGGTGTTACCTCCGTGTTTCGTCACCCGTCTTTATATGACCGCTAACGTCCGGGAGTGGCGGCGCATCTTTAAACTGCGCCTCAGTCCCAAGGCTTACCCGCCCATGCGGAAACTTTTGGACCAGTTCCAGGAACTTAGCCCGTTATTGTTCGGTGATATCGAAGGAGCCTAACCCGGTAACCACAGAGATGTTTCGGGGTTCCAATCGGCTTTTGAAAGTTTTATCGCCAACTTCCCCTACCAAATCCATCACGCCAGAGAATTTTTCTATCAGGCTCTTTTCATCTCGGCCCTAGCCCTGGCCGATCAATATTTTGAGTCGGAGCTCTCAGTGGCCGGCGGTCGGCTTGATCTTCACCTCAAGGAGCCGCGGGGCGATGACTATGTCATAAAATTTAAAATTCGCGAGGCCGAAGAAGATCTTGAAATAAAGACTCAAGAGGTTTTTGACCAGATAGAAACCAGAAAATATCATCTCAAATTTCAGAGCGCGGGGAACCAAATCTAGAAAATCGCTCTGGTCATCAGGGGGGCTCGGGACATCAATATCCGTTTCGAGCTGGCCTCGAACTGGAGCCTGACGAGGAATAATGTCTTTTTTACGGTCAAGGATCCCGCAAAGGTCGCTGAGTCAAAAACTCCCGCCTGACCGCGCCCGCCTCCACTAACCATAATTTGGTTTAAAAGCTCCGAGCCTGGTCCCAGGGGTTTTTCCGCGTATTCCTGGCGTTGACCCACCTGGTCTTGGTTCCAGAGCGTCTTTTCAACGTTCCAGGAAATACCATCTTCAGAGCGCCTCCGCGGCCGGGGACGGCAACCGCTAATTTAAAGAAACAAGTTTGTCAGAGAAGAAATTTTGGGCCCCACGCTCACTAACCCCCTGAAAATGGCCTACCCCAGGCCACTGACAGGGGCAAGGGCCCAGGCCGTGAGTCGCCTCCCACCAGTTTCATTCATCTTGGGCGCGTCCGTCCGGCCCTCAAGCGGGGAAGCGATTAACCATAAACCTGACCTGACCCGCGGATTAAGCCCCTTAAAGGAAAATCTCCCAGCTTCCAAGTTTCGGCGGTCGGGAGTCATGAGACGGTGGGGCTGAAGAGGAAGAAAAAGGCCGAGGTCAGACGAAAAATCCTCATTGTCTGAATCAGGCCGGGTAATATCTGAAAATAACTCCTTTATTTGAGAGCTATTTTTTTAAAACCCAGGGTTACGCGGCGGGTCCCCTTTAAGTCGCTGAGGATTTTATGGCTGAGGGCGGTCTCCAAAAATTCGTTAAATTGGGCGAGCGAGGACCTTCAATTTTTTGGAAAAACCAATTAATTTCCAATAGTTATGAGCGTCTATCCAAATAACTTGTAAAGTCGGGTTAAATAAATACCTCCTGGGACCTATACACGATCGATTCCACTGAATGGAAGAGAGCAGGTCAAAAAATTTAAATAGACAGGCTCCTAGTTGAATTGAATTAGTTTTTTTTCAGACCTAGGAAACTTAAAAAATATCGCGTTTTATGTTCCTGTCGGCCTGCGAAAAAATTATTAAAAGTTTACTAGGGAACACAGTTATTTAATTATATCTCTTTTAGGATTAAAATGTATCTATGTATTAATCAAACCATATTTTGACCTGGGCTCGGCGATAAGTTATAATTGATTTCTAGAATACGAATTGTCTGTTCGGCCTGACTGTCGCCAGTCCTTTTCCAGCTGAGCAATCCGCGCTCTATTTTTTGACTTTAACTGACCAGCTCGCGAAAGTCATTCATCTGAGCCAGCGTTTGGCGAAGTATTGAATTTTAAACTTTGTTACGCTAAAAATTGATTTTCGTGAATGCGTCATTATTATATAAAATAATTTATACTTCATTATAAATTATTTATTTTAGAATTATCTGAACAATTAATTTTATTTAGGCGGTATTATGGAGTTATCTGAAGAACTTTCACCACAGAATGTTATCAACCATTCATTTTATTTCTCCGGCCTGCCGCCCGAGACGACCGAAAAGCTGGCCCAAATCACTTTTGTGAAGAAAGCGCCTAAGGGTGGCGTCATTTTTTCTCGCGGCCAGAAGGCCACAGGCTTTTACCTTTTAGCCAAGGGCCTGGTCCGGATTTTTATGCTGGATCCCAACGGTCGGGAGCGAATCATCAAAATCATCTACCCAGGGGAGATTTTTGGCGAGGCCGCCATTTTCCACGATGAAGGCTACCCTTGCAACGCCATGGCTCTGACCCAGGTGATTGTCTTTTTCTGGCCTCAAAAAGAGCTCTTGGAGCTCCTGCGCTCCGATGGCGACTTTTCCATGGCCATGCTCGGAGTCATGGCCCAGAAGCTACGGCACTTCACTTCCCTGATCAGCCTCTCTCTCAAGGAAGTCCTGCCCAAGGTGGCTGATTATCTTCTGCGCCAACCAATGGAGGGCCAAAAGCTGCAACTACCCCCCTCCAAGGCCGTGATGGCCTCATCTTTAGGGATGACGGCCGAAAGCTTTTCCCGAGCCTTGAGTCAGCTGAAAAAAGCCCACCTTATTGAGGAGAAACCTGATTTAACCATAATCGACCGGGCCGGCCTTAAACTGGTGGCCGCTGGCGACACCCTCAAGCCCGGTCCAGACGAGGACGACAGATCCACCCAGAGCCATTAGAGCTCTGGCTAATTCCAGGAGGACAACATAACTAAGGCGAAGCCACAAGGGCCAGGGGCCCAGCCCAATTCCTCTTGCCGGATCCGGGTGATCCTCGCCCTAACCTTAGCTCTTTTCTTCTCAGGTTGTGGTCTCTCCTCCTGGTTCTCCGGCACCTCCGAGACCACGCCCCTGGTTCCCAACCCGCCTGGGGAAGCCGAATTTTTGGCCCATAACTATCCGGCGGCCGCCGGCCTGTTGAGCCAAGCCGCCCAGTCCGGCAATATCCGGGCGGTTTTTTACCTGCGGATCATCCAGGAGCATGGCCTAGCTGGCCAGCCCATCAATGAGGGGCTGGCCCAGGCTAACCTGACTTATCTGGCCCTGAGGTATGGGGTCTTGACCCAGTTGGCCGAGGAATCGCCCGCCCACCAAAAACCCCTCTATCAGACCGCCCTGGCCACCCTCCTTTTTCAGGGACGCGTCCCGGGCCAGAAAAAAGACCTTGAGTTGGCCGCGACTCTGGCTGAGCCAGCGGCTGAGGCCAATTTTCCGCCAGCCATCAACCTTATGTCCGCCCTGGACCTGGCCCGAGGCTCGGACAGCTGGCTACCGGATTTCCTCGCCTCCGGGCCTGACAACTGTTTCTCTTGGGCCCAAAAGGGAGCGGACCTGAAAGACGCCCTGGCCATGACTAATCTCTCGACCCTCTATCGCCGGGGCCTGGGAACCTCCCAAAATCTGTACTTCGCCGCCAGCTGGGCCCGGGCCGCCGCCGCCGCCGGTTCAGCCCGGGCCCAAAATGACCTGGGTTATTTTTACGAAAATGGGCTGGGGGTAACCCGGGACCCGGTCGAGGCGTTGCGGTGGTATAAACTGGCCGAACAGCGCGCCTACCCCCTGGCCAAGGCCAATGTGAGCCGCCTGGGCCAGAAAACCCCTGCCCCCGGCCCCAGCCTGATCTCAAACAACATAGACTATTGATATAGACTATTAATCAGCCTCATGCCCTGGGCCAATTGTCCCCAAGAGCAAGATAACATTCTCCTCGGGGGGACGCTGGGGAGGCCCCCCATCAGCGGCCAGAATTCCGAAGGAAAGACTCTGTCGGCTTTTTTCAGGTTTTTTAAAACCAGCGGGCGGTTTCTTCAAATTATGTTGAGGGAGCTCTGGGCGGGGAGCCCGCTGAGGCTAAAGAATCCAAACCCTCGCGGCGGGGGCCTGAGGTTGAGGCTAGCGAAGGGAGCCAAGCGCGCGGTCGAGCCAGCGAGGGGACAAGGAGCGGAGGCTTTTTTCGCGCGCCTGGTGATGAGCTTAACTTGCCAACCGCCGTCCGGCCTGTTCTATTTATTATAATTGTTTATTTTGTTATATCAGTATAATTTTATATCTTTTTAAGGTAGGAAGATGTCTAAGTAGCCACAGTTTTTCCTCCACCGCTAACTTCTAGAGCGCGTCTCCTCAGCCCAAGACCCACCTGAGCCGGGTCTGAGCCAGATTTATCGCCGCCAGTTGGCCAAGAAGGGGCGACACGGTCAGGGTAGTCTCTCGCCTGACTCCCCGAGACGTGGCTTAGCGGGAGCGCCAGAATGAGCCTCGATTGGGTATTTAACTCTGCCCCCACCAAGAGTCTTTGGCGAACCTTAGCCAAACTCCCGCTCGACGGCCCAGAATCTGGTCATGGGCCCTCGGCTGACCTATTTGAGCCCAAATTCTGGCGCCCAAAATTAGAGCCGCTAACTTTTCGCCAGGAGGTTGAGGTTAATTGAGGAAGTTTTCTTTGAGCCTTAGGGCTTTACCTCAGGCTTAAAAAAATTTTTTGCCTTTTAGATATTTTTTTCGTTTACTCTATTGACGATGAGGCGGTTAAGTTTTTATAATGGTCGCGGCTGTTTTTAAGCCCTGAGGGATAATCTGGCCTATTAATCGGCCATTTTTCAGATGGCTTTTCCTTAAAACTGTCTTTGTTTATTTGTTATCAGGAGCTAGAAATATGGTTGACGCTATAAAAGCCAGTTCTTTTTGCACTAATGACAGTGAACAAACTAATTTAAATTGGTTTTGTTACGAATTTTCTAATTCTCTATATGACTCATTAATTAGGGATGAAAATATTAATCCAGTCAAAATTAGCTATGGTAAACACACGCTCGCTGATTTTTGTAAGAATTTGGCCACTACTTTTGTCCCTAAACTGCCGACTAAATTTGACCGGAAGAAGTTTCCGCTGCCCGGAGTGGATGATTTTGTCCTGAGTTATTTTCCTAAATTTTCCCCGACCTGGCTGCCGGCCTTACGCCAGAACCTTGACTCGGCCTGGGAGCTAATGATGATGGGCTGTTCTCTTTGCCGTGATAAATGTCTAAAGAATAAAAATAGCTTAAATCCTGAATTTTCAATGATTATATTAGAAGAAGAAGATGATGATGATTATTCTTTAAGTTCTATAAACAGTCAAACTATTGATATTACCACTGATAATAATTTTAATATTTCAACCAGTGTCAATAAAAAAAATTCTAGTAGAAAAATAATGAAAAAAATTAAAAAATTAAAAAATTTAAACCGTAAATAATCAATTTTATTGGTCGGTGAGTCAGTTTCTGGACACCCCCCTCCCTCGCCCCAAAAAATTGATCGCCGCCGCGAAGTTAGGGCCAGGATAAACGCCCATGAGACTTGGCCTCACCCCAGGGTCAGGAAACAGAAAATTTTTTTCGTGATTTCGGCTAGTTACGGCCTGATTCTTGGTAAGTCGCTCCGGTCATCCTTAGGTCTGGTCGAGCCAGTTATTTTGAGCGTTTTTATCAAACAAGCTAAATAAATCTAATAGCGGAACATTAATTTTGCGCCAAGGGATCGCTAAAACAAACTCTCTTTTATATAAAAGAGCAAATTGGAATGTCATAGAATATAATTTTAGATCTTTATCTTCATAATCATAGCTATTTAAATATTTATATCTTTTTGACAAAATAATAAGCCTTAAATTAGTTACAAGTAAATATTTATTATCAACTGTTGGTAATTTTAAAATAACTCCTTCATCTTCTAATAAATAATCTTTGTTCGATAATTCAATAATAGTTTTAAATTTCTTTTTATTGATTAAACAATCTAAAAATAAAATTAAATTAATAAAATTCAAAAATAAAATTTTATCTTTAAATGCTTCAAAAATAACATCAAAATTAACATCTTCAATCACATAAAAAAAGTCAATTATATCAAACGTTTTATAATTATAAATTAATTTATCATCTTTTTCGTCTGAATATTCAAATTTAGGTGAATACAAATAGCATTTATATTTACCAACAGATAATATATATAACCATTGGCGAATAATTTTATCATATTTATAATGAGTCCAATATGCAATATATGCAAAATCTTTATCACCAAAATATCTTATATAATATCTTATATAATTTAAAATAATATATTTAAATTCTGTAATAATAATATTATTTAATTTTATTTTATTATGTAGAAATTTTATCAAAAATAAAATTTTTACATAAACATAAATATTTTTATTCGTGACTATTAGATAACTCGATATAAATATATTTGCAATAAAATATATAATTAAAATAGGTACTATAATATAAACACAAGTGTATACCCATATTTTAGAGATAATTTCATAATATGAAAGATTAAACGTGTAAAATAAACGCGTCCCAAGAAGAAAAATTCCAAAAAAACAAATTAAATATCCTATTATCAAAAAAACATAATCATCAGTTATACATCCCATTAATGGTATATTAGCTTTAAATTTGGCACATAAAAATTCGTTATCATCACCATTATTTTTAAAAATGCTATTTAATAATTCTAATTTATTTCTTTTTGAAAATTCTATATATATTTTCAACCTATTTAAACTATTCAGTGGAGTAATATACCATAACTCAATCAATTCTTCATCGCTAAATATAGAATAATTAATATTATTTATCATAAAAAATTACTATTCCTAATATAAATTAATGATTTATTTAGTTTTTATTTCTAATAATATTCATATATTTGTTGAATTATAAAATTTATTTGTTGATTTTTACTTGTTTTTATGCCAAAACACCTCTAAATCCTCTGCCTGGTCGTCATCATCTTCGTCCTCATCACCGTCTTCGTCATAGTCATCTTCGTCATCGCATTCAATTTTGTTCTCTTCTAAAATACCTTTATTTTTTATTTTTATCACGCATAAACGCCATATTATAAAAATTAGCGCATAAAAAGACAATAAACCAATACCTGGCAGTGCAATGAAAGTAAAAAATTTAATAAAACTAATAAATTGAAAACCAGTAATTTTTAAATAAAAATACCTCTCTAGAAATATTGATGAAATATAAATAATGTTAATTATTAAAAGTAATATCCATTTTAAGACTTTTGATTTCAATATTTTATCATAATTATAGATTATTAAAAAGATATCTTTATCTAGATCTAAAAAAAATAAATGTACTAAAATACCCATACAGCATGAACAAAACATGGCAAATAATATTAAAATATTATGTATAGAATTAAACTGAAAAGATAAAGAATTAACCTGTACAAAGTAATTATAATCAAATAAATCATAAAAAACAAAACTTGCGATTAAAATGAATGAAAAAATAATTCCTTTTATAAAAAAAGAGACAATTAATGGGGAACCATATATTAAAATAATAAAAAAATCTGCTACTTTATTTGCCGGTATCATCTTAATCTAACCGTTTCATTTTTTTTCTATAAGTGTTCCCAAGGGATAGTAAAATTGGATTCGAGGCTTAAACCCTAGCCTCCCTATGTATGAACTTACCCTCAAAAAATTGAGGAGTAAATGATTAACCACTTTAATAATGAGGGCTGACAGGTCTTGAAATGGCGCAATCATAGCCATTATTTCTTTGAAGTAACCGGACGCGCTACCAATTTACCTCAATTTTTCCATGATTGACCGTTGTTCCAGGGCAATTAGTTTTAATATCAAATCGGGCGCTTTTCCTAAGCGCTACCCGGCCCTGGGGATAACCTTGATCCTTCCCCTCAGGAATCATAGCCTCAACCAAAGCGCCAGTCCTGAACTAGGAATCTCTTTCTCCCGCTTGAGGCGCCGATAAAAGCCTCTAACGGGCAGGTTATTCGTTAAAAGAACGTCTCCATTTCTTCGGGAATGTTGAGTATCGGCCCGAGACCCACCCCGTTTCGCGCCTGTTCCGGCTTGTCCGCGAATGAGGTGTCAAGAGGTCAGAACTGGAGAAGCGGTCTGACGTTGGTCTTTAGCCATTTTACTCAACGTCGTCTCTGAACCGTTAAGCCCAGAGCCTAACCCGGGTAATCAGGGGGGCTATTTCAATCCCACCCTTTTTTCGTGGGTGAGCGGTTAGGGTCGGTCGAGCCTGAGACTCGGACCAAAGTTGACAACAGCCCCCTCTGGAAACCAGAACTCCCGTGGCCCGGCCTGAGGCCCCTCCCCCAGGATTTCAGGCCCAGTCCTCACCAAACTGGGCGGCCAGAGGAACCAGGGTTGGGGGCAGGCCCGCCTCACAGGTGACCCCGAAAAAGGTGGCCGCCCGATTTAGGGCCGCGTAGAGATACTGCCGATAAAGATCGGGCTGGCTCTGGACCAGCTTGTCCAGCTCCAGCAAAAAGACCGCCTCAAACTCCAGGCCCTTGACGTGCCGCAGGTTCATGACGCGGATGGGGCTTTCGGCCTCGGGATCCTCGCTTTCCCGAAAAACCTGGGCCCCCGGGTATTCCGGGCCCAGGGCGGAGCTGAGGGCCGCGGCCACCGTCCCCAGCTCGGTTTCCGAGTTGAGGAACACAGCCACGGCCGGAATTTTGCCCACTTTGCCCTTAATCTCAATGATCCGCTTGGCCAGCCAGGCGGCCGTAATCTCCAGGCTCTCCGCCTCCCGCAAGAGAACCGGTTTAAAGGTCCCCGAGCTAGCGATATCGGTCGTCTCGCTATACTTGGCCCCGGATTTGACGGCCACGGCCTGAGCCAGCTCGGCTAGGGGGGCGGTCACCCGGTAGTTGGCCGAGAGATTGGCCTCGGCCAAGCCCTGGACCGCCCACTCAAAGTCGGCCAGGGACTTGGCCCCCCAGGGCGTGAAGCGCTGATTGAGGTCGGCGGTGGCGCAGAAGGAGCCACTGGAGGGGATGGTCAGATTCATGAGACAGCGGAGCTGAACTGGCGAAAAATCCTCCGCCTCGTCCACCAGAATCTGATCCCGCAACTCCATCTTGTGGGCTTCCAGGATAGGCCCCAAGGGAAAGCGACCGGGCTTGAGGTAGTCTAACCACAAAAGGGCTGAGCTGGCCTCCAGAATGGCCAGGAGAATGATGTCAAGCTCCAGGTCATTGACGTAGAGGTTGACAATCCCGGCTCGGGCGTACCACTCTGGGCCGGCTTGGCGATAGGCCAGGTAACTCTCGATCAGGGACTGAAAATAGGCCCCGACGAACGTGGGGGTCGAGCAGTTGAGTTTGCGCAGGGAGCTTAAAATCAGACAATTGTGCCCCAGCGAGGCGAGAGAGCTCTCCTCAAGGCGGGCGGCCACAAACGCCCAGAGGGCGGCCCGGCGCTCGTCAACCTGATATTTCTGACCCAGAGCCACAGCCCGGGCCTTTTCCCGCAGAACCTTGGCCAGGAAAGCGTAGGCGGCCTGGTAAGAGGCCTCCGTGCCCGGCTGGGGAGCCTGAGCCGGAGGGTTGGGCAGGGCCTCGTAAAACTCGGTCAGGTCGCTTAAAAAATTGGGCTCGCGCTCGCCCAGGGCTTTAATGACCTGGTCAGTGGCCTCAATTACCGCCTTGGAGAGGATGGAGTCATAACCGGAGATAGTCGGGACCCGGGGCTCCAGGGACAGGTAGAGCCGGGCCAGGGCCCCAGTGGGGCACTGCTCCAGAGCCTCCCGGGAGCGAGCCCCCAATGAGGAGAGGTTGTGGTCCGGGCTCGCGGCCAGCAGAATGGCGTGCTGTTGCAAGCCACTGATGAAGCGTCGCCACTGGTAATTATTGAAGTCGTCAAACCACCGGTCAGGATGAGTCCGGGCCCGCTGGCTCAGATAATTGAGATTGGAGGAGAGAATGAGCCGACCGCCGGCGGGAGTATGCAGAATGCCGAAGAGATTTCTGGCCAGGTTCTTGCGATAATCGGGCCAGGAGACCAGGTTATCGAGGTAACCGGGAATGAGGGATTGGCGAAAGGCGTCGCTCAAATACCTCTTTAAGGTTTCCGTGGGGGTGAAGAGTCGCCAGCTGATGGCCAGCGGCGGATAGCCGGCCCCCTCCAGCCGGTCCAGGACCGCCTCCTCCTCGCCGGTCAGGCACTCCCGGGAGATCTTAAAATCCAGCCGTCGGATCATGGTCATGGTCTTGCCTGAGCCCGGCGGCCCAACGATCAAGAGGCGCGAGCCCAACGGCTGGCGACAGATCTGGTCCTGGCGCGAATCCAGATGGGGGGAGATCACCAGACTTAAACCCTTGTCGGCCAGGCGAACCCGCGGGGCTGGGGAAAGAATTTCGGTTTCCTCGTCGATCACCACCTCAACCTCATCGTCCGGCTCGCCCTCCAGAATGAGGATGGTGTCGCTCGGGGCGCCCTCCAAGTCGGGGGGTTTTTTCTGGCTGAAGCGAGGCTCGGCCATCCGGTCCTGAGTCTCCCGAAGGGATTTGAGGCGGGCCTTGTAATGGTCCTTGTACTCAAAAAGGGCGTCAAAAATGTCCTTTTGGCGGCTGTAATCCTCTGGGGCCAGGGTAGTCTTGTCGGTGATGGCCAGTCTTTCCCCGTCAGGGGTCTCAAAAATATCCCCGGGCCTGGCGACCAGGATCTGGCCAAAGGGCGAGAAGGCGTTGACCAGCATGGCCCGCCGGCAGCCTGGGGGAGGATCGCAAGGGCAGATATAATGCACCCTGGTCCGATTAGCCGAGTCCTTGGCCCCCACCCGGGCCACTATCGGGGTCCGCAGGCACCTCAGGGCCTTGTAATCCTCCGAGTCCCGCAGCCGGGCGCTCTCGATCTGGCTTGGCCCGAAGTCGACCTCGCCCGCGTCCCCCAGATGATGGCGGGCGGCTTCGGTCACTCGGTCACAGACCTCCAAAATACCTTTGGCCTCACGAGCCAGGGTGATGATATCGGTGTGGCTTAATTGAGACATTTTCCAACCCTTACCAGGCGAGAAGAGTCGCCCGCGGCCAAGCTAGCGGGCCAGACATCGGAAAAAGACCACCCCTGAGGCTTAACCCAGAAGGGACAGAACCTTCTCCGCCAAAGTGGCGACCGAGCTAAGACGTTTAGCCCAAGCGGCCGGGGCCTCCGCCGGGGCCCCGGCCAGGAGCCCGGGCAGATCCCCCAGGCCAGCCCACAGGTAGTCTGGGGGAAAAAGTTCCCCCGCCCCCGGGCAGTCGCGAATCAAAGGTTTGAGACCATGAGCCAGAGCCTGGGGCACCTCGACGCCCCCAGCCAGGCCCCAGGTGGCCAGGACATGGGTCCGGCCTTTAAAGAAATCCTCGCGCCCGAGGCTGGGGCCGGAGAAAAAGACCTTCCCGGCCAAGCCGTTTTTAGCCAGATAATAATCCACCTGGCGGGCGAGCTCCATGCTTTTCGGCCTGAGCAGAGACCACAAAGTGGCCTGAGGATCCCGCTCCCGGACGAGCTTAAAGGCCTCCAGGGTCAGCCCCGGCTCGTTCCAGGGGCCCAGATAAGCTAGGCTCAGGGGTTGTTTGGGGTCCCCCGAGGCCGCCTCGGTCGAACCCGCGAGGGCGGCGGACTCTCCCCCAGTCGGCTCGGTGGGGGCGGATGACGCGGCCTGAATCCGACTGAGATCAATCCGACTAAAATCCTGGGCCCGAGGGGCGATCAAAAGTTTGGCCCCATCGGCCAGCCGGGCCCCCTTGGCCAGAAAAAGCTCCAAAATGGCCTTGGTCTCGGCCAGAACCCCATTAACCGCCCCCAGGGAAAAGGTGGTCGGATCAACCAGATCCTCCGGGCCTAGGCGCAGGATGATCGGTCGAGGGCCGGGAGTCAGGCGAGCCAGCCACGGGGCCGAGCGGGGGTTGAGGCCCTCCACCCACAGGGCCGTCCGGCCCGATAGGGCGGCCAGGTAAGGATCCTCGCGGAGGCTGACCACCTTCTTAACTGTCAGCGATCTGTCCAGATAAGCCCCCAGAAGGTCGATCTCCCCCTCCTGGCCAGGCGGGCAGAGAAAGGTCAACTGAGTCACCCGCGGTCGGGTCGAGGGTTTGGCCTCCGCCGGTTGGGCCAGGGAATTCAGCCAGGCCCGCAAGCCCGGCTGGGCGGGATTCAAAAGCAGGGATTTCTCGCCAGCCTCCTGACTGGCCGCCAGATTCCCCACCGTCTTCTCCACCTGGGAAAGCATGGCCCAGAGTTGATAGTCATTCTGGTTCTGGGCCAAGAGGGTTTCCAGGTGCGGTCGGGCCAACTCGGGGCGCGGGCCGGAGAGGATAGCGATGACCAGATTCTTGCGCGACTGCTGGTTATCCGGGCTCAGGGTCAGAACCCGCTCAAAGGCGCTCTGGGCCTGGCTGAAATTCTTGAGCCGCAGCCCGACCACCCCCCAGGCGATCAAGGCCCGGAGATTATCCGGCTCCCGCTCCAGAACCTGCTTGAGCGAAGCCTCCGCCTCGGTGAGCTTGTCGAGCCTTAAGGCCTCCTCGGCCTGGGACAGGCTATCCATCTTTGGTCAACCCCAATCCGGAAAAAAAATTTCCGCTCCGCCCCTCACTAGGCCGGGGCCTTGAAATCCAACAGCCGCCAGTTGGGCTCTGGGCGCCCAAACCTCTCCGTCTCCAACATAACCGCCACATCCAGTCGGGAGCCGATCTCCGGCAGCCGCGGGGCCAGACCGAAACCGACCAGATTGACCCGAGTCGACCCATCAAAGAGCCGCAGCATCATGTGCTGGTCGCCCCCGGTCCGAGTGGGGCTGGCCTCCAGAACCGCCGTCCCGCGAGCCACAGCCACCGGGGCCGGGTTACTGGGCCCAAAAGGCTCCATCTTGGCCAGGATAGGCGCGATGACCGCCAGATCCGGCAGGTCCACCAACAGGTCCACGTCCAGCTCTGGCTCGACCGGCGGAGGAGCCTGACGCTGGGCCGCAACCTCCAGGGCCGCCCGGAACCTGGGTAGCTGGGCCACCTGGATCTTGAGCCCGGCCGCTTGGGCGTGCCCCCCCAAGGACAGGCACAGATCCCGCAGAGGCTCCAGGGCCTCAAAAAGGTTGAAGCCAGCCACGCTCCGCCCGCTGCCCACAGCCAGGTCCCCGTCCACACTCAATATAATGGTGGGCCGATTGGTCAGCTCGGCCACCCGCGTGGCCGCCAACCCCAGAATGCCCCGGGGCCAGCCGGCCCCGGCCAAAACCACCACCCGCGCCCCCTCGGACTCCAGCTCCTGGTCAGCCAGCTTTTCCATGGCCTCCTCCAGCAGCCGGCTCTGCTCGCGCAGTCGGGTCTGGTTCAAGGCCTCCAGGCGCTCGGCCAATTCCTCAGCCTTGGCCTGATCCGTGGCCAGAAGGAGCTCCAAAGCGATCTCGGCCTGCCCCAGGCGGCCAGCCGCGTTGATTCGCGGCCCCAGGCGGAACCCCACGTCCCGGGTCGTGACCTGCCCCTCATTGCGCAAAGCCTTCCGCCGCAGGGCCACCAACCCCGGCCAAGCGCAGCGAGCCAGAAAATTAAGGCCGTGCCGGACCAGGATCCGATTGGGCCCCCGCAGGGGAGCCAAGTCGGCGACGGAGCCCAGAGCCACCAGGGCCAGGTGCTCAACCAGGGAGACGCTCAGCTCCACCCCTTCCCTCTTCAAGGCTCGCTGCAGGCCCCAGGCCAGCATGAAGGCCACCCCCACCCCGGCCAGGGGATGGCTCTTCCAGGCCTCGCCCAGGTGCGGGTTCAAAATGGCCTGAGCCTTAGGCAGCTTGGGCGGTAGCTGGTGATGGTCGGTCACCACCACCGGGAGACCGGCCTGGTCAGCCAACTCAATGGCCTCCTGATCCGAGACCCCGCAGTCCACGGTCACCAAAAGCCCGGCCCCCCGCTCCAAAAGCTCACGCACCGCCAGCGGCGAGAGACCATAACCCTCCGTGAGCCGATTGGGAACGCGGGTAATGACCTCATAGCCCAGATCCCGCAGAATCCGCCACATAAGGGCGGTGGCCGTGAGGCCATCGACATCGTAGTCCCCAACAATGGCCACGATCTTCTTCTGGCGGCGAGCCTCCAGAAAAAGCTCCACCGCCCGCTCCAGCCCCGGCAGAGTCTCCGGGGCCGGCAAACCCCGCAACTCCCCGCTCAGAAAATCGCGGGCCTCCTGAGCCCCCCGGAAACCCCGAGCGGTCAGGAACTCGCCGAACTTGAGGGGACGCCCCAATTCCGTGGCCAAAACCCTGGCCAGACCAGGGTCGTATGGTCGAAAATTCCAGATCACCTCGCGACCGCCGTCACCGGAAATCCCGCCTAACCCAAGGCCAGGGCCTGGGCGTCCAATCGCCGGATCTGATCCCGGAATTGGGCGGCTTTCTCAAAATCCAGGTTGTCAGCCGCTTGGCGCATCTCTTTCTTCAGGCTCCGAATCAGCTCCGGCAGAGCCACCGGCGAGGTCGGGACCGGGGCCTCTTTGGGGCTGGGCGCTTTCAGGTAGTCGGCCCCGGCGATAACCCCGGCCAAGCCCTCAAGGTTTTTCAGGACCGTCTTCGGGGTAATGCCCCGCTCAAGATTATAAGCCATCTGCTTTTCTCGCCGCCGCTGGGTTTCGTTTATGGCCTCCCGCATGGCCGCGGTGGTCTTATCGGCGTAGAGGATGACCTGGCCGGCCACGTTGCGGGCGGCCCGACCGCAGGTCTGGATGAGGGAACGGGCCGACCGCAGAAAGCCTTCCTTATCCGCGTCCAGAATGGCCACCAGGGAGACCTCCGGCAGATCCAGCCCCTCCCGCAGCAGATTTATGCCGATAAGGACATCATAAACCCCGGCCCGCAAATCCCGCAAAAGCTCAACCCGCTCAATGGTCTTGATATCCGAATGCAAATACCGGCACCGCACCCCTCGCTCCGAGAGGTACTCGGTCAAATCCTCGGCCATGCGCTTGGTCAAGGTGGTGACCAGGGTTCGCTCATTTTTGGCCGCCCTTTTGACGATCTCATTGCGCAGATCATCCACCTGACCCTGAGCCGGGCGCGTCTCCATTAGCGGGTCCACCAGGCCAGTGGGCCGGATAACCTGCTCAGCCACCACCCCGCCGGAGAGTTCCAGCTCATAGTCGGCCGGGGTGGCCGAGACGTAGATGGCCTGATGGAGTCGCTCGTTAAACTCCTCAAACGTCAGCGGTCGGTTGTCCAGGGCCGACGGCAGCCGAAAACCGTGCTCCACCAGGGTGGACTTGCGACTCCGGTCCCCTCGCCACATGGCCCGGACCTGCGGGAGGGCGATATGGCTCTCATCGACAATCAGCAGAAACTCCTGGGGAAAATAATCCAAAAGGGTCGGGGGGGGCTCGCCGGGCTGACGACCGGTCAGATGCCGGGAATAATTCTCAATGCCGTGGCACCACCCCAACTCGCGCATCATCTCCAGATCAAAGTTGGTCCGCTGCTCCAGACGCTGGGCCTCCAAAAGCCGCCCCTGCCCCATCAACTCCCGAAGACGCTCAGCCAGCTCCTCCTGAATGGAGGCCATGGCCTTTTTGGTGTTCTCCTTGTCGCTCACGTAATGGCTGCCGGGATAGAGCCGAATCTCACTCACCGAGCGCCGGGCCTGGCCCAACAGAGGATCGACCAGCCGCAGGCTTTCCACCGTGTCCCCGAAAAACTCCACCCGAACCGACTCATCCTCCTCGTAGGCGGGAAAGATCTCCAGAGCGTCCCCTCGGACCCGAAAAACTCCCCGATGAAAGTCATAGTCATTTCGCTCATATTGCATTTCCACCAGGCGAGCCAGGATTTCCTCCAGCGGCCGGCTCTCCCCCACCCGCAGGCTCAGGGACAGGGCCTGATACGACTCCGGGGAGCCCAGGCCGTAAATGCAAGAGACCGAGGCCACTATGACGATGTCCCCGCGGTCAAAGAGGCCCCGGGTGGCCGAGTGGCGCAACCGGTCTATGGCCTCATTGATCTGGCTGTCCTTCTCAATGAAGGTGTCGGACTGGGGAATGTAAGCCTCGGGCTGGTAGTAGTCATAATAGCTGACAAAATACTCCACCGCGTTGTTCGGGAAAAAACCCTTGAATTCCCCATACAACTGGGCGGCCAAGGTCTTATTGGGAGCCAGGACCAGGGTGGGCCGACCAAGCTGGGCGATGACATTGGCCATAGTGAAAGTCTTGCCCGAGCCAGTCACCCCCAAAAGAACCTGATCGCGAACCCCATCCCGCAGGTTGCCCACCAGCTGGCTGATGGCCTGGGGTTGGTCGCCCTCAGGCTGAAAGTCGGAGATGAGCTCAAAAGATGGCATGAGCTTTAAGCGTAGCGCCAGGTGGTCTGGCCCGCCTTGTCCTCAACGACCACGCCCAGGTCGCTTAACTCCGCCCGCAAGCGATCCGCCTCCACCCAGTCCCGTTGAGCCCGGGCCTGGGCCCGGCTCGCCAGCAGCTCCTCAACGACGGCCAGGGAGACCGTCCGCGAGCCGGGTTTGGGCAAAGCCAGAAAAGCCGCCGGGTCCCCCCGCCACAACCCCAGCACCTCGCCCAGGCCCAGGAGAGCCTGGCGATAAAAAGCGGCCAGCTCATGACGACCGGCCTGGCTCTCGCGATTGAGGGCGTGAGCCATTTCGTGGGCCACCCCCATGGCCTGGGCGGTGTTCAAGTCATCGTCCATGGCCGCGTTAAAGCTGGCCCGGGCCTGGGTGACTTCCGCCGGCTCCCGGGCTGGGTCAACCTGGCTGGCCGGCGCGACAACCAGAGCCCGATAGATCCGCTCCAAGGCGCGCCAGGCCTCCAGGAGAGCCTCCTCGGAAAAGTCCAGGGGGCCCCGGTAATGTTTGGCCACCAGGAAATAGCGCAATGTTTCGGCTGGAAAAATGGCCAGGACTTTTTTCACGTTAAAGGAGTTGCCCAGGGACTTGGACATCTTCTCGTTATTGATGTTGATGAAACCATTGTGGGCCCAGATTCTGGCCATAGGCCGCCCCAGGGCTCGAGCTTGCGCCAACTCGTTTTCATGGTGGGGAAAGATCAGATCCTGGCCGCCCCCGTGAATGTCAAAACTCGGCCCCAATAGCCGGTAACTCATGGCCGAGCACTCGGTGTGCCAGCCCGGTCGCCCCAGCCCCCAGGGGCTGGGCCAGGCCGGCTCGCCTGGCCGGGCCGCCTTCCACAAGGCAAAATCGGTCGGGTTTTTCTTGCGGGAGTCCACCGCCACCCGGGCCCCGGCCTCCTGGTCGGCCGGGTCCCGGCCCGACAGGCGCCCATAATCAGGAAAGCTGGCCACGTCAAAGTAAACGTCCCCGGTGACCTCGTAAGCCCGGCCTAAGCCGACTAGGCTCTGGATGTCCTCCAGCATGGCCTCGATATACTCGGTGGCCCGGGGGGAGTGGGTCGGGGCCAGGCAACCCAGGGCGGCCATATCCTCATTGAAGCTCTGGATATGCTCCTCGGCCAGCTCCAGCCAGGGGCGGCCCAAGTCCTGCGCCCGCTTGATGATTTTGTCATCGACATCGGTAAAATTGCGCACATAATTGACTTTCAGGCCCTGGTCGATCAGGTAGCGGGTCAGAAGGTCAAAGGCGACTGTCGCCCGGGCGTGCCCGATGTGCGCGTGGTCATAGACAGTCGGGCCGCAAGCGTACAAACCGATGTGGCCGGGTTTGAGGGGGTCCACCTCAGTCAAACCGCGACTCATAGTGTTATAAAGTTTTAAATTCATGTAAAAAGCCTAAAACATAAATATAATATCAAAATTTTCGCGCCGACCGAGGGTTACAAACGACCAGAACGATATTTTCAGGTATTAAAGGCCAGGATTGCCTTGACCAAAGTCAGAGGTTTTCTGGCTTGACCTCGTCAAATCTTCAAGATAATAGCCTAAACAACATCTAATAGCAAATCCGGCCCCAGAGGCGCGGCGACTGTAAATTTGGCTCGGCCTCCTGAAGGGCCCTTGATGAGAAAATGATCTTATTAATATTTAGATAAGATATTTTATTAAAATGATTTATTTATTTGTTTTAATTAAAAAATATTAACTATAAATTATATATAATCTAAAAATTGATTTTTTATTGAATTAAAAATATATTAAAAATAAATAACAACAATAAAGATAATATTTTACATAAAAATATGCGCCTATATATATTTTTTAGCCTTATTTTCTCATAAAATAGGCAACCTTAAATGACCCAAAGTATGAGGTAAGTATTTTTTGAGAGCCTCAACAGCCGGGAACGGCAGCCGCTAATTTAATTAAACAGGTTCGTTTCCTAGAAGACTCTTCTTAAAAGGCAACATTTAAAAATATTTATTCATTTTTAGTTTTTATAGTTATTTATTTATAATATATAAAAATATATATTTAATATATAAATTTATATATAAACTATAAAAATATATATTATAAAATATTATTAATTGTTGTAAATTATTGATTTTATTATGAATAAATAAATTTTAAATTAAATTGTATTGTTGAAATATTAACATTATAAAGCCAAATATACGAATAAATTATAATATAATTTAATTTTTAATAAATTTGTATAATAAAAAAATACTAAAAAATTAGTAACACTATTATAACAAATAATAAACGCTAAATTATTAAAAAATCATAGCTGATATAGTATATAATATTAATTTAATAAGTAATTGACTAATTTAAATCAATAATTATATACTATTTATTATTTTCAAAATTATATAAAAGTATTAAACATTTTTAAGCATCTAAAACTAAATATAATTTTCTTAATACAATAAATATATTAATTATTTGTATAATAATATATAAAAATACACCAATTAAAACTATTGAGAATATATTTTGATTGTTTCTTGGTTTTCAGCTGAACTTAAAGCGGTCATTGGAATTGCTCTGGAATTAAATAAAAAATAAAATGATTGCCATAAGCAAAATTGCGCAAATAAGGCGGCCAAACATTTACTGCTCAGGTTGAGCGCTTATTTTGCTGATTCTAAGTCAATTGTTTTGGCTGATGATCTGATAGAGGTGGCCGGCTATTTGAGAATAGGAAAAAATTCATCCGACGGGTGGCCTACTTTTGACTGAGAAAAGTAGGCCAAATTGGCTCAGAATAATTGAGATTATCCAACCATTGCCA